>CAYFJS010000006.1:0-36934 GCA_964343495.1 uncultured Acidimicrobium sp. | reverse complement strand
TGGCATCGGGGGTGTCACGGCGAAACACTCGACCGGGCATGATCGCATAGATCGGCGGCTTCCAGGATTGCATCACGCGGATCTGCACCGGAGAAGTGTGCGTCCGCAGGAGGACCGTATTTGCTTCGTGCTGATCCGAGAATGGCTCGATAAACATTGTGTCGAACTCGCTCCGTGCCGGGTGCGACGCGGGCATGTTGAGTGCTTCGAAGTTGTAGAAGTCGGTTTCGACTTCTGGACCTTCGGCAATCTGGAAACCGAGGCCAATGAACACGTCCTCGAGTCGCTCGGTTGCCTGAGTGACGATGTGTGCAGCACCCCACTGCGGCGCGACCAGGTGCTCCGTGAGGTCCATCCGCTCGCGAGCAACCTGAGCGGCGAACTCCTGGGATGACAATTCGGATTCACGGGCCGAAAGGGCGGACTCGATCGTCACTGAAGCCTCACTCAGAGCCTGCCCGACGAGCTTCTTCTCGGCGGCGTCGGTGATCTTGCCGAGCTTGGCTCGTACGGCATTCAACGTGCTCTTCTTGCTCGCCAGATCAGCTGCGCACTTCCGCAACGATGCCGAATCAGTTGCCTCGGCAATCGCCGCAAGCGCCGCATCACGAGCGCGAACTACCTCGTCGCGGAGTGACGCTGGTGCTGAGCCGCTCATACCCCTCTCAACGCTACTCGTTGTCGGTGGTGCGGGAATGTTGATTTGCAGTTGCGAAGCACATGAGCGTCGCGGCCATCGCAACGTTGAGACTCTCGCTTCTTCCGCGATGCGGGATCGTCACCCACACGTCGGCCTCGAAAGATTCCTCGAGCCCACGGGCCTCGTTACCCATCACGAGACACACCTTCCCCGACAAGTCGGCGTCCTCAAGGGGCACGCAACGACCCGCATTGTGGGACGAGGTAGCAACGACTTGGTAGCCAGCGTTGCGAACCACGTCCAGCGAAGTGTCCTCGACGACTGGAACATGGAACACAGCACCCGCCGATGCGCGAACGACCTTGGGGTTCGTCGGATCGACGCTTCCCTCGCTGAGCAAGACCGCAGATGCACCGAAGGCTTCTGCGGACCGCAAGATGGTTCCGAGATTTCCAGGATCGCTTACTTGCTCACACCACACGACCCACCCATTGGCCTCAGGAGTCCAGTCCCGCAAGGTTCTTTCAACGATCGCGAGCGCCGGTTGAGGTGACTGAGTATCTGAGATGCGCTCCAGAACGCCGCGCTGCAGACCGAAGAGTTGCGCATCCGTCCCCGGAAACGCGATCCCGTCATCGCTCGTGAAGATTTCTGCAATGCTCCAACCGGCCGAGATGGCCTCGGCAATCAGCGTTGGACCTTCGACGACGAAGAAACCTTCCTCCAAACGAGCACTGCGGCGCCCGATTAGGCGCCGCAGTCGTTGAACTCGTGGATGTGAAAAGGAAAGGAGTCCGTCGTTCAGACGAGCGCTCCCCTTGCAGTCTCCACCAACTTGGCGAATGCTGCCTCGTCGTTGACCGCGAGGTCGGCGAGGATCTTGCGATCCACCTCGACCCCGGCCTTCGACAAGCCGGCAATCAATCGGCTGTAGGAGAAGTTGTTCTGGCGGCAGCCAGCGTTGATGCGCTGGATCCACAGGCTGCGGAACTCACCCTTCTTCGCGCGGCGGTCGCGGAATGCGTACTGCCCGGAGTGGAGGACCTGCTCATTGGCGGAACGGAAGGTGCGGCTGCGGTCACCGTAGTAACCCTTGGCCTTCTCCAGGATCGCCTTGTGCTTCTTCTTTGCATGTACTGCGCGCTTTACTCGTGCCATGTCTTCGTCCTTTCGTCGTTGATGTCAGATCGCTGTTGGTCTATCGCTCGCCCAAGAGGCGCTTGATCTTCTTGACGTCCCCAGAGTGGACGTCGACGGAACCGTCGAGTCGGCGAGTGCGTGTCGAGGGCTTGTGCTCGAACAGGTGCTGGCGCATCGACTGCTGACGGCGCAGCTTGCCCGTGCCTGTCTTCTTGAACCGCTTGGCAGCGGTCTTGGAGGTCTTCATCTTTGGCATGTCGTGTCTCTCCTATTGCTCTTGTCGTGTGCTGTCTGGCGCCTCGGTCGCTTGTGCTTCCTGTGGCTTTGTGTCTGACTTCTTCTTCGGCGCTGCCTTCTTCTCAGGCGAGAGGACCATCGTCATGTTGCGACCCTCGAGTCTGGCGTGCGTGTCGACTCGTGCTGTCTCACCAAGTTGCTCGATGACCGCATCGAGGATCTTCTTGCCGAGTTCAGGGTGTGCAACTTCTCGTCCGCGGAACTGCAACGTGACCTTCACCTTGTGCCCCTCTGCGAGGAACTGCTGCATGTGGCGAACTTTCGTGTCGAAGTCGGCCTTCCCGATCTTCGGCTTGAACTTCACCTCTTTCATGGTGATTTGAACGGTCTTCTTGCGGGATTCCTTCAGTCGCTGAGATTCCTCGTATCGGAACTTCCCGTAGTCCATGATGCGACACACGGGTGGACTTGCCTGAGCCGCGACCTCGACGAGATCGAGATCTGCAGCCCGTGCCCTATCCAAGGCCTCTGCGATGCTGACGATGCCAACTTGGGAACCGTCGGCGTCAACCAAACGAACTTCGCGTGCGCGGATTCGATCGTTGAACCGTGGTTCCTGAACTGGCGGTGCTATGGCCGTACTCTTCTGTGCAAGTGGCGTCGCCTCCTGTTTGTGGCGACTTGTCGACCTTCGCGGGCGCGGGCGACGAGCCTCGGCGCACGGCTCTCACGAGCCCTTCGCAAAGACCCAGACGCACTCACCCTCCGCGCTGACCGACAAGCCAGTGGATGGGAATCGTTGTGGTTAGGTGGGAGGACGAGTCCTCCACTTCGCCCAATAGCGTAGCCACGATGAACGCCGATCCCACCGACTCATCCGACCAGATCGACGACGCCCAGGCGGCACTCGCCGAGGCCCGCCAACGAATCGGCGAGGTTCCAGCCAATGTCGTCGTCGTGAACCACGTCATGGGGCTGTATGAGCTCGCCGCGATCCACCTCTCGTCCCAGCCACCACGGCTCGCCGATGCGGCACTCGCGATCGATGCCGTGGCCTGCGTTGTGGAAGGCCTCGGTCCGCGCCTCGGGGACGAGCACACGACCCTTACCGACGCCCTTGCCAATATTCGCTTGGCGTTCGTCCAGATCAAGGGGACGGGCGCCTAAGTATCCTCAGTTCGTCGCCATGACTGCACTCGCCTCACGATTGCCGAATCGAACGACGGGCACAAACCGAACCTTCGTCCCGACCGCGATCGAGCGTGTTCCGTCGACCAATTCCACACAGTGAAACAAGTACCTTTCACCAGCACTGTCTATGTAACCGAGACCGACATGTTCGTCGAATTCCTCGACCACACCCATTCGAAAGGTCGAATTATTCATCGTCGATGACCACCGCGTCTGGACTCTGGAGTCCTCGCCACCAGTCGACTGCACTCATCGAAGAGCGGCCCTCCGGCTGAACAACATGACACACGACGGAACCGCGCAAACAGCCGAGGACGACCTTGCCGTTCTCGAGAGTCATCGTGCGATTCGCACCTCCTGTAACGGTGGCTGAACCCGCGAGCACGCGCACACGTCTGCCACCCACTGTCACAAAGGCTCCCCCGATTCGGATTCGGCGAGCTTCGCGCTGTGCGTCTTCGCATGTCATACGACGGTCAATCGTCAGAATCTTGCGGGCATACACCACGTCTCCCTCCTGCGGTTGCCCGACCCATTCTCCGCGGCGCAACGTCGTGACAAGAAGATCCTGTGCGACGGCATCCAGTCGCCCACGCAGTTCATCGGCGGTCTCGTGATCACCGATCGACAGTTCACGACGAGCAAAGACCTCGCCCGCATCGAGTTCGTCGACCACCCTCATGATGCAGACGCCGGTCGTCGCATCACCGGCGAGGATCGCACGCTCCACAGGAGCCGCCCCGCGCCATCTCGGGAGGAGCGAATAGTGCGCATTCACCATAGGCAAAACGCTCAACGTCGCATGAGGAATCATGGATCCATACGCGACGACCACACCGAGGGCGTTCGGCCCGGCGTATGCCGTGAGTTCGGCAACGTCGTGGACGACGGGGATGCCGAGTTCAGCTGCGGCAACCTTCACTGGGCTCGGCGTCGTCTCGTTTCCCCTGCCCCGTCGCTTGTCGATTCCCGTCAGAACACATGCCACATGAAAACCAGCCCCATGAATCGCTCGGAGCGGACCAACGGCAACGTCGGGTGTTCCGGCATACACGACCGTCGTCGGGGTGCCGCTCGGCATCGGAGCGAGCATCGTCACGACAACCGCAGGTGAATGGGCTCCGCCGTCGGTCTCACGTCGCGCGACTCGTACACCCTGAGCGCCTCGGTTCGCTGGTCAGGTGTCATGCGATCGAACATCAACACTCCGTTCAGATGGTCAATTTCGTGTTGAAAGAGTCGGGCCAAGAGTTCATCGGCCTCGAATTCGACCTCGTCGCCATCCAACGAAATTCCCCGGACGAGGACGCGCCGCGGACGCAACATCTCGACGTACATTCCGGGGATCGACAGACACCCTTCGTCGTACACCCATTCGCCCGAGGACTCCACGATCGTGGGATTGATGATCCCCTGTGGGTTGTCGTCGATGTCCCAGACGAAGATCTGCCGCTGGACACCTATTTGAGGCGCGGCCAACCCGAGTCCGGGTGCTTCGTACATCGCCCGAAACATGTCTTCTGCGAGTGAAATCAACTTGCCGTCAACGTTCTCGATGCGGGCGGCAACCTGCTCGAGGACGGGGTCGCCAAACACCCTGATCGCGCCCTGCTCGGGAGGCATGTTCGCCGTGTCAGCCATTGCGTGTAAGGCTATCCACGCGATGGGAACCGACCATTACTTCTCTCCCACTCCACCGACGGGCGACGAGCCGAAGTCGTCTTTCACGTTCGTCGTCGACGGTCGAACGGTGACGCTCGCAACCGATCGTGGCGTCTTCGCCCGTAGGGGGCTCGACATCGGGACTGAAATCCTCCTTGACGCTGTCCCTCGTCCTCCCGCACGGGGGAATCTCCTTGATTTGGGTTGTGGCAGTGGCGCGATCGCACTCGCACTCGCCGCTCGCTCACCTGATGCGACGGTATTCGCGGTCGACGTGAACCCTCGCGCGGTGGAACTGTGCCGACTGAATGCGAAGCGGAACGGGCTCACCAACATCGTCGCCTGTCTTTCCAATGACATCGAACCGGGTCTCAGATTCGATGCCATCTGGTCGAATCCACCCATTCGAATTGGCAAGACCGAGCTCCACGCTCTCCTGTCGACGTGGCTCAGCCGACTGAACGACGGTGCCACGGCATGGCTCGTCGTCAACCGCAATCTGGGTGCCGACTCCCTTGCCGTGTGGCTCGGTGAACGTGGATGTGATGTTGAGCGCGCGACGAGCAAACGTGGATTTCGGGTTCTCGGTGTGACCCCTACGCCCCGAGCGGATCTCGGGCGACCCTGACGTCACCACCGGGCCCGATCCCCGCAGCCGCCAAAGACTCGTCGAGTTGGGAATCAGTCGCTGCCTTCACGAGCAGCGTCGTGCCATCCATCCTCGCCACGTTCACGAGCATGTCCCTGCGCAGTGCGGCCTCGGCACGGTCGATTCCCTCGCCGCTCAACTCAACGAGAGAGGAAAACGGTGGCAATTGGAGCTCACGACGCTGCTCGATGGTGTGATCGAGGAACGATTTGATGTTGGACTCGGAAAGCGCACGGAGCGCGGGATGACTTGCGTCGCGCGTCTGCACGAACACCCGCGGACCATTCCCGCTCCGAGAGACTGCCCACGCCGAGCGCGCCACCAATGCCATCGCTGACTCCGCGGCCCGATAGCGGGGTGCGAGAAGGTGAGAATCGATGTCGAGCAGGACGACGTCGTCGAGGTCGCGGGCCCGATGGAGTACCGCTTCCGTACCAACGATGAGTCGGTTGGCGTGCTGCAACGATTCACGCGACGCTCCAGCGGTCACCATCGTGACTCCATCGATGGCCACACCCGCAGCTTTCGCGACGTCTTCGTGGACGCGCGACACTCCCTGACGAACGAGCGCCATCTTGAGAGAGCCACATTCAGCACACACCCCTGGCCGCGACTCCCCACACCTCGGACACGCGAGATGCCCATTCTCGTCCATGCCCATTGCGCCATCACAGGAAGTGCAGCGCACGACACGACGACACGTACCACACGCGACGAGACGGGCCCTTCCCTTGGTATTCAAGATCAGTGCGACACGACGAGCCCGATCACGAATCGCTTCGATCACTTCGCTCGACAACAATGACGAGCCCCATCGTTCGTCCCTCGTCCTATCCAGCACGACAACATTCGGCCAGCCCGAGCCCCATCTTTCATCTTGCGAATCAACCGTTTGCGCGCGTTGCGTCGCAATGCAACTCGGAACAGCTGATGTGAGCAGTACCGGTATCCCTGCACGCACTCCCCGCTCTATGGCGACTTCACGTGCATTCCACGTCGGCATGCGTTCCTCTTGGTGGGACTCATCGTGTTCGTCGATGACGACGAGAACCGCCAGATTCGGTACCGATGCCCACACTGCTGCTCGCGCTCCGATGACGACGTCCACTCCACCGGCCGCCCGAGCCCACTCATCGGGATACACGGCGGTCGTGAGTCCGACCCGACGCATCGCAGCGGCGAGTCCTCTCGCCCTCGCCTGTGTCGGCATCACGACGATGGCGGGCCCTGCGTGGTGTATCCCGGCGACGATCGTCGTCAAGTCGACGAGCGGTCCACGAACCAAGAGCGTCACCCCAGATCGAGATGCGGCATCCTTCGCGCCCTGGTCGATAGTTTCGGCCGCGACTCGTGCTGAGGAATACTGAGCGTTCGGCAACGTTGCGACGTTGGTGTCGGCTGTCGCCGGAGACAACACACTGCGGAGCCGACCGACATAGCGTCGCGCCGCCCACCGTCCGAGGTCAATCACGTCGGATGATGGGCCCTTGCTCGACCACTTGGACACGTCGAGGAGCTTTGATGGGAGCACGCTTGTTTCGGATTCGAGAACTTCCAGTACCCAACCCGCAACGCTCCTGCCATTGAGTGGAACTCGAACACGGTCTCCGACCCCGATCGAGTCCACCAAAGACTCGGGAACGCGATAGTCGAAGACCTTGTCGATGCCCGAGACGTCAGGCAGCACGCGGACGATCACGACGCCACCCTACGAGGAGGGCGTTCGCGGCTCACCCAGTGACGGCTACTTGAGCTTCAGCGCGGAGGCGAACTCGGTCAACTTGCTCAAGTTCTCCCACGTGAATTCGGAGCGCTCTCGGCCGAAGTGTCCATACGCCGCCGTCTTGCGGTAGATCGGACGCTTCAGGTCGAGGTCCCTCACGATCGCCGCGGGACGCAGGTCGAAGACATCGCGCACGGCCTTTTCGATCGCGAGTTCGTCGACCGTGTTGGTGCCGAACGTCTCGACGAGGATGCTGATCGGCTGCGCCATGCCGATGGCATAAGCGACTTGCACCTCACAGCGTTCGGCAGCGCCTGCCGCGACCACGTGCTTGGCGACCCAACGCGCCGCATACGCGGCCGAACGGTCCACCTTCGAGGGATCCTTACCACTGAACGCGCCGCCACCGTGACGCCCCATGCCGCCGTAGGTGTCGACGATGATCTTGCGACCGGTGAGACCGGTGTCGGCGTGCGGGCCACCCTTGACGAACTCGCCGGTCGGGTTGATGTGCACCGCATAGTTGTCGCCAGCGAACTCTTTGGGGACGACCGGTCTGATCACCTGCTCGATGAGGTCAGGACGAATGACCGTGTCGCGTGGCGTGCCGTCGGCGTGCTGCGTCGAGATCAAGACGGTGGAAAGACGAACCGGCTTGCCGTTTTCGTATTCGAACGTCACTTGGGTCTTGCCGTCCGGACGAAGGTACGGAATCGCGCCCGACTTGCGGACGTCGGCAAGGCGCTCAGCCATTCGATGAGCAACCCAGATCGGCAACGGCATGAGCTCCTTGGTCTCGTTGCACGCATAACCGAACATCATTCCCTGGTCGCCTGCACCCTGCGTGTCGAGTCGATCCTCGGCACTCTTCCCCGAGCGAATCTCTTCGCTCTTGTCGACTCCTTGAGCGATGTTCGAGCTCTGCTCATCGATCGAGACGATGACGCCGCACGTATTGCCGTCGAATCCATAGAGCGCGTTGTCGTAGCCGATGTCCTTGATCACTTCGCGAGCGAGCTTGGGAATGTCGACGTATGCCGACGTGGTGATCTCACCTGCGACAACACAAAGTCCCGTCGTGAGCAACGTCTCGCACGCCACACGACCGTTTGGATCCTCCGTCAGGATGGCATCCAAGACCGCGTCAGAAACCTGATCGGCCATTTTGTCCGGGTGACCTTCGGTCACGCTCTCGGAAGTAAAGGTGAATTTTCTCACGACATCTCCTGCGTTCGTGCGGGCGGACGCCCACAACAACGAGGCAAGACTAGTTCGCTCGCAACCCTCTGATCCGAACCACCTCGTTCAAGACTTCACGGGCAATCAACCGTTTGTCGGCCAGTGCGACCTCTCGAACCTGCCCGTCCCGTGCGACGAGAGTCACGGCATTGGTTCCATGCCCAAATCCGACGCCCGGCTGGGAGACGTCGTTGGCGACGATCAGATCCGCCCCTTTGCGTTCGAGTTTCGCTGCAGCGTTCACGACGAGGTCTGAGGTCTCCGCAGCGAAGCCAACCAGAACCTGCCCAGCCGACTTAGTCGAGCCAAGACCAGCGAGGATGTCTGCCGTTGGTTCGAGGTCGATCGAATCAAGACCGTCGATTCGCCCGGTCGTCGGGTCCTTCTTCAGTTTTCCGGTGGCGAAGCGAGCCGGCCGGACATCTGCGACGGCAGCTGCCATCACGACCACGTCGGCTCCGGATGCATAACGCCCCATCGCCTCGCGCATCTCGTCCGCCGTCTCGACTGCGACGACTTCGAGCGCAGGTTCACTCGCCACTTCGACAGTCGATACGAGCGTCACCTTGGCACCTCGCGCGATCGCCTCACGTGCGATGGCGATCCCCTGCTTTCCCGACGACCGGTTTGCGATTACGCGCACGGCATCGATGGGTTCCCGAGTCCCGCCGGTCGAGATGACGACGTTCAAACCGGACATGTCACCGGGCGACAACATCCGCTCCACTTCGGCGACGATCTGCTCAGGCTCGGCGAGCCGACCCGCACCGACGTCACCTCCGGCGAGTCGACCAATGGCGGGCTCCAGGACGGTCACACCTCGGCGACGAAGAGTCGCGATGTTCTCGACGATTGCCGCGTGCTCCCACATCTCCGTGTGCATCGCAGGACAGACCAACACCGGCGCCCGGGTGGCGACCAACGTTGCGACGGCCATGTCGCTCGAGATCCCCGCCGCATATGACCCGATCAATCGAGCCGTCGCCGGCGCGACGACGATGAGGTCAGCACGCTGGGCGAGCCGAGTGTGCGGGATCGGATCGGCATCGTCCCACAGTGTGGTTCGCACGGGTTCGGAAGCGAGTGCCGAAAGCGTCGTCTTGCCGATGAAGTGCTCTGCGTCACTCGTCATGATCGGGGCGACATGCGCACCGAGGTCGACAAGGCGCCGACAGACTTCGACCGACTTGTATGCCGCGATCCCACCGGAAACGATGAGAACGACGTTCTTACCCTGTAGCGCCGTCATGGTCGAGCGCTCGACGTCGAACCTATTCAGTCGGTGCGTCGGCCTCGGCCACGGGAGCTTCGGCCTCGCTCGACTCCGCGATGACGTCTTCGACAGCGGCGTCGAGCATCTCGGCATCGAGCTCCGCCTCGAGTTCCTCGTAGACCGAAAGCGGAACGCTCTTGATCTTCTCGGCTGCAATCTCTTCAAAACTGATCGACAACGGCTTACGCGACGTCGAGCTGACCTGAGGTGGGACCATGGTGCCGAGTCCTTCACCCAACTGGTTGAAGTACGAGTTGATCTCGCGGGCACGACGAGCCGAGAGCGTGACGAGGGCGAACTTCGACTGGGCCTTATCCATCAATCCCTCGAGTGTCGGGTTCATCATCGTGTCGTCACCGGTCATGGGTGTCCTTTCGCCGTGCGGGGGCCCGATAGGCCGAAGAGCACTCTATCTGCGGCGGCGGGCTCGTTCATCGCTGATCAACGCCAGCATTTCCGTGATCGTGGCGTCCAGGTCGTCGTTGACGATGACGTGGTCGGCAAGGGCCCGTCCGACGGGCTCCTCCTCCTCGGCCTTTCGCAGGCGCTCATGCACCTTCGAATCGGCATCACCGCGACCAACCAGTCGGCTGCGCTGCTCCTCGCGAGTCGGCGGAAGGACGAAGATCAGGAGCGCTCCCGGATGCTGGCGCTTGACCTGTTGCGCGCCATCAACCTCGATTTCGAGGACGATGTCGGAACCGACTGGGGGTTCCGGCGACGGGGTGCCGTAGAGATTGCCAATGAACTCAGTCCACTCGAGAAATCCCCCCGCGTCGATGCGGTGTTGAAACTCCTCGCGCGAGACGAAGCGATATGCATCGGGGGACTCCCCCGGTCGACGCTGGCGCGTCGTCCACGATCGCGACAGCCATAACTGCGGGTCACGCCTCACGAGAGCCTCGACGATCGTGCTCTTGCCCACTCCTCCCGGTCCGGACACGACGATGATGAGGCCGTCGCTCACGCCGATTGCCCGCTTCGCTCGCAGATCTCACGACGCTGGTTCGACGTGAGGTCACCACACCGCGTGTGTTCCGCAACGCCGAGGTCGGCGAGGATTGCCCGCGCGCGAACCTTTCCCACCCCGGGAACGCTTTCGAGCGCTTTGACGATGTACAAATACCGATGAACGTCGTCGGTTGACTCGAGGACACGACGAATCGTCGTAACCCCAGTGGCGATCTCGCGTTGGATCGAGACCAACCCATTCCGCAACGACTCGATATCGAGTGTTGCGCCACCTGCCATGTATCGAGTTTACTCCCGCACTCTCAGCGAGGACTGCCTCCGTGCGCACGTCCGACGAGCGCCGACCACTCGCGGAGTCCCTCTGCTCGCACGCACTCGTCGAGCTCGTCACGAACATGTGCACATGCGCGCGGATCGGCGAACGTCGCCGTACCCACCTGAACGGCAGACGCGCCCGCCGCCATCATCGCGTGGGCTTCGAGGCCCGTCGTGACGCCTCCCACTCCAATGATGGGCAGACCGGGCAACGCAGCATGGACTTCATAGACCGCGCGCAGCGCGATCGGATGGATGACCCGACCGGACAGCCCACCCGCACCGTTTCCGAGCGACGGTCTCAGCCCTGATTCGACGAACGACATGCCCCGCATCGTGTTGATCAGGGTGACCGCCTCCGCCCCGGCATCACGTGCCGCACGCGCCATTGCTACGAGTTCGCTCGTGTTGGCGCTCAACTTTGCCCACAGCGGGGTGCCAGCGACCGACATCCCACGCATGATTGCAGCGATCAAGTCCGAATTGTGGGCGAACATCTCGTGTGACGACCCAGTCGAGCCGTGCTCGATATTCGGACAACTCAAGTTGACTTCGACGGCGGCCAGTCGGCTTGCGATCGGGGCGATGAGTTCGGCTGCCCGCACATAGTCCTCGACGGAGAAACCCCAGACGCTGAGGACAACTCGAGCCCCTGCTCGTTCGAGGTCGACGAGCCCGTGTGCGCTCCATTCGGCGATCCCTGGACCCTGCAGGCCGACGGCATTCAGCATCCCGCCGGGCACAGGTGCAAGCCGCGGAGCCGGATTCCCCGCCCACGCGAAGTGCGCGAGCGACTTCACGACGACCGCACCGATGCTCGACAAGTCGAAGTAACGCCCAAGTTCGATCCCGTAGCCGGCGGTTCCCGATGCCGTCATCACGGGGTGCCGAAGCGACACCGATCCGACTCGCACTTCAGCCATCTTCGTCACGACCGCTCGTGATACTCCTGCAAGGACTTCACGCCGAGTGCTCGCTGACGCTGCTCGACGAGACCTTGGACGGCCGCGAGGGCTGCATTGATGGTCGTCACCGAGGACACCCGGCAGATGTTTGCCGCCTTACGGATCGCCTCACCGTCGCGATGAGATCCACGACCGCGCGGTGTGTTGATGACGAGAGCAATCTCACCCCGTCGGATCAACTCCACTGCGTCGTCGTCGGTCGACGCCGCCCCCTCCGAGACCTTGCCGACGACTCGATCGACGTCTTGGCCGAACTTCTTCAAATATTCGGCCGTTCCGCGCGTGGCGGCGATTCCCATGCCGAGCTCCCGCAGTCGCTTGGCAACTGCGAGGCCCATTGGCTTGTCCCGGTCGTTCAGCGAAAGGAATGCCGTGCCGGTCGTCGGGATTTCATTTCCTGCAGCAGATTCGGCTTTGACGAATGCCCGACCGAAGGACGAGTCGATCCCCATCACTTCACCCGTCGAGCGCATCTCCGGGCCGAGCGCGGTGTCGACTTCAGGAAATCTGTTGAACGGCAACACCGCTTCCTTCACTGCAACATGTCCGTTGTTGACCGGTGGCTGAAGGAGTCCGGACGATCGCAGTTCCGCGAGCGTGGCACCGAGCATCACTCGCGAGGCGACCTTGACGAGGGGCACACCGGTCGCCTTGGCGACGAACGGCACCGTCCGGCTGGCGCGAGGGTTGGCCTCGATCACGTACACCTTGCTCCCGGCAACGGCGAACTGGACGTTGATCAATCCGCGCACGTCAAGTGCGTGAGCGATCGTCTTCGTGTACGACTCGATGATCTCGATGATCCAGGACTCGAGCGTTGGTGGAGGTATCGCGCACGCAGAGTCTCCTGAGTGCACCCCTGCCTCCTCGACGTGTTCCATCACACCGCCGATGAGCACCTCTCCAGTTGCGTCACGAATCGCATCAACGTCGACCTCGGTCGCATCATCGAGGAACCGGTCGATCAAGACTGGTCGTTCCGCACTGAGTCCGCCCTCGCGACCGAGACTTCCAGCGGCCGCCATCTCTGCCATCGCTCGACGCAGGTGCGACTCGTCGTGGACAATCTGCATCGCCCGACCTCCGAGGACGTAACTCGGACGAACGAGAACGGGATACCCGACGCGCCCCGCGACGGCAAGCGCCTCCTCGACCGTGAGTGCGGTTCCTCCCGGGGGTTGCTCGATGTCAAGTGCCTGACAGAGGGCGTTCCACTTTTCTCTGTCCTCCGCGAGATCTATCGATTCGGGCGACGTTCCAGCCACAAGGTGCGCCGGAATCTTTCCGGCGAGCTTGAGCGGAGTCTGCCCACCGAGCCCAACGATCACGCGGGGCTCACGGCCCGACGTCGCGACCTCCGCTTCGATCACGTTCATCACGTCCTCGTGGGTGAGCGGCTCGAAGTACAACCGGTCGGACGTGTCGTAGTCCGTGGAGACCGTCTCCGGATTGCAGTTGATCATGATCGTCTCGAACCCAGCATCGCGGAGCGCGAAACTTGCATGCACGCAGCAGTAGTCGAACTCGATTCCCTGGCCGATGCGATTCGGACCGCTACCGAGGATGATCACCTGTGGTTTATCAGCCGGGCGGACCTCGCTTTCGTCCTCGTAGGTCGAATAGTGATACGGGGTCTGCGCGGAGAACTCGGCGCTGCAGGTGTCGACGGCCTTGTACGTCGGTATCACCCCTGCGGCGAGCCGCAATTGACGCACCTGAGCCTCCGGGACCTTCCACAAGTACGCAAGCTGGGCATCCGAGAAACCGAGGCGCTTCGCCCGTCTCCATTGACTCGCAGTGAGCGAGTTCGGACGCACGTCTGCCAGGTGATGGCGTTCCTCGATGATCATGAGCATCTGGTCGAGGAACCACGGGTCGATCTTGCAGGAGTCGTAGACGGACTCGAGCGAGAGTCCCCGTCGCAGGCATTCGCCGACCTGGAAGAGGCGCTCGGGAGTTGGCACCGCGATCATCGCCAACATGTCGGCATCCGAATGGGCGGAGTACGCGACCTCCGATGGATCGCAATTCAATCCGAGGTGACCATTTTCGAGTGATCGCAGAGCCTTCTGGAGGCTCTCGGTGAAGGTCCGACCAATCGCCATCGACTCACCGACACTTTGCATCTGTGTGCCGAGCACCCCCGGGGTACCGGGGAACTTCTCGAATGCCCATCGCGGCACCTTGGTGACGACGTAATCGATCGTCGGCTCGAAACTCGCCGGGGTCTTCTTGGTGATGTCGTTGGCGATCTCGTCGAGCGTGTACCCGACGGCGAGTTTGGCTGCAATCTTGGCGATCGGGAAGCCGGTCGCCTTCGACGCGAGCGCGGACGAACGTGAGACGCGCGGATTCATTTCGATGACGACCTGATCCCCCGTCTCGGGATTGACGGCGAACTGGACGTTCGAGCCACCGGTCTCGACACCGACCCGACGAATGCAGGCAAATGCCGCGTCGCGCATCTTTTGGTATTCGACGTCCGACAGCGTCATCGCAGGGGCGACGGTGATCGAATCTCCCGTGTGGACACCCATCGGGTCGACGTTTTCGATCGAACAGATGATCACACAGTTGTCAGCGCGATCGCGCATGACTTCGAGCTCGTACTCCTTCCACCCGGCGATGGACGCCTCGATGAGCACCTCGTTGATCGGTGATGCGCTCAATCCGTTGGCCACGACGGAGGCGAATTGTTCCTTCGTGTGGGCGATTCCGGTTCCGCGACCGCCGAGGATGTAGGCGGGTCGAATGATCACGGGCAGCCCGATCTCTGCCACGACCGCATCCGCCTCCTCCATCGAGTGGGCGATTCCGCTTCGTGGAACACTGAGGCCGATCTCGATCATTGCGTGCTTGAACTGCTCCCGGTCCTCCGCCGTCGCGATGGCCTCCGCGTTCGCTCCGATCAATTCGGGCGTCCCCGGGACACCAACGATGCCCGCGGCATGGAGTGCCATCGCGAGGTTGAGTGCGGTCTGACCACCGAGCGTCGGGAGGACGGCGTCGGGCTTCTCGCGCTCGATGATCGCCTTCAATACCTCAACGGTGAGTGGCTCGACATACGTCCGATCCGCAAAGTCAGGGTCGGTCATGATCGTCGCCGGATTCGAGTTGGCGAGAATGACCCGATAGCCCTCTTCCCGCAGTACGCGACACGCCTGGGTTCCGGAATAGTCGAATTCACAGGCCTGACCGATGACGATGGGACCAGAACCGATGATCAGGATCGTCGAAAGATCTGTTCTCCGTGGCACTAGCGACCGTCCATCAAGTCGGCGAATTGCGCGAAGAGATATCTGCTGTCGTGAGGTCCGGGACCCGCCTCGGGGTGGTACTGCACGCTGAACGCGCGATGACCGACCACTCTCATTCCTTCATTCGTCTGGTCGTTCAAATTCGTGTGCGTGATCGTGGCGATTCCCTCGAGCGATTGCGGATCGACGCAAAAGTTGTGGTTCTGGCTCGTGATTTCGATGCGGCCCGTCTGCAGATTACGAACGGGGTGATTGGCCCCGTGATGACCGAACGGCAGCTTGAACGTCTTTCCTCCGAGCGCGAGCGACAGGAGTTGGTGACCGAGACAGATCCCGAAGACCGCAGCACCGCCCTCGACGAGCGTGCGGATCGTCTGTGGCGCATCAGCGACGACCTCGGGATCCCCAGGCCCGTTGGAGAGGAAGACGCCATCCGGGGACATCGCCATCACCTCGTCGGGAGTCGTCGTCGCGGGAACGACACGAACGGTGGCGATCTCCGCGAGACACGCAAGGATCGTCGACTTGATTCCGAAGTCGAATGCAACGACCTTGAATCGACCTGAACCAACCTCATACGGCGTCGTCGTCGTCACCTGACCGACGAGATCAACTCCACTCGTGCCAACCTCGGCGCGAGCGACCCTCAGGAGTTCGTCGACACTTCGGGCACCGAAGGCTCCTGGCATCGCTCCGGTATCGCGCAAGATTCGCGTCAGACGCCTCGTGTCGATACCGCCGATCCCCCGGACGCCGTGCCTCGACAGATATGCGTCAAGGTCGTTGTCACTGCGCCAGTTGCTCCTCCGACGGGAGAATTCGCGAACGATCACGCCACGCGCGTGAACGCGCTTCGCCTCGTCATCGAGAGGCGTCGAACCATAGTTGCCGATGTGCGGCGTCGTGAACGTCACCATCTGGCCCGCATACGAAGGATCAGAGATCACCTCCTGATATCCAGTGAGTCCCGTGTGGAAGACGACCTCGCCGCTCGCCACCGCATCATCTGACGCGCCGAGCAATTCACCTTCGAAGACTTCCCCGTTGGAAAGAACGAGCACCCCCTCGCGAACGGTCACTTCGCCACCTCGCCATCGACAACTACTGGCCGTCCGCGAAACACCGTGTGACGCACCTTCCCGCGCAGAGTCCTTCCGCCGAACGGCGTGTTGGTGCTCTTGCTCTCGAACGCGTAGCCATCTATCGACCACGTCGCATTCATGTCAACGACGCACAAGTTGGCGACGCACCCACGAGTGAGACGCTGTCCGTGCTCGGCAAGTCGTGCAATGCGAGCTGGGTTGATCGACATCACCTCGGCGAGCCGAGCAGGGCTCAGGTTGAGTTCCGCCTGCACGACCCCGAGAGCAGTCTCTAGCCCGATCATCCCTGGAGGCGCCTGGTCGAGCGGCAGTTCCTTCTCGCGCCGAACGTGCGGTGCATGATCAGTCGCGATGGCGTCGATCGTGCCGTCGAGGACGCCCTCCTTCAGGGCCTCGATGTCTTGCATCGACCGCAACGGTGGGTTCACCTTGAACGTGGCGTCGAAGGACCGCAGCGCCTCGCTCGTGAGTGAGAGATGGTGCGGAGTCACTTCGGCGGTGATGGGCAATCCGTCCTGTTTTGCCCGTCGCACCAACTCCACGCTACGCGCCGTGGACAAGTGGAGGAAATGCATTTTCGCTCCGGTTAGTCGCACGAGTTCAATGTCGCGATGCACCATCAGTTCTTCGGCGAGCGCGGGCCACCCCGGAAGACCAAGATCGGTGGAACAGCTGCACTCGTGCATCACCGCGCCCTTCGTCAGGGAAGACACCTCGCAATGCTGTGCGAGCGTGACGTCAAGGTCGCGCGCATATTCGAGCGCACGACGCATGAGGAGCGGGTCCTGCACACCATTTCCATCGTCCGTGAACAGCGTGACGCCGACGTTTCGCATCTCCGCGAACGGCGCCAGCGCCTCGCCCTGACGTCCGACCGTGATGCAGCCACTCGGAACGACGTCGACGAAACCGGACTTCTTCCCTTGCGAACGAACGAACTCGACGACAAGCGCCGAGTCCTGTGCCGGGTTGGTGTTCGGCATCGCTACGAGCGCCGTGTAGCCGCCGCGGGCGCCCGCTCGACTGCCACTCTCGATCGTCTCCGCCTCTTCTTTGCCCGGTTCCCGAAGGTGCGTGTGTAGATCGACGAACCCTGGGAGGATCACACACCCGGTGACATCCACGATTTCGTCGGCAGACACACGACCGGCGATGGACGTCACCGTGCCACCGTCGACGACCACCGACGCCGACTCGACGCCATTTTCCGTCACTACCGAGCCGTTGACGTACGCGATACTCACGATGCGACCTCCTTGAGGACAGACGTCGACTCACCGCTCGAGCCGAGGGCCGCGAAGAGCACCGCCATCCGCACTGAAACTCCATTGGCAACCTGACGATGAATGAGCGACTGCGACAGCTCGCTCGGATCGACTTGCATTTCAACCCCCCTATTCATCGGTCCAGGATGCATGATCCGGGAGGAGGGACGCAGTGCCCCCACCCGCCGATGAGTCAGACCGAACCGAGTCGAATACTCGCCGAGGTGTGGGATCAGGCCCTGCGCCATCCGCTCGGACTGCAAGCGCAACATGTACAGCACGTCCACGTCACCGACGATCGAATCCATGTCAGTCGTCACCTCGACTGGCCAGTGTCGGGACTCATCCGGGAGGAGCGTCGACGGCGCCACGAGAACCACTCGCGCACCCAGCATCGTGAACGCCGCTACGTTGCTGCGGGCGACTCGACTATGGCGAATGTCGCCAACGATCGCGATGGTCAGACCCTTCAGGTCACTACAACCGAAGGCTTCGCGAATCGTGTAACAGTCGAGAAGTGCCTGCGTGGGGTGCTGGTGGGCACCGTCCCCCGCATTGATGATCGACGCAGGGGTCCACTGGGCGATCTGCCACGGTATTCCGGATGATTTGTGTCGTACGACGAACGCATCGACGCCCATGTCGGTGATTGTCTCGATCGTGTCACGGAGGCTCTCACCTTTGTTCACACTCGACGTCGACACGCTGAAGTTCATCGTTTCCGCAGACAGCCGTTTTGCTGCAGTCTCAAAGCTGAGCCGCGTCCTCGTCGAATCCTCGAGGAACAAACTGACGACGGTTTTCCCGCGCAGTGCTGGAACCTTGGGAATGGGACGTGAATTGATCTCTGCCATGTGCGCGGCTAGGTCGAGCAAGTGGGTAACTCCGTCAAGACCCAGTTCGTCGATCGATCTGACGTGTTTCATCGCGCCCCACCTTGCGAGACGACGACTCCGTCGGCACTGACCTCGACGTCGTCCGTCGGATGCGTCGGAAGGTTCTTACCGACGAAGTCTGGACGGATCGGCAGTTCACGGTGGCCGCGATCGACCAACACCGCTAGCTGCACTGCGCGTGGGCGACCAAAGGCATTGACCCCCTCGAGTGCGGCGCGAACTGTGCGGCCTGTGTACAACACGTCATCCACGAGCACGACGACCGATCCAGTGACGTCACGGGGAATGGCGCTCACGGCACCGGGGACGACGGGGCGCAGTCCGATGTCATCTCGGAACATGCTCACGTCGAGCTTTCCGACCACGACCTCTGAACGTGGTTCAATTTCCGCGATTCTCGAACCGAGGAGTTCTGCGATCCACGTGCCGCCCCGTTGGAGCCCGACGATGACGACGTCGTCTACGCCCTGATTCCGTTCGACGATTTCATGGGCAATTCGACTGATTGCCCGACGGATGTCGTCTGCCGACATCACCGTGACCGCAGACGGTCCTGATCCACTCACGCTGCTTCCCTTCGTTCGAACCTCACAGGGCTCGATTAACGACGCTTATTTGTCGGGCTGAACCCTAGCACTAGCTCCGACGCCTGTAGACCACCCACCAGCTGTTTCGACCGACCTCCTCGAATGCTCCCGACTCCTCGTTCCACAGAGCCTGGTCATCGGGATTGAGCGAGGTTGGCAACATCACGTAGGACACGGTGTCGGCGGCATCCAATCGATCGCCCTTGGCGAACACATCCGGCCCGTAGAGGGAACGTCGGAACGGGTTCGGGAACGAATACACCTCCCGCCGGCGTGCGAGTTGGGCGGTCAGCGGGTGGTACGCGGCAAGCGATGCGTCCCGAGGGATGAGCGCGAACATCTCGGCGGTCGCCACGACCTGCGGACTCGATGGCGACCACGACTGGTAGTCGGTGCGAGCGAATGGGAGTGGCACCCACAGGTACGCACAGACCACGGCGCAGCAGCCGACGAACCACACCAACGATCGTCGAAATTCGACCTTCATCCGAAATATGGCCTCCGTCGTGGCGAAGGAAAGACACGGGACGATGACGAGCGAATAGTGGTATTGCACTTGGTACTGGTACCAAAACGTGCTGACGAGATTGACGCCGACGACGCCGAGTGAAGTCACGAGCGCGCCCGGGGCAAGGATTGCGACGAAGCCCATCGGTGCAAAGACCTGCCAGAGATACCGCGGACGAGTGTCACTCACCAAGTGGGAGACGACATCCCAAGGTTTCGTCACGAGGGTCCGGGCGAATCCCCCAAATCCACCGAATGGGATGCGCCAGGAATTGCGAAAAGCGACACCCGTGAAAGACCTCATGACGACGAGGAGCATCAGTCCCATGACGCCGAGCGAGATGGCTGCAGTGAGCGCACCCCTGCGCTTCTCTCCGCGAAAGGCAAGGAACATCCCGATCGGAACGAGGACGAAGGCGACGTCCTCCTTCACGAGCAGGGCGAGTACGACCGCCACCCAGTACACGCGCCACCGCCGTTCAGCGGCCGAGACGAGGACGAGTGCGACGAGTGGACCGAGGAATGCGTCCGGGTGGAAGTTCTCGAGATTCGTCCACACCACCGCAGGGTGCACGAGATAGGCCATGGCAATGACGCACGCAAAGGGGCCGCTCTGGAGCCGACGCTTGGCATACCAGAACAAGGGAACCGCTCCGAGGGCGATGACCACGCTCTGGACGACGAGGAGGAACGACGTCGGTGGATCGAACCAGTAGAACGGCACGAGAAACAACAGGATGAACGACGAATGGTCACCGAAGAGGTTTCTCCCCATCAGGGTGACGAACGGCGATTCAAACCGTGAAAGCAACCAAATGCCCTGGTCGTAGAGCCCGAAGTCGTAAGCGGATGTGCCGAGCCCCCGGTGGATCTCCACGGTCTTCGTCCCCATGTACAGCGCGTATGAACAGACGAGAAACGCACAGCCCAGCCACCACGCCCACGAGACCCGTCGCTGTTTGACCACGAAAGGAACCTAGTTCTCCTGTGGACGCACCTCGCGCGCAATCGCTGACAACACGCCGTTCACGAAGCGTGGCGATTCGTCCGTCGAGAATCGTTTCACGAGCTCGACTGCCTCATTGATGATCACCCCAGTCGGCACCGCTCGGCGGAACACCAGTTCAAACGTAGCCATGCGCAGCACGGACAGGTCAATCACTGGCATACGGCTGAGCGTCCAACCCACTGCGTGGTTCGAAATCCGGGCGTCGATGTCCTGACAATTGTCGTCGATCCCGCCGACGATGTCCGCAGTCATCTCATCCACCGGGAGAACTTGCGCTTCGATCACCTGACGTCCGGACAGTGACTTTGCGCGTGCCTCATAGAGCACGTGCAAAGCACGTTCACGGGCGTCCGTACGCGGGTCGTGTGCTGGTTGCCGATTTCGGCGCCCGGACTCCATCCCTAGACGCGGGTGATGTAATCACCGGTTCGCGTATCGACCTTCACGCGATCACCGATGTTGATGAACAATGGGACCTGAATCACTTTCCCGGTCTGCAGAGTCGCAGGCTTGCGTGCCCCGGAGACCCGATCACCCTGGATGCCAGGCTCGGTCTGCGAGATTTCGAGCTCGACGGCAGCCGGGATCTCCACGCTCACGATCTCACCTTCGTATGTCGCGATGATTGCGACGGCGTTCTCGATCAGGTAGTCGGCGGCATCCCCGAGCGCCACAGGCTTGATGTTCACCTGGTCATAGGTCTCGGTGTCCATGAATACGTACTCATCGGAGTCCTTGTAGAGGAACTGCATGTCTCGCTTCTCGAGGATCGCTTGCTCCACCTTGACGCCGGCATTGAACGTGCGGTCCAACATGTTCCCGCTGCGCAGGTTGCGCAACCGTGAACGGACGAATGCCCCACCCTTGCCAGGCTTGACGTGCTGGAACTCGACGACCGTGTACAGGGTTCCGTCGAGGTTGAGTGTGATGCCGTTCTTCAGGTCGTTGGTGGAGATTGCAGGCACGGGGATTCCTTTGGGCTATGAGTGAGGACGGTGTGTCCGGTCTGCGTCACGACAAGGAGATCCTCGATTCGCACGCCACCGACCCCTCCACGATAGAGCCCGGGTTCCACGGTCACCACCTGGCCGGCCTGCAATTGATCGTCGACTCCGGACCGCAGCCACGGAGACTCATGGATCACCAAACCGACGCCATGACCAACGGAATGTGCGACAAGATCGGCAAAGCCGCGTTGTGCGAATTCGTCCCTGCACCACGAATCGATGTCGCCACATCGGCGCCCGGGAGACACCATCTCGACTGCCGCTTGCTGAACATCGCGCACCGCGTCGTACATCGCCCGGATTTCGGGGGCGCATTCCCCGACGAGAAACGTGCGAGTCATGTCGGAGTGGTAGCCCTCGACGAGTGCTCCTACGTCGATCACGAGGGCGTCCCCTTCTCGTATCATCCTCGATCCCGGACGGTGATGAGGAAGCGCAGAATTCTCACCGCTCGCCACGATCGTCTCGTAACTGGGTCCATCCGCGCCGGCCTTGCGCATCTCATACTCGAGTTCGTCTCGAATGTCCCGCTCGGTCACGGCTATGGCCCCTTCGAGCAGCCCTGGCAGCAAAGCAAGGGCTTGGTCCGCACACGACGCCGCGAAGGCAATGCGCTCCAGCTCAGCGTCGTCCTTGATGTGTCGCAGACCGCCGACCAAACCATCCCGTCGATGCAGTGTCGCCAAGGTCGCGAGTGGCTCGAATTGGGCCACGCTGAAATCGTTCGCGTCGTAGCCGACTCGCGAATGCGACGCAATGGCTCGAGCAATCTCGTCGTTCATCGCGGTCGACGTGCGCACAACACGGACGTCGAGATCGCATTGCGAAGCGCCGAGCTGCTCCTCGGCCTGGAGCGCATATCGACCATCCACGCACAGCACGCCGCCGTTGCGCGACACGAGAGCGATACCTGCGGAACCGGTGAAGCCAGTGAGATAAGAGACGTTGGTGAGCGAACCAACGAGGAATGCATCACAGTCGTATTCATCGAGCAGCACTCGAAGCGCGCGCAGTCGAGCGCTGACGACGATCGGCGCGAACCGACCCACGGTTATCGCTTGAGCAACGCCGAAATCGCCGCAACGGCGAGCGGATAGGTCTGCGAACCGAATCCGCTGATCGTTCCGTCGGCAACCGGAGCGATCACACTGGTGTGTCGCCACGACTCACGGGCCTGCGGCTGCGACAGGTGCGCCTCGACGACGACGCCGTCAAAGGCACTCAGCGCATCATGCAGGCTCCACGCGTAGTGCGTGAATGCTCCAGGATTGATGATGATGCCAGCTGCACGACCCCTCGCCGAGTGGATCGCATCCACGAGACCTGCGGAATCGTTGGCCTGCACGTGTTCGATCTCGATTCCTGCACTCTTTGCCGCGGCGCGAGCCGAGGCGAGATGATCGTCGAGCGTCATCGAGCCGTACACCTCTGGTTCTCGCTGACCGAGCAGGTTGAGGTTCGCTCCGCTCAAGATGACCACGATCGGAGACGCCATGTCCTCAGCGTACTTCCATGAGCTTCAAGCAATCCAGCACATTGTTCTCGGGTACGTCCCTCACCATCTCGATACCGCGTGCACCGTCGAGCATGAAGGTCAGACCGCCACTGGACTTCTTGTCACGCTTCATCAGTTCAACGAGTTCTGACGCGACGAGTCCACCTGGCATCGCGGTCGACAGACCATATTCCTGCGAAATGACCGCGTCGTGATAGGCAACGCGAGAGTCATCAATCCTTCCGAGTGAACGAGCGAGGAGCGCGGCGAACTTCAACCCCACCGCAACCGCCTCCCCATGGGCGAGCGAGAAATGAGTGGCGATCTCGAGAGCGTGGCCGAGTGTGTGGCCGTAGTTGAGTACTGCACGGAGCCCACCTTCCCGCTCGTCCCGAGAGACGATGTCGGCCTTGATCCGCACGCAGCGAGCAATCCGAGAGGCGAGATCCATCGCCAACAGATCGTCGCCGGTCAGGAAGTGATACTTGGCCATTTCTCCGTATCCGCATCGGCGCTCGCGTTCGGGGAGCGTTGCCAACGTCGAGGTGTCGCACACCACCCCGCTCGGCTGCCAGAACGCACCGACGAGGTTCTTGCCCTCGGGAATGTTGACTCCCGTCTTTCCACCGATCGCTGCATCGACCATGCCGACGAGTGTCGTCGACACGTGGACGACGGCGATTCCACGATGCCACGATGCTGCGGCATAACCTGCGACGTCGGTGACCATGCCGCCTCCGACACCGACGATGACGTCACCACGCGTCATCGAATGAGCTGCACACACCCGCATGATCTTTTCGATACTCGCCAAACTCTTGTGCTCTTCCCCATCGCCGATCTCGACCGTGACGACCTTGAGGCCGTGATTTTCAAGTATCGGTTGGACGCTCACGGGGAGATGCTGCTGAGTGACCACCACGGCCCGAGATGCGTTGGCCGGAAGGAGCGAACCAAGTTCCTGCAATGCGCCGTCGCCGATGACGACGTCATATGAGCGGTCTCCGAGGTCAACCCGCTCGCGCCGCACGCTCACGATGCGTCTTCCCCGAGATGAGCAACGACGTATTCGGTCACTGCGGCGATCGAGCGACCCTTTGTCGGGACTGTCAACGTGGCAAGGGATTGATACGCGAGCTTGCGGTCCGTTTGCATCTCCTCAAGTTTGCCACGGGCCCCACCATCGAGGAGCGGACGATGCGCGCCATTTGCGGTTCGCGCCACGAGTTCGTCTATGTCCGCATCGAGCCACACGACATCGGTGGCACGATCGCGAATGTCCTTGCAATTCTCGGTGATAGTGACGACACCACCACCGGTCGCCACGACACCGGACCCTTGGGACGCACGATTCAATGCGTCGAGGAGCGCGTCCCTCTCGTGACTACGAAACGTCGTCTCACCTTCGGCAAAGAGTTCCCTCACGGACTTCTTCGTTGCGGTGGCCACCATCTCATCGGTGTCGTAGAAAGTGACGCCCAATGAATGGGCGAGCCGCCGACCGATACTCGACTTCCCCGAGCCCATCAACCCGATGAGAACGATGACCCGAGGCGCGTGTAAGTGGCCGGGGGCCTGGCCCATCGGCGTTCTACCTGATGCTGTCGGCAAAGGCCGCAGCGTTGGTCACAAATTCGCGCACCGAGTCGCCCCCGAACTTGCGTTGCGCCTCGGCGGCAAGCACGAGCGCAACCATCGTTTCGGCGACCACGCCCATCGCAGGAACCGCGGTGACGTCGGTGCGCTCCTTGAAACTGACCGTCTCTTCCTTGGTCGCAGTATCCACCGTCTTCAAAGTCGGGCGGTTGAGCGTCGCCAAGGGCTTCATTGCAGCGCGCACGACCAACAGCTCTCCCGTCGTCATCCCGCCTTCGGTTCCACCCGCAAGCGTCGACTCTCGTCGGTAGGACTTTGACGAGTCGTCCCACGTGATCGGATCGTGGGCTGCACTTCCTCGGCGACCAGCGACCTCGAATCCATCGCCGATCTCCACACCCTTCACCGCCTGAATGCTCATGATCGACTGCGCCAACAGCCCGTCGATCTTGCGATCCCAATGCACGTAACTTCCGAGACCGACCGGAAGTCCGTAGGCAAGCACCTCGACGATCCCACCGAGGCTGTCCCCGTCCTTTGCGGCGGCCTCAATTTCGGCGATCATTGCCCCCTCGGCACCCGCATCGAAGCAGCGCACCGGCGACTCGTCGACTCGTGTGAGATCGGCGATCGTCGGGCGATTCATCGACGTTGTCCGAGCGGAACCCATCTGCACCACGTGCGACAGGATGTCGACCCCAATCTCACGCAGCAACAACTTGGCGAGCGCTCCGGCGGCCACTCGTGCCGCGGTCTCTCGCGCACTCGCTCGCTCGAGAACGTCACGGGCGTCGTCGAAACCGTACTTCTGCATTCCCGAGAGGTCTGCATGACCTGGCCGAGGTTGGGTCAATGGTTTCTTCGTCGCACCGGGGGCCGGCGACATCTCCTCGTGCCACACGTCGCTACGGAACCACTCGGTGTTCTTGATCAGGATCGCAACTGGCGAACCGAGCGTCCGGCCATGGCGAATTCCGCCGAGGAGTTCGATCTCGTCGACTTCAAATCGCTGGCGGGGGCCCCTGCCGTAACCGAGTCGACGTCGTCCCAGCTCCGCCTGAATGTCCTCGGCGGTCACTTTCAGTCCAGCTGGCAGACCCTCTACGACGGTCACGAGTGCTTGACCGTGACTTTCTCCCGCCGTCAGGTATCGAAGCATGTAATCAGGCTACCGTTCGCCTCTCACCAGACTGCGCTCAATTACGCCACCTACAGCGTCGGATCGCTCCCCCGTCGAGACAATTCTTCAATCGCCGCATGCCTCATCAACTGCGAGTCGGCGTCGTGGCCGAACCACACGCGTTGTTGCTCGACTGCCTGATGAACGAGCATCCACAGCCCGTCGATGGCAGTCGCCCCAGTTGCGGCTGCATCGTCCAGCAACTTCGTCCGCAATGGGTGATAGACCGCATCAAGCACACAGGCGACTCCTTGCAGGTCAGCTCGTGATAGTGGCGACTCTGCCGTACCCATGCCAACTGAAGTGCAATTCACAACGATGTCTGCGCCTCGCACGTCGGTACTGTCTCCGACACGACATGCAACAAAGCCCTCAACCGCTCGCCGCGCATTCGCAGTGGTCCGATTGACCACGACCACCTCGCGGGCGCCGTTCGCGACAAGGGAATCGATCACGGCTCGGGCCGTGCCGCCCGCTCCGAGAACGACACACCGTTGACCCGCAATCGCCACCCCGTGACGCGTGAGTGCACCGACGCAGCCAGCCCCATCGGTGTTGTGGCCGATCACCATTCCGTTCCTGAAGTGGATCGTGTTCACTGCTCCGACGCGCTCCGCCACCGAGCTTCGTTCATCGCACAACGCGAACGCAGCATCCTTGTGCGGCATGGTGACCGAGAGGCCGACGTAGTCTGAGTGACGAAGCCCTTCGAGAGTTCTCGGGAATTCCGATGGCACCACGTCGAGTGCTCCGTACTGTGCATCCATGCCGAGAGAGATGAACACCGCATTGTGCATCGCTGGCGACAAGCTTTGGGACACCGGTGAACCGATGACAGCAGCGCGGATCACAGACACCTACGGGAGGAGACCGGCAGCACGAGCTGCTTCGACGTTGGCTTCATGTTGCGCAAGCGTCGCTGCGAATGCGTGACGACCGTCGGCGTCGGCGAGCACGTAGTACAAGTAGCGACACGGCTTGGGAACATTCGCGCACAGCGGATCTGACGCAGACGGATTGTTCGCCGGGTTCAACGCAGCGCGGATCGACGCCCGTCCTGGACTCGCGATCGGCGTCGGAGGCAGGCCCTTCTTCAGGTACGTGTTGTATGGCCCCTCTAGGTCCTTCACATCGGCGAACGTGGCGCCATCTGGTGCGCCATAGAACAACGTCGCATCGATCTGCAGCGGCATACCGGCCTCCAGACGGTTGTAGATGACGCGCGCGATCTTCGCCCGGTCCTCGTCGAGTTTCGCCTCTCGCTCGATCATCGATGCGATGATGAGCACCTTGTACGGCGAGTAGCCAACCTTGGTCTGCGAATCCGCCAAGCCCTCTGCCCCGGCGACGTCCTCCATCAGCGAAACCATTCGCTGGATCACCTGCGTGGGGGTTTCGTCTCCCGATATCAAGTACGTGTCCGGAAAGAGAAGGCCCTCGAGCGAGGCGACGCCGTCGGGGCGCAGCGTGGAGACGATCGATGGATCAGCGACCGCGGCCATCACGTCTGCGGCCGTGATTCGCTTCGTCTTGTCCTCCAAACGTCGAGCGATCTGGTCAATCGTGAAGCCTTCGGGGAAGGTCACCTTCGAGTAGGTGATCGAGGGCGGCGTGTTCAAGATCGCCATGATGTCCCCCATGTGCGACCGCGCCCGAAGCGAATAGAAGCCGGGGTCGAGCACGACCCCTCCGTTTCTCGCAACGTACCAGCGAAATACACCAGCGCTCGAGATGATGCCCTCGTCTTCGAGGCGCTTGCTCACACTCGAAAGCGTGTCACCTTGATTGACGGTGAAGGTCACAGCCGCGGTCGCTTCACCTGGCGGGTTTACTTGACGGAGGTACCACCATGCGACTGCACCGAAGACCAGCGTGAGCGCAATGACGACGAGTGTGACCAGCCGCAAGATGTCGCGGTAGGGCTCGAGGGATATCGGGTCGGCCACCTCACTCTGGATTCCGCCATTCTCATTGAGCAGTCGCGGATCGTCCCAGGGATCCTCGTTCCAATCGTCGACGGTTTCCCGTTCGACCTTTGGTGGTCGCAACAATGGATCGATCATGTGACGTTCTGGTTGCGGCGATGGTCGAGCCACGACTGGAGCATCACGGCTGCCGCAACCTTGTCGACGACGCGGCGACGAGCCTGCGCCTTCATCTTGCGCTCCATCAACATTTCGTTTGCCGTCACCGATGACAAACGCTCGTCATAGGTTTCGATCGGCACCTTGACCACGCTAGCCATCTCGCGAATTTCACTGAGCACGCTTTGCGCAGCAGGACCGATCTCCCCCGACAGCGAGACGGGCAATCCGACGACGACCACGGTGGCCTCCTCCTCGACCACGAGGGAGGCAATCGCTCGATGGTCTCGCGCGCGATCCCCCGTGCGTTCGAGCACCGTGAGTGGCGATGCGATCAGGCCGCTGGTATCACTCGTTGCGACTCCGATTCGCTTCGTGCCGAGATCCAGCCCGAGCGCCCGCATGTCACTCGCCAACGACCGACCTGACTCGCTTCCGAACCGACTCCAACGCTTCGTCGAGCATTTCCGGCTTCTTGCCACCCGCGGTCGCGACGTCACCTTTGCCGCCACCCCCACCGCCGACCAACTTCGCTGCTTCCTTGATCAAGTCGCCTGCGGAAGCGTTCACACCCGACGTCGTCGCCGCAACCAAGGCAACACCGTTGGTGTCCGTCACTCCACCGAGCACCACGACCGTCACACGTGAATCCTCCCTCACCGCAAGTGCGAGTTCTCGGAGATCGCCCGGACTCATGCCGTCGACTCGTTCGACGACGGTGCCAGAGACGTGACGGCCCGCGATTTCGCCGGATCGCGAGCGAGCTTGGGCGGACTTGAGCGATTTGATCTCGTCCTGGAGTGATTTGATCTCGTCCAGCTTGCGACGCACTGCACCCGCCAACCCGTCGACCGGTGAACCGACCATTCCGGCGACCGACGCGAGGGTGCGAGTCGAATCGATCAGATATTCGAGCGTGTTCGCTCCGGTCACCGCCTCGATGCGTCGGAGGTTCGATCCGATCGAGGACTCCGCGACGATCTTGATGGTGCCGATGTCCCCCATTGCACGTACGTGCGTTCCACCGCACAATTCGAATGACGCTCCAGCTCGGAGCACCCGAACCGTGTCTCCGTACTTGTCTCCGAAGAACGCGATGGCGCCATCTGCGGTCGCCTTGTCCTTGCTCGTCTCGTACGCCTCGGTCGCGACGTTGGAAAGCACTTGGCCATTCGCGAGCCGCTCGATTCGTTCAATCTCTTCCGCCGAAACCGGTGCGTAGTGGCTGAAGTCGAAACGCAGCCGATCTGGTGACACGAGCGAGCCTGCCTGTTTCACGTGGTCACCCAAGACCTGGCGAAGGGCCCAATGCAAGACGTGCGTCGCAGTGTGGTTGCGACGCGTCGCATTGCGCGCATCGACGTCGATTTCTGCTCGCGCGCGCTCGCCGGGCATGACCGTTCCCGATTCCACTCGACAACGGTGTCGACGAAGTCCGGGAAGGGCGAACGTCGTGTCGAGGACAGTCAACGAGCCTCCGTCGGTCGAGATCGTGCCGGTGTCACCGACCTGTCCACCACTTTCCGCATAGAACGGGGTTCGATCCAGCACGACGTCCAAGAGCCCGTCGTTGCCGGCCACCTCGACGATTTCCAACACCGTCGCTTCGCAGGAATCTTCGTCGTATCCGACGAAGGCCGTCGTGCCGTGGCGCTCGACGACCTCGCGGAATACGGCGGTTGCTTCTTCGTCGTTCTGGACTCCCTTGCGGGCCGCCTTTGCTCGCTCGCGTTGCGCGGCCATCTCTCGCTCGAACCCGTCGACGTCGACGGTCACGCCTCGCTCGAGAGTGATCTCCTGTGTCAATTCAAGGGGGAAACCGTAGGTGTCATGAAGGAGGAACGCAGATCTACCCGAGAGCGTCGTGGTCCCCGAACCCAATTCACCTTCGAGGATCGACACCCCAGTCTTCAAGGTCTGTCGGAATCGCTCCTCTTCCTTGGTCAACACCCCGAGGATGAAGTCGCTGTTGGCCTTCACGTCGGGATACGCGGTCTGCATGATCTCAATCGCCGTCGCAGAAAGCGACGGCATCACGAGCTTTTCCGTACCGAGCAAATAGGCGTGTCTGACCGCACGACGGATGATTCGTCGCAACACGTAGCCACGATTCTCATTAGACGGAAACACTCCGTCATTGACGAGCATGGTCGCGGAGCGCGCGTGTTCGGCGAGGACGCGCAGGCTGAAACTGTCTCGATCGTCGTAGTTTCCAGTGAGATACCTCTTCGACGTGAGCGATTGACCCTGCTCGATCAACGGGAAGAGCACGTCGGTCTCCCACACGGAATCCGTGCCCTGCATCAGGGCGAGAATGCGCTCCAGACCTGCTCCGGTGTCGATTGACGGCTTCGGGAGCGGAGTGCGCGACCCGTCTTTGTCCTGATTGAACTGCATGAACACGAGGTTCCAGAATTCGAGGAAGCGATCGCCGTGGGGATCGTTCAGCGGTCCACCATCCGGGCCGAATGCCGGCCCGCGATCGATATGGATCTCCGAGCACGGACCACACGGTCCGGTCTCGCCCATCTGCCAGAAGTTGTCCTTGTCCCCGAGTCGCTGGATTCGATCCATCGGCACGCCGACTTGCTCGTGCCAGATCGCCTCCGCCTCATCGTCGCTGTCGTGCACCGTGATCCACAGGCGATCACCGTCGAACCCGAAAACCTCAGTGACGAGTTCCCATGACCACGGAATCGCGTCTGACTTGAAATAGTCACCGAAGCTGAAGTTGCCCATCATCTCGAAGAAGACGAGATGGCGCTTGGTGCGGCCGACATCGTCGAGGTCGTTGTGTTTCCCGCCTGCTCGGGCACTCTTTTGTACGCTCACCGCCCGCTTGTACGGGGCAACCTCGTCACCGACGAAGTACGGCTTGAAGGGAACCATTCCCGCGACGGTGAACAGCACCGTCGGGTCGTGCGGAATGAGGCTCGCAGACGGCACCAGGGTGTGGCCACGATCGACGAAGAAGCCCTGGAAAGCGTCGCGTAAGTGATTCGCGCTGGTGATCTTTCCTCGGGCGGCCGCCATTGTTGTCAGTCTAGTTTCGAGGTGCAGTGGGCTGATCGCCCTTGGCCAATACCTCGCGCACGAGATCGATGACGTAGTTCACCAACTTAACGATCAGGCCGAAGATGTCAGCTGCAAGATCGGTTGCGCTGAATTCGTCTGCAGCATCCTTGGCCTTGTTCTTTGCGTAGCGAAGCCCGAAGATGCCGGCGAGCACGCCCACCACGAACCAAAACAGACGTTTGAACACCGACTTTCCTCCTTCGACTATGACGCCCCGTCGCCATCCGCAACATACGGATCCTGGCGGCGTGGTCTCCCTTCAGTGTGCGCAGGCAGATAGTCCTGTTCCACCGTGGGATGGTCGTGCGGAGAGACGTAGTCCGTGCCGTGTCCGATTTCGACAGCCCCCGAATAATGGGCGTCGCGAAGGTGGGCCGGCACTTCGACGTCGACGCCTTGGCGAATGTCACTGCGTGCCGTCCAGATCGCTCGCGACACGGATGGGCTCTTCGGAGCACGGGCGAGATACACCGCCGCATGTGCCAGGTTCAATTGCGCTTCAGGCAGGCCAACGTGGTCGACGGCCTGTGCCGCCGCAACTGCCACGACGAGCGCGTTGGAGTCCGCCACCCCGATGTCCTCGCTCGCAGCGATGATCATCCTGCGCGCGATGAAACGCGGATCGTCTCCCGCCTCGAGCATGCGCGCGAGCCAGAACACCGCGGCACTCGGGTCGCTCCCTCGAATGCTCTTGATGAACGCAGACACGACGTCGTAGTGATCGTCCCGCCCGTAGCGCATCGCACTCACACCGAGCGCAGCCTCCACGTGGTCGACCTGCACCTCGCCTCCGTTGGCCAAGGCGCATGCAACCTCGAGCGCAGTCAGACTCTGGCGACCGTCCCCACCCGCTCGGGCCACGAGCAGTTCCATGGCTTCGGCACTCGCCTTCGTCGCCTCGGCTTCGAGTCCGCGTGCAAGGAGTTTGGCGATCGCATGAGTGGTCAGCGGCTCGAGGCGAAAGAGCGTGCTTCGGCTGCGAAGCGGTGCATTCACTTCAAAGTAGGGGTTCTCGGTCGTTGCCCCGATCAAGGTGATGACGCCAGTCTCGACGCTCGGTAGGAGTGCATCTTGCTGCGAGGTTGAAAAACGATGGATCTCATCCACGAACACGATCGTTCCGCGATCGTGTAGCGCCCTTCGGTCGGCCGCGGCTTCGATCGCTTCACGCACGTCCTTCACTCCCGACGTCACCGCAGACAATCTCACGAACTCGCGCGAAGTCGAAAGTGCGACCACTTCGGCAAGGGTCGTCTTCCCTGTGCCTGGCGGGCCCCAGAAGATCACCGATGACAGACGGTCCGCTTCGATCAGCCTGCGCAGCGGTGCACCAGGTGCAACGAGGTGCTCTTGGCCGACGACGTCATCCAAGGTGCGAGGTCGCAAGCGTGCGGCGAGCGGGGCTTGATCCCGGAGGCGGTCTTCTGCCGCTCTCGAGAAGAGGTCGTCGGCGCGGGTCATCGCGTCGTGGTCAGCTCTTGGCGGGCGGTGGGAGCGTCCTGATTCCGAGTTCGAGCAACTGTGCCGGGTTCACCTGGGTCGGCGCATTCGTCATCGGATCACTCCCCGACTGCGTCTTCGGGAACGCGATGACCTCACGGATGTTTTCCTCACCAGCGAGAATCGCGACCAGTCGGTCGGTACCGAAGGCAAATCCACCATGAGGCGGTGCGCCGTACTTGAACGGTTGCAGGAAGAAACCGAAACGACGATCCGCGTCTTCGTCGCTGATCCCGAGTTGGCGAAACACCCGACGCTGCATCTCCGGGTCGTGGATTCGGATCGATCCCGAGCCGAGTTCCCAACCGTTCAACACGAGGTCGTACGCCTGGGCACGCACGCTCATCGGGTCGCTCTCGAGTCGCTCGATGTCGTCGGGGTGAGGCTGACAGAACGGATGGTGGCCGGGTTGGGGCTTGCCGGTGGTGGCATTCATCCCCACAAACAGCGGAAAATCGATGACCCACACGTAGCGATAGGGGCCTTCATGCACCGGTGGACGGCCGAGGTCGTTGCGCAATTGTCCCAGCACTTCGCAGGTTGTCGACCACGTATCGGCGACAAGAAGCAACAAGTCGCCTTCGACCGCGCCAAGCGCGCCGACGAGGGCGGACTTCTCCGCATCGGACAGGAATTTGGCCACTGGTGACTCGAGCGCAGCGCTCGCACCAACCTTCATCCACACGAGACCCTTTGCGCCGAGCTGCTTGGCTCGATCGGTGAGGGCATCCAACTTGTTCCGACCAGACGCGGCCGCCTCGGGGTACTTGGTTGCCTCCACCCGAATCGCCTTGATGCACTCCGCCGACGAGAACGCCTTGAACTCGGTCGAGGCAAAGACGGACGTCACGTCGACGAGCTCCATGCCGAAGCGCAGGTCGGGTTTGTCGACACCGAACCGATTCATCGCGTCGTGCCACGTGATGCGCTCGATCGGTGCCGGACGCTCTCCCAGTACGGCCTCGGCCGCATCCATCACCGCCTCGCTGATCGCGGCGAGGACATCATCCTTGGTGACGAAGCTCATCTCGGCATCCAACTGCATGAACTCGTACTGCCGATCCGCACGCAGGTCCTCGTCGCGGAGGCAACGCGCGATTTGGTAGTAACGATCGATCCCCGCGACCATCAACAACTGCTTCCACAGCTGTGGTGATTGCGGAAGCGCATAGAACGAACCGGGCTCCTTGCGGGAAGGGACGAGGAATTCCCGCGCGCCCTCAGGCGTACTCGGCATCAAGAACGGCGTCTCCACCTCGACGAAGTTCTGTCGCTCCATCGCGGCCCTAATCGCGGAGTTCACCTTGCTTCGAATGCGCAGATTCCGCTGCATGCGCTCACGACGAATGTCGAGGTAGCGATACTTGAGACGAACGTTTTCGTCCACCTCGTCGGCACGTTGGTCGATCGGGAACGGTGGCGCCTCTGCCGCATTCAACACCACGACGCGACAATTCGCGAGCTCGACCTCACCGGTAGCAAGGTTCTGGTTGATGGTCCCATCGGGCCGCCGTTGAACAGTGCCCGTGATTTGCACGACCCATTCGCTACGTACGTCGGCGGTGTTGTCCACGACGCACTGCACGACGCCCGTGTAGTCACGCAGGTCAACGAAAGCGAGGTGCTCTCCATGCTCCCGTCGGCGTGCAACCCAGCCACACAGCGTGACGGTCTCACCAACGTGGGCGACGCGAAGATCACCACAGCGGTGCGAGCGCATCGTGGTCGATTCGACGGTTGCGGGCTTCGAGGTGGTCATGTGGGGTCAGCTTCCTTGTTGTGCGAGAAGTCGCCGCACGGCCTCGACCACATCGCCATCGGCAATGGTGGTCTGCTCTCCGCTCGACAGCGACCGCATCACGATAGAGCCGGATTCGACCTCATTCGTGCCGACGATGAGCGCAACCGCCGCTCCACTCCTATCGGCCGCCTTCATCTGAGCCTTCATCGACCTCCCGTCGAATGCGCGGTCCGCCGAGAGTCCGGATTGGCGGAGGGTTCGACAGAGCCGCGTCGCGTGAGCCCCACCCGTCGTGTCGACCACGAACACCGCCACGCTCCCGTTCGGCGCGGGAAATACTCCCTCGGCATCGCAGGCAAGCAGTGTTCGATCGAGTCCGAGGGCGAAACCAATCCCAGCGGTGGCAGGTCCACCGAGTTCTTCCACCAGACCGTCATACCGGCCACCCCCACCGATCGCGGTGTGCGCTGCAGTCAGCGCGGTGCTCACGAACTCAAAGGTCGTGCGTCGGTAGTAGTCGAGGCCACGCACGAGTCGGTCGTTCACGACGAATTCGACGCCTAGCCCCTGGAGTGCCCGCTTGACCTCCGCAAAATGTTCAGCCGCCGAATCGCTGAGGAACTGCTCGATTCGCGGTGCCCCAGCGATGACCCCTTGATCCTCGGTCCGTTTGGAGTCGAGGACGCGCAAGGGGTTCTTGGACAGCGTCGCACGCGACTCCTCGCTGAGCGCGGCCGCGTTCTTCGAAAAATACGACTGCAATGCCTCTGCATAACGCTGTCGATCACCTGCATCCCCGAGCGAATTGATCGACAACTCGACCTTGCGGAGCCCGAGACGACGATAGAACTCGTCCGCGAGCGCGATCACCTCTGCATCAAGGTGGGGGTCGTCCACTCCGAGAACCTCTACTCCGACTTGATCGAACTGTCTATAGCGACCTTGTTGTGGCTTTTCGTAGCGGAAATTCGGGCCCGCATACCACACCTTCCAGGGCGTGACCGGCCGGTGTTCGACGAAAGCCCGACACACGCTCGCCGTCTGCTCCGGACGCAGTGCGATTCGCCGACCACCCTTGTCCTCGAAGTCGTACATCTCCTTCGTGACGACGTCGGTTGCCTCACCCAGCCTGAGGAAAACTCCGAGGTCCTCGAACATCGGAGGAATGATGTAGCGGTAGCCAGACGCGAGCGCCACCTCGGCGAAAACGTTCTGGAAGGCCCTCCAGCGCTCGGAGTCCGGGGCGAGGATGTCGCGCGTTCCGGGGCTCGTGCTGAAGGCGGTCACGTATGAAGATTAGACGCTGGATGATCTCCGGCCATGACTCGATATGCGTCATAGACCGAATCGATGCGTTTGATGGTGCGGAGTACTGACTGCAAGTGGCTCGGGTCTGCGAACTCGAATTCGAACCTCATCTTGGCGACTCGGTCGGCACCAGTGAACGTGTTGCACGCGACGATGTTCACGTGCTCGTCCGAGAGTGCGTTCGCGACGTCACGCAACAAGCGAGAACGATCGAGCGCGACGACCTCGACCGCCGCGGTGTAGGTCGTTCCGTGGTCTGCACCGACCCATTCCACCTCCACCATCCGTCCCGACAGCTTCGACCGCGACGACGTCGCGCGCGCACAATCAGCGCGATGCACGTCGACCGAACGGCCGTCGGCGAGGAATCCCACGATGTCATCTCCAGGCACTGGGGTACAGCACTTGGCGAGATCGACGAACACGTCGTCGAGTCCCTCCACGCGGACTCCCCGACCAACACCTGACACGACCCCATCGTGCAGCCGAGCCGTCACCGAGAGTTGCTCTCCGAGTCCACCTTCACTCACCGCACGAGAGAGTCGATTCGCGAGCGCACTCGCCTCGACGTGACCCTCACCTATTGCCCTGTAGAGCGTCGTCTCGTCCTGATAGTTCATCGCCTCGATCTCTGTCTTGAAAGCGTCGGACCCGAGCACTCGTGCGACAGGGAGCCCAAGGCGACGCAATTCCTCGACGAGATCGTCGCGACCGGATTCGAGGAGGTCCTCATTGCGTTCGCGGGAGAACCATTGCTTGATCTTGCTCTTCGCCTTCGGAGACGCCACGAAGTTCGCCCATTCCTCGGAAGGGCCCGGAGCATCCGTGGTGGCAGTGAGGATCTCGACGGTGTCCCCAGCGTTCAGCTTCGTGTCGAGAGGCACGAGCCGGCCATTGACCCTCGCGCCGATGCAACCATGTCCGACCTCAGTGTGCACGGCATAGGCAAAGTCCACGGGAGTCGACAGGACCGGGAGCGAGATGACCTTCCCTTTCGGCGTGAAGACGAACAACTCGTCTTGTTCGAGATCGGTCTTCAGTGACTCGAGGAACTGTCGCGGATCCGAGACGTCGTCCTGCCAATCGATGATCCGGTTCAACCAGTCGACGTCACTGGAGGTTCCTCCGTCCTTGTACGACCAGTGAGACGCGACACCCCACTCGGCGCGCTCGTGCATGTCGCGGGAACGAATCTGCACCTCGATCGCTTTCCCGCCCGGCCCGATCACCGTCGTGTGCAACGACTGATACAGGTTGAACTTCGGCATCGCGATGTAGTCCTTGAACCGTCCGACGACTGGCTTCCAATGTCCGTGGA
>CAYFJS010000005.1:28467-40408 GCA_964343495.1 uncultured Acidimicrobium sp. | reverse complement strand
ACGGCAACATGGGTAACGCACTCGGCGAGAACTTCGACTCGGGTAAGTAATCCATCCAGATCAACGAAAGGGCCCGGTCCGCAAGGACCGGGCCCTTTTGCTTTACTGCACTAGATATCAAGAAGCACTACGACGGTCGAAAAGACTGAAGCCGTCAGCCACCGGTCATCTTGGCCAGCGTGCCGAGGTACAACTTGATGACATTCGGATCGGCGAGCAACTCACGGCCGGTACCTGTGTAGGCGTTCCTGCCCTGGTCGAGGACGTACGCGCGATCAGTGACCTGCAAACATCTCCGCGCATTTTGCTCCACCATCAAGATGGCGATTCCCTCGGAGTTGATCTTCTTGCACTGGATGAAGACCTCATCCTGCAACGCCGGGGATAGACCGGCTGAGGGCTCGTCCAGCAAAAGGAGTTTGGGCTCCATCATGAGGGCGCGGCCCATCGCAACCATTTGACGCTCGCCACCCGAGAGAGAGCCCGCACGTTGCCCCGCGCGGTCCCGAAGCTTCGGAAACAGGTTCGTCACGTATTCGAACCTCTCGTTGAAGACTGACGGCTTCAGGAAGCAGCCCATCTCAAGATTCTCGGAAACAGTCAGACTCTGGAAGACGTTCTGCGTCTGCGGGACATAACCGACGCCCCGCTCCACTAGCTCGTGTGCCTTGAGACCGGTGATGTTCTCTCCATTCAAGACGACGGATCCGGATCTCGTTGCGCACTGACCGAGGATCGCTTTCAACACGGTTGACTTTCCGGCGCCGTTCGGTCCGATCACCCCGACGAATTCACCGGCGCGAACCTCCACGTTGCACCCGTTCAAGATGTTGACTTCAGGGATATAGCCCGCCACGAGCTCTTCAACGTGGAGAACGAGGGCACTCATTGGGCATCCTCCAAGAGCGACTTTCCCTGATGTCCACCGAGGTAAGCCTCGATGACCGCAGGATTCGCAGAAATCTGATCTGGCGTACCTTCGGCGATGATCCGACCCTCAGCCATGACGACCACCCAGTCCGAGACGTCATGCACCATGTCCATATCGTGCTCGACAAACAGCACGGTCATGCCGTCATCGCGAAGTCCCCGGATGTGCTCGTTCAAACTCTGCTTCAAGGCTGGATTCACGCCCGCCATCGGCTCGTCGAGCATCACGAGCCTGGGGTTGGTCATCAAGGCACGCGACATCTCGAGTAGCTTGCGCTGTCCCCCGGAGAGTGTGCCGGCATATTCATTCCTCATGTGATCAAGTTTGAACCGCTTGAGCAACTCATCGGCTCGCTTCTCGATGATGTCCTCTTGGCGCTTCCACCTGAATGGCAAGAGACCGTTCCACCACTTTTCCCCAACCTGCTGCGTGGCACCGAGCTTCATGTTCTCGATCACGGACATCTTGGTCAGACTCTTGGTCAGCTGGAATGTGCGAACCATGCCCATTGAGGCGGTCCGGTGAGCGACGACCTTCTCGAGATTCCGTCCGTCGAACATCCACTTGCCCTCATTCGGAGTGTCAAATCCCGTGAGGAGGTTGAACAGGGTCGTCTTCCCCGCCCCGTTCGGTCCGATGAGTGCGGTTATCGAGCCACGTTGAACTTCGAGGTGATCGACGTCGACCGCGACGACACCGCCAAAGTTACGCCTGACGTTCTCGGCGATGAGGATCGGATCCGGCTTCGATGCGCCGGGTGCCGCGTCGACCGAAGCGAGAGCCTCCTTGGCACGACGAGCAGAATCGGAGAGGAACTCAGCGGCCATCGAGTGCCATCTCCTTTCGGTTGCCGAAGATTCCTTGCGGACGGAAGGTCATGAGGAGCATCAATCCGAGACCGATCAGCATGTAGTTCACTGGGCCAACCTGGCTCTTCTGAAGGATCCCAAAACCGAAAACGCTCACTGGTTTGTCCTTCGTCAACTCTCGCAGGAAGTTGTCCGAGAAAACGTAAAGGCCCCAGAAGATCATCGGACCGACGACCGAGCCCCGGACCTTCGCAACACCGCCGAGTACAAGGGCTGTTAGGACATAGAAGGTGACGTCGCGGCTGTAGTTGTCCGGCTGGACGGAACCTCGGTCGAGGGCAAAGACGATTCCGGAGAACATGCCGATCACACCACCGATGATCAGCGACTGCATCTTGTAGGAATACACGTTCTTTCCCAAACTGCGCACTGCGTCTTCATCTTCACGGATCGCCTTCACCACGCGACCCCACGGGCTTCGCATCAGCATGAACACGAGACCAGAGAAGATTCCGACGAGCGCCCACGCGAAGATGAGAGTCCACAACGTGTATCCGCTGTACTGGAAGGGACGGATCCCGTAGAGATGCCCGGGATCGAATGGGCTCAAATTTCGGAATTCGGTGCTGAATGAGTTGATGCCGTCCGAGCCTCCGAAGTACTCCTTGAATCTGACCGATCTCACGACGAGGCGGACGATCTCCGCAGTTGCAATCGTCACGATGGCGAGATAATCCGAGCGGAGTCTCAGTGTCGGGATTCCCACCAAGATCCCGAGCACGACTACATAGATCAAGCCAATGACGATGCCCCACCACATGCCAACACCGAAGTACTGGGACGTCATTCCCAGACCATACGCACCACAGGCCATGAAAGCGGCTTGACCGAAGTTCAACAGTCCGGTGTATCCGAACTGCACGTTCAAACCGATCGCAGCTAATGCGAAGTAGGCAGCGTCCGTTCCGATCAATGCGCTGATCGTGTTTTCGAGAACCTTGATGATGTCCATCTCAGCCGACCCTTTGCTTTCGACCCAAGATTCCCTGCGGGCGAACGATGAGGACGACGACGAGGATCAGCAATGCGGGCGCATTCTTCAACTCCGCCGGGACAACAAGTGAGGCGAGTTCGACGAACAAACCGACGAAGAATCCGCCCACGAGTGCGCCGTACGCCGAGCCGAGACCGCCAAGGGTGATGCCAGCGAACATGAGGAAGATCAGACCACTTCCCATTTCGAATCCAACCTGCTCATCCAGTCCCCGGAATACGCCGCCCAATGCGGCGAGGGCTCCACCCGCGATCCACACGATGCGAATGATCCGCTGGGTATCGATTCCCGTTGACGACGCGAGGGCAGCGTTGTCCGACACCGCTCGGATCGCCTTGCCGGTTCGCGAGCGCTGAAGGAACGTAGCCACGGCTATGAGAACGATCAGCGAGATGACAGCGGTGGTGAAATCGCGAATTGTGATCGAGATCGGTCCGATCTTCTTTGCCACTTGGAGACTGAAGTCATCGAGCGGCCGCGTCCGGCCACCGAATTGATAGAGGTACAGATTCCTCAACATGATCGAAAGACCTACAGAGACCACGAGCTGCGAGATCAGTCCGATCCCGCGCTTCCGCAATCGACCAAAGATGAGTTCATTGAACAAATAGCCAAATACGCCACCGAGAACGATGACGATCGGAGCGCCAATCAGGAGCGGGATGCCGATGATGACGTTCAGCCAGAAGGCCATCAGACCTCCGAACGTGACCATCTCACCGTGCGCGAAATTCGTCAATCCCGTCGTGCCAAAGATCAGCGACAATCCGACCGAACAAATCGCAATAATCAGCCCGAGTCGCACACCATCCACGGACCGTTGCAGGACCTTGTCAAACAGTGAAACGGAACTTGTCGCATTCGCACCAGTAAAGAAGCGAACAGATTTGTCGTTCGTGGTGAACTTGTCTCTCTCGATGACCGCCGTCGACTTGTCCGCGTTCATCAGCGACTTCCCCTCAGGAAGCGACTCGACGTCGAGAGTAACGACGTAGTAATCCTTGGCGGGCACTGGCAGTGTCACCGTGCCGTCTGGCCCGGTGACACCCCGAACGACCTCCGCTCCAGCTTGGTTGGTGACGATGATCGTGACGCCCTCGACCGGGCTCCTACTGGTCGTTGATCCGCTCACGCTCTGGTCCTGGACTGATGCGGTAATCGTGAATTCAGACTCAGCGGCGCGGGCAGATCCCTGCGCGAACCCGACGAGACCGAGGACGAATCCGAGCGCTAACAGCCAGCGACGAAAACGAAGCGACCCGCTCTCCCCCATAAGTACGCCCAATCTAGTCCTCACGCCCGCAACCGCGGGCTACTTCCCCACATCACCACGACGAGTCTCGTCGTCGCGACAGTCACGAGAACCGCACCAGCGATATGGAGTGCCACCAGTGCTGCTGGAATGTTCGCAAAATACTGCACATAACCAAGGAAGCCTTGGGCAAGGGTGCATCCAATGACCACGGACAAGGGCGAGAAAAGTGCTCGCTCGTTACTCCGTGAGGCCTTCACCGCAATTCCGCAGAGCACCAGAACCGCCAGCCAGACGCTTGCACTGTGGATTCTCACCACCTCATGTATCGCGAATCCCAGGCGAATCGCGTTTTCATCTCCTGCGTGTGGTCCGCTTCCCGTCACGACCGTGCCCGTCACTATCGCGACCCCCATCACCACGCCAAGCACTGCCCCAAGGGTCCGAAAGTGGGGGTTCGGGAGCTGAACAACGGCTTCCGGCCTGCCGACATGAACGAGGAGAGTTGACAACACGATGAGCGAGGCCGATACAAGAAAGTGAGCCATGTTCGACCACGGATTCAACCCAGTCCACACCACATAGGCGCCGATAATCACCTGAATCACGACGCCACCGACCAATGATGCGGCGAGCCAACGTGCGTGACGCGGAAGGGGGCGTACAAGGAACGAGGCAAGTACGGCGCCAACGACCGCTGCGGACACGACTCCCGTTAGGAGCCGATTCACCTGCTCAATGGCTGCGTGCCAGGAAGACACATCGACGAACCGACGACTATTGCATTCGGGCCAGTCCGAGCAACCAAGCCCGCTCCCGGTGAGGCGTACCCAGGACCCGGTGAGGACGATGCCAATAAGAGATCCCTGAGCCATCCTGGCAACCCGCCGAAAGACGCCAAGTGAAAGCGTTGTGGGCACCAATGCAGGGTAGACCACGGCCCTGCGACCACGGATAGCGCCCAAAAAGCCCAAATGGTCTTTTTTGACCACTCTCAGTGGGTATCTCCACATTTTCCGTGAGAAATCTCTCAAGTTGATGCCCTTAGTGCCGAAACCCATTGCGGATCTCACACCACGCAAGGGAGCACAACATGAAGGCATCTTTGGTTCGCAAGGCACTCGTTTTGACGGGTGCCATTCTCGGTCTGTCCGTCACCGCGACGGCCATCCTCTCCATCCAAGGGCCGCAAGCCGCCCTGGCAGCGTCGCTCGTACAGCTGCCACAACGTGGCGACACCGGTCCGGAGGTCGTGCGACTCCAGCAGGCCATTGTCGCTCGAGGCTTCACGATCGTCGGCGGCGTTACTGGCGAATTCAACGGTCAGACCGTTGCCGCACTTCGCTCGTTGCAGAAGGTCGCCGGATTCAAGGCATCCGGATCCCTCGATGAGCGCACCGCCAAGTTCTTGGGTCTCGTCGACGTGGCCCCGATTGCCGCGAATGCACTGCCATCCGTCGGAATGTCGGGTGACACCGTGTGGACACTCCAGCAGGCTCTGATCAATGCAGGGACGCCTGTCAAGGGTGGTGCGGACGGCAAGTTCGGCTTGGCTACGACGATCGCACTCGGCAAGTTCCAGAGCGCTCGAGGCCTGCAGGTCAGCAAAGTTCTCGATGAACAGACGGCAATTGCACTCGGTCTCCTCCCGGCACCGGCACCGGTCAAGGCTGCGGTCCCATCGAAGGCCTCGACCGTCTCTCCATCGGTGCAGACTCAAACCGCTACCCCAGCTACACCAGCAGCGATCACCATCGACACGCTTCCAGTCCGTGGCCAGAAGTCCGATGCGGTGAAGCTCGTCCAGCAAACCTTGATTGGTGCGGGTGTTGAGGTCAAGGGCGGAGCTGACGGAGTGTTCGGCGTCGCCACCACAATTGCTCTCACCAAGTTCCAGGAAGTACGCGGGCTCAATCAAACCGGCGCGCTCGACATCAACACCGCAGCAGCACTCGGGCTTATTCCGTCGCTCGAGGAGCTCGGTCTCCCATCATTGAAGGTGTTCCCGATGCAGGGACGCTGCAATTTCTCTGACACCTGGGGCCAGGCTCGCTCGGGAGGACGAACCCACGAGGGAACGGACGTCATCGGCGCGAAGGGCCTCGCTCTCTATGCAGTGGTTGACGGTGTGATCGCCAAGACCTACGTGGGCGCCGTGAACGGCGGTAATGCGATACGTCTGACCGCTCCTGATGGGACCTACTTCTACTACGCACACCTCGATTCATTCGCCCCTGGGATTGCCGTTGGCGTTCCGGTGCGCGCGGGCCAGATCATCGGATTCAGCGGTGACAGCGGCAATGCGGGCACCCCACACCTCCACTTCGAAGTGCACCCACGTGGTGGCGCAGCAGTGAATCCTTACGCAATTCTCAAGGCCGTCGACGCCTGTTCAGTGACCGAGGTGCTCCCCCAGTAACTGAAAGTGTCGATTAATGGGCCCGAGCGGTGACGATGTGAGAACCATCATCGCTCGGGCCCATTTTCATTTACCTCGTGCGGGATGAATGTTCGATGTGCTCGAGATCGCTCAAATTTTCAAGACTGAAGGTGTAACCGTCACCGAGCCGTATCGCTCTGATTGTCGTGATGCTGGCGTGACCGATGATGAAGCGCTCCCACTCCCATGGAGTGGCAGACAGCCCCAGAAAATGGCATACGAGAACGCTGTTGGTGCCCGCGTGGGCGACGAAGGCGATCTTCTCCCCGGGATTTTCAATGTGCCAAACCGGAAGTTCACCCTCGATCCGATGGATACCCCTGTTCGCAAGGAATTCTGTAGCACCTGCATGTATTCGCGAAACAAACTCACGAACCGATTCACCGCCGTCGAGGCCGTGCCATCTATCCGCTGAATTGCGCTTCAACTCCTCGCGGTAGGCCTTGATCGTGACTTCGGATGGGGCGCCATGCCAAGCCGGTTCTCGAATCTCCTCCAAGAACGGCTCAATCACCTCGGGTCGCGACTGACGCGAAAGGAGGGGTGCCGCAGTCTGTCGAGTCCGAAGCAACGGCGAGACGTACACGTGATCCAGGTGCTCCTCGGCAAGTCGTTCGCCAAGGCGCTCGGCCTGCTCGAATCCTCGTTTGGTCAATGGAGGATTGACGATGCTCAGCCCGTCCTTAACCCATTCGGGTTCCGCGTGCCGAATGAGGAGGAACTCCATCAGGTCAGACTACTCAACGCCTTTCACACATCGAGTGATTGCATCGCGCACGAATGACTCGTATTGGTCGTTGGTGACCGGCGTCGACTTCTCTGAAACCGCCAAGAGCTCATTTCCTATACATACGGCTTGATCATCGGAGACCTGCTCCCCTACTTGTTCCGCAACATAAAGGCCATATGCTCGAAGTGCACTTCGTTCAGTATCGAAATCGGGAAGATCTTCATTGAATGTATTCGGATCGACGTTCCCGATTGGTGTAGGCAAGGTGGTCGCTCCAGCCAGGTCGCGTGAAGGCAACGCCTTCAAATCCGACTGACAAGTCGAGGCGAAGAATTCGCGCAGCGTTGCCATTGCCTCGATGGTGTCAGACCTACTCAACACCTGAAGCGACTGTCCGACCACTGGATCGGACACAGCAATCGCGGTGTCCCAGGAGATCCCCTGGAGTGCGACAGAAATTTCGGAATAGGCACGTTGCGCAACCTCGAGCGGCCTGGCGACGTTGCCGGGTGCAACCTCCAGCATTCGCGATAGTGAAAGCAGGAGAACCGACAGCGTGCTCTGAAGTTGACGCGGTGTGCTTTTTGAAAAATCGTCAAATGCGGATTGCGCTGCAACGACGCTCGATTCGAATTCTGGCCCCAATGCGCACGTCTTCTTGGTCGAAGTCGTCGATCCACAGCCCAGAAGGGAAACAAGTGCAATCGCAACGAACGCGAAACGCCTCATGACGACGTTGCGCTCAACCATGCGTCATACATTGCTGAATAGGCGCCACGAAGTGCGAGCAGCTCGTCATGGCTGCCCTGCTCGATGATGCGTCCTCCAGAGAACATCACTACCCGGTCGGCCCTTGCAGCCGTCGACAAACGGTGTGCGACAGATATTGTCGTTCGTCCTCGCGCCACTCTCTCGAAGGTTCGAGCCATCCGTACCTCAGTTTCGGCGTCCACAGAACTTGTCGCTTCGTCGAGCACAAGAATAGATGGAGAAGCGATAAATGCACGTGCGAGTGCGACAAGTTGGCGCTCGCCGGCAGATAGTGACGAGCCCCTCTGTCCAACGGGTGTATCGATTCCGAGCGACAACGAAGAGACCCAGTCGGCGAGGGACAATTCTTCAAATGTCGCTAGGACATCCTTACGACTAGCGCTGGGGTCCGCAAAAACAATGTTCTCGCCGATGGTCGTCGCAAAGAGGAAGGGCTCTTGAGGTACGACGACGAGTCGTGATCGGAGATCACTATTCGCAACTTTTCTGAGATCGATTCCTCCGATGCTCACCGACCCTTCTTGCGGGTCGACTAGTCGCGATATGAGACGTGCAAGTGTCGTCTTGCCCGAGCCCGACGGGCCAACAAAAGCGACGTGCTCCCCCGGAGCGATCCGAAGGTCGATCGATGTAAGGACGGGCTCGTCGTTCTCGTCGTCACCTCGGGACCGATAGGCAAAGGTGACACCACGGACTTCGACCCCCAGACTCCCCCCTGGCAGCGGAACCGGACGCATGGGTTCCTCAGGTCCAATCGGAGTATCTAGTACCGAGATGACTCGTCGCAATCCGGCCACCGCGCTTTGTGTTTGATCGATGGTTTCCGTGAATTCGGCGATCGGTTCGAGGAATCGATAGGTCAGGAATACGAAGCCAACCAATGCACCTGCGGTGACTCCGGAATCAAGTCCGAGTGCAAGTCCCGTTCCGATCACCGTGGCGACCGTCAGTGTCGCAAAGACTTCGCCACTTGGGAAGAGAAAAGCGCCGATCACACCCGCTCGAATATTCGCCTTGGCGCGACGCGAAATACTTGCCATCGCTCGAGCAAGGAACTCCTCCTCGGCCCCATAGGCCTGGATCGTTTCGACTCCTGCAAACATCTCACCGACATCTGCGAGGAGATCTGCGTTCTTCTCCCTGCTCTTAGTGTGGGCCACAACGAGATGGCGCTGAACCGTACGCAGTACCAACACCAACGGTGCGGAGACGACAAAGGCGACCAACGCGAGGCGCCAGTCGAAAGCGATCATAACTACAGCGACGACAAGCATCTGCGAGCCGTCAAGCAAGAGCGCCAGACCACCCCATGAAAAGAACCGGGTCAGGGTTTCGATATCGCTCGTCACCCGTGAAACGAGAGCTCCACGTTTCTCCTCATTGTGATCCGAGAGGCTCAGACGATGAATGTGATCGAACAAGCGCACTCGCATTGAAAAGAGACCCCGCTCGGCACGAGTTCCGAGCCGAGCGGTCGCCATTCGCAGAGTGAATGAGGAGACCAATACGGACAGCAATCCAAGTACACAAAGTGACGTCACGAAACCCGTCCGCATTTGGCCACCCACGAATCCGTGGTCGATGATCTGCCGCAACAAAATTGGAATAACCAGTCTCGACCCAGTACCGAGTAGCGCAAGAACCACCGTGAAACCGATCCCACTTCGCAGGTCAGGTGCAATGCCCACGCCCTGCCTGATGATTGCAGTGGAAGTCGTCCGCGCGGAATTTTGCTCGTCAGTCAACTCGGCCCCGATCACTCTCGTAACTCTCGATCAGGATGCGGTAATCATGAGATCGCACGAGTAGCTCATCGTGCGTTCCAATGTCTCGAATCGAGCCCTGCTCAAGGAATACGACCCTGTCGGCAACACCAACGGTCGATGGTCGCGACGCGACGATCAGGCACGACATACCCTCCGTTGCCTTCAGACGGCGGATGATTGTCTGTTCGGTCGTCGGATCGAGTGCACTCGTCGTGTCATCTATAAGTAGCAAGCGGTCACTCTTGTAGAGGGCTCGAGCGAGAGCAATTCTTTGGCGTTGACCACCACTGAGCGAAACTCCGCGCTCGCCCACCATCGTTGCAAGTCCATCCGACGTCGCTTCCACGAAATCCAAGGCATCTGAGGTGAAGAGCGACTTCCTCACTCGTTCGTCATTCACAGAGTCGCCGAGCGCGACGTTCTCTGCAATTGTGCCCGACAAAAGAAATGCTTCTTGAAACACGAAAGATGGTGCCGATTCCGACCACACCACCTCTCCCGTATCGGGATACAAAAGACCGCCTGCAATCCTCAACAACGTCGACTTGCCAGATCCAGTACGGCCGACGATTGCCAGTATTTCTCCCCGACGAAGTTCAATCGACACCCCTGAGAGAGTTTCGACGGTTGACCCCGGAAACGAATAGGAACACTGGCGCAATTGGAGCACCGAATCGTTCGTAGCTTCGCGCCTTGGCTCTTTTCGATCCGACAGGGGTTCGTCGAGGATCGCTGCAATTCGTTTCCATCCACTAGCCGAATGTGGCACTTCACTCAATACGTAACCGATGATTCGAAGCGGAAAAATGAGGAGGGTGAAGAGATATATGAAGCTAGAAAGTTCACCAAGACTCATCGCTCCAGCCGCGACGCGGTGAGCGCCGATGAGTATGAGGAGAACGTTGAAGGACGCCGGGACGAAATCCAAGAGTGCCTCGAAGGTGGAACGTGCGTAAACCGCCCGAATACGGGCATCTCTCAGCCTGCCCGAAATGGTTGAAAGGCGTCGAGTCTCACGGTCCTCGGCGCCGAATACCTTGACAACCAACACACCTTCAAAGCTCTCGTGGACTGCCTCCGAGAGTTCTCCAAGCTCATGCTGGGCGCGGTCGTAGTAGACGTCGATTCGCTTTTGATATCCCACGTTCAACAGAAGGAGGCATGGAATGAGAAGCAAGGCGACAAGGCCAAGGGGGACGTCTACGACGACGAGCCATATCCCACTTGTAACAACGAGGATCAGAACTGAGGTACTAAAGGGCAAGGGCGCGAGGACCCCAACTGTGGCGTCGACATCAACGCCTACTCGTGAAACCAAATCACCCGTCATCTGACGTCCGTGCCACTGAGCGGGTTGGCTCATCACCTTCGCAACAACCGCTTGTGACAACTTCGCAGCTACGTTCCATTCGGTTACGCCGGCAAACGATCTGCGTACAACAACACCGACTGCCCGTGTCAAACCAATCCCGATGATGAGACCACCTCCGAGGAGATACTTCTTCGACTGGAGAGATCCGGAATCAAAAAAGGCAATTATGACGTTGTCGATGGTCCACCCGATCGCAAAACTCGACGCCACGGTGCAGAGCGCATAGACCGCAGCGCCCGAAACGGCGATTCCGAAATAACGCGGCTCATATCTGACTAGGACCTTGAGCAGCGCCGTCGCATCTCGGAGACGACTCGACACCGACGGCTTCGGCGATGCGGTCTCTGTCACGTGTCGAGTGTATTAGACCACATTCAACTGCTCGTTACACTTACCGCGTGCAATTCAAGAAGGTGCTCTCAAAGACGACGATTGGCACCCTGGTACTCGCGACAAGCGCGATGTGGATCTATGCATTCATCTTCTCTCCGCGTGAAGCAGTGAACAAGATTTCTGATGCAGAATGGCAAGCACGCGCCCAAGAGGTGTGCGCCGATGCCAATCTCAAGCGCGCCTCACTCGCAGATTTTCGACTAATCGCAGTTTCGGGACCAGAAGCTTTACTCCAACGCGCCGAAATCGTAGATAAGGCGACGGCGATCCTCGCGTCGATGATCGATTCAATCGAGAGCACACCTCCGACTGATGCAAAAGGTCGCGCACTTGTACCACAGTGGATTGCTGACTATCGGACCTATATCGAAGATCGTTTGGCGTACACCGCAATCCTTCGCCAAGGTAAGAACCTTCCGTTTA
>CAYFJS010000005.1:0-28367 GCA_964343495.1 uncultured Acidimicrobium sp. | reverse complement strand
GAAGATCGTTTGGCGTACACCGCAATCCTTCGCCAAGGTAAGAACCTTCCGTTTAGTGAAACGATGGTCGAAGGGCTCCCATTGTCCGAGAAAATTTCGACATTCGCCGCGGACAATGAGATGTCGGCGTGCAAGGCGCCGATGGATCTTTCAGTCTGAGCGCCCGACCAGGAAGTCGGTTGGTGGCACCCACTCATCGTCGCTGTTTCTGATACGAATAATTCGTGCCGGATTACCGACTGCGACGCAAAAATCGGGCAGATCTTTAGTCACGACTGACTGGGCCCCGACAGCCACATGTTGACCAATCGTGACACCAGGGAGCACCACGACCCCATGCCCCAACCACGATCCCGCTCCGATCCGCACCGGACGTTCGGGTTGAGTTTGAAGGGAGATTGGCTTTGAGGTGTCGTTGTACCCATGATTTTGGTCGGTGATGTACACGTGGTGGCCGGTCCACACATCGTCTTCAATCACGATTGACAGATGACCCACAATTCCACTTCCTCGACCAATGAGCACCCGGTCGCCGATAGCCACGACAGGGTCGGTCAGGCACACTTGATCTGGAGTCATTCCTGCTGATAACGCGACGTTTTCACCGATCATTGTGTCGTGACCAATATGGATGTAACGCTCGCCAAAGATTGTCGTTTGCGGGAACATGATGATGCTGCGTCGACCGAAGGCGCCAAATTTGCGACCGCGTTCAGTATCCGGACCTATCGCGCCGTAGAGATTCAGCCACTTCCAGACGCGCAACGCCATCCGTTCGGACCAACGATTCGTTCGGAGTCTCACCGGATTGAATCTACCGTTAGCCTAAAACCGTGCGTCCGAGAGTTACCGCTCCGATCGTTCGTTCACGCAAGGCTGGCACAGCTCCGCTCACGATGATCACCGCTTACGATGCAACCTTCGCGCGCATCGTCGACGAATCGGGCGTAGACATGATCCTCGTTGGAGATTCTGTAGGTTCCGTTGTCCAGGGAGTGGGAACAACGATCCCCGTCACGATCGAGGAGATGGAATATCACGTCCGTCTCGTCGCACGCGCGAATCCGAAGGCTCTCATCGTTGGCGACCTGCCCTTCGGCTCGTATCACGTCAACAGTGAACAAGGCGTGAGGAGTGCAATTCAATTGATTAAGGCCGGGGCCTCAGCCGTAAAACTCGAAGGCGGCACGACGATGTACGACACCATCGCAGCGATATGTCGAGTCGACATTCCGGTGATGGGACACATCGGGCTTACACCCCAGAGCTATCACCGCATGGGCGGACACAAAGTCCAAGGTCGCGATTTCGAAGGCCGCGATCGAATACTTGAGGACGCAAAAAGCGTTGATGCCGCAGGAGCCTTCGCGACCGTGATCGAAGGCGTTCCAAGTGAACTCGCCCGCGACGTCACTGAAGCGATTTCGATTCCGACCATTGGAATTGGTGCCGGTCCACACACAGACGGCCAAGTTCTCGTACTGCATGACATCCTCGGCTTGAGTGCTAACCCTCCATCATTCGCTCGCAGTTACGCAGAAGTTCGAAATATCGCAATTGATGCATGCAAGCAATTCGTTCGGGACGTCCACCAACGACAGTGGCCGGATACACAACACTCCTTCGACTGACCAGTGCTCGTCTTCCGCGACATAACGACATTTCAAGAGTGGCGTTCATCGCTTCCACTCTCGCGAACCGTCGCCCTTGTACCGACCATGGGTGCACTTCATGACGGCCACGCGAGTCTCATCGGTCAATCTGCGGATCAAACCGACGAGATCCTCGTCACAATCTTCGTCAACAGAATTCAGTTCACTCAAGAATCTGATTTTGCGAACTATCCGCGCACCCTGGATGACGACCTTCGGGTTTGCAATGCCGCGGGGGCCACAGCGGTCCTCGTGCCTGATGATTCCGAGCTCGCCCCCCTTCTCGCCGCAACGCCAATTGCTGCTGGCGATCTCGGCGCAAGATTTGAGGGCGTTGATCGTCCAGGCCATTTCGACGGTGTTCTCACCGTTGTAAATCAACTTTTCGCACTGACGAGACCTCACCGCGCACGATTCGGGGAGAAGGACCGCCAGCAACTCCTCATCATTTCACGGTGGGCAGAAGATGCGTGGCCAGACGTATTGATAGAACCAGGTCGAACCGTTCGTGAGATGGACGGTCTCGCGCTTTCAAGTCGCAATCGCAGACTGGGAACCGCAGCGCGGCTTCAGGCTGCCTCGTTGAGTGCATCACTCAGAACGATTCAGAAGGCATTTGCATCAGGGGTGAGTTCCTCCTCCGACCTTGAAGCGCTCGGGAGGCGCACTATTGCTTCACAGTGCGAAATTCACTACCTCGCCATCATCGATCCGACGACCCTCGATCAGACAACCGTGGCTACAGACGACTCCATTGCACTCGTCGCAGCGTCGGTCGATGGCGTACGACTCATTGACAACTGCAGACTCGGTGGGGCTGAATAACTTCTAGCGGTGAAGGTTCGGGTCGTCCTGCAGCATTCGATAGCGAAAGGTTCGGATGTCATCTCCGGAAAGGATTCCTCCCCTCGCAAGTGATCGACCACTCTGCCAATTGGAAAGCCCCAATTCCGGTTTGCCAAGTGCATATTGTCCATCGACCCAGCGGGTGAAACCGTTTCCCACGAACGGAGCGTTGAGAACCTCCCAAGCCATCTCGAAATCTGCGGCATCCTCACTCACCACTGAGACCACGAACTGGGGCGAAAACTGATTACAGAGGGAGAAGGACTCCTCCAACGACCTGGTCTTGACGAGAAACATCTCTGGCGTCATGTCCCATTCCCACTCAACTTGTAGTTCTTCCTTGCTTCCCTGATTTACCTTGACAAATTCGCGATCTAAGGTATTCATTTCACTCTCATCAAGCCCGACCGCATGGACCGTACAACTATGCTCCTTGCTTTGGCCCATCGCATTTAGTATCTCTGCAACGACGGGCACGAGCTCTTTCGAACGACTAGATGGGATGCAGCACACATTGACGGTGTTGCAAACTTTCCGATCAAGCGAATGTCGCAATGACATCGCAAATCTTTTAGTCTCAGCGGCTTCACTTACGATCATCCACGCCCCACCAGTTCCGTGAAGGCTCGCTGGAATTCCATTTGCTTGTGCTACGAAACCGAGGTCACTCACGGCCGTACCGCTTCCTCGAGCAACAGCCAAAGAGATTCGTCGATCTGAAAAGAGTGCGAACCCCGCCGATCGATCAGCTTCGTCCAGGAGCACAACAGAATCTTTCGGCAATCCTGCTTCGATGAGAGCTGGCGTCACGCACTGATCCATCACTGCTCGAGCCGTTCCAATGGCGTCTGACCCGATTCGAAAAACGCATGTATTTCCCGTACGCAGCACCCCGGTCGCGTCAACACACACGTTTGGACGACCCTCGAAGACGAAGGCCACAACCCCAAGAGGGCTCGCTACCTTTTCAACAGACCAGCCGACATGATCAATACGTTCGAGGATGGACTCTTTTCGCGCTGTCGAACTAGCCCACATTCGCGCGCTCTCGATCATGTCGGATCTCATCTTGGGCGTTATTTCAAGTCGACCAGTAGCGCGACCCCGTTGACGCGCCATCAACACATCGGTCTCATTCACTTCCATGATTCGCGAGAAAATAGTGTCGTCTCCGAGACGACGGGCAAGTGTTTCGAAAAAACCTGTAATTGCCTCATCTGAATTCTTTGCCAGGCTCTCGAATGCGACCCTTGACCGTGAGACGGCTTCGTCACACCTCGCAATAAGCTGTGGATCAAGCGCAATAATCTTCTTTTCCAGAGCAACGAGACGACCACCAGCATTCAGATTCTCTGCATCCTCAACTGAGAGTTCCTGAACAGTGGTTCCGACGATAATGCGGTCGCCTGGACGATATTTAGACGACATAACCCACCTCCTCCAGGGTGACCCTCCGCCGCTCCTCAATCGATCTTTGCGCAGCTACACCGATGGCGACCGAGCGAGTGCCGTCGCGAAGTGTGGCTAAATAATGCTTTTCACCTCGAATCGCCCGACGAAATTCAAGATGCTCGTAGTAGGAGGCCCCGTGATGGAGCCCCTGATACGGCGCGTCCGATTTGAGGACCTCCGTCTTGATTCCCACTCGACCGTCGCTTCGAGCACCAATGGAACATTCATTGGACGGAATACGAACTTCTGCTTTTCCACTATCACCGACCACACTGATTTGCTGTTCGTCCCGAGAACCTTCAGCGAACATGCACAATTCGAGCATCCCGCATTTTCCATCGCCGAACTCAACGAGCACATAACCGTTGTCAAGGATGTCAGGGACGCGCCCTTCGTAGGACTCGTCTCGATGATTGACAGTTCGAGCGCTCATGGCCATAACCGCAGTGGGCTCAGTCTTGAAGATCTGATACATCAGGTCAAAAAAATGACAACACTTCTCGACGAACGTTCCACCGGTGTTTTCGTTGAATCGGTTCCACGATCCAACCTTGTCGAGGAACGGAAATCGATGCTCAATGATGGTGACCAGGCGCACATCGCCAAGGTCACCGGAGTGCACTTTGTCCAGAAGCCATTTCGTCGGTGCCATAAACCGATACTCGAGACCGACGCCCACAACTTGATGTGGACTATTCGCCGCTCTTCGCTCGACATTGAAACAACCTTCGACGGTTGTCGTCAGTGGCTTTTCAATGAGTACATGCTTCCCGCTCTCGATCGCCTCTAGGGCAAGCATTTCGTGCGTATAGTTCGGAGCCGCAATGACAACTGCATCACAAGAAACGTTTGAGACAGCAATTTCATACTCTTTGAATGAAGGTGTTCCCTTGCCACACAAACTGGTCGCCAATACCTGAGATTCAAGATTTGGATCTACGACTACAGCGACAATTAACCCAGGAATGTGTGCGATGTTTTCGATGTGCTCGCGTCCCATCATGCCCGTACCGACGATCGCGTACGACAAGAGATCGCTTGAATCGACCGTTTGGGCCACGAAAGTAGTGTATTGACGTGTCTGAGATACGCCCCTACTTCCGTCAACTCCTCTCGGGTCGAGACTTCGCATCGAACGATCCCCTCGCCCAATCAATGGCAAACAACATTTATTTAGTCGGCGACATAGAAACCCGTGAATGCCTCGTCGTCGACCCGGCATACCGCATCGGCGAGATCCTTACCCTTGCAGCAAAGGACGAGATGAAAATTGTCGGAGCCCTCGTCAGCCACTACCACGCAGACCACATCGGCGGCTCGATGATGGGTCACACCATCGAAGGGCTATCCACGCTCCTGGAAACGAATGACGTCCCGGTCCATGCAAACGTCGAAGAACTGGCTTGGATATCACGAACGACTGGACTTTCCATAAATGACCTCACGGGGCACCATGACGGAGACACCGTGCAAGTTGGGCGCCTTACGATCAACCTTGTCCACACACCAGGACACACTCCTGGGAGCCAATGCTTCTACGTTCATGGCGCATTGATTTCCGGCGACACGCTGTTCCTCGACGGCTGCGGACGAACGGATTTACCTGGAAGCAAGACCGATGACATGTACTACAGCCTGCAAAAGATCGCATCACTACCCGATCAGACCGTCATCTTTCCCGGCCATCGCTATTCCGAACATCCTTTCGGTGACTTGGGCACGATAAAGGCGCACAATCACGTCTTTCGTCCGCAAAGCGTCGAGCAGTGGATGCAATGGTTCGGGACGAACTAAAGCGCAGAAAGAATCGTGCTGATTCCACTCAGCGTCATCAAAACAAGAACTCCACGACGAAAAGTAAGGTCGTTAATCCTTGAACGGGTTCGTATACCGATCAGGCTGCCGACGAAGAGGAATGGAAGGCTTGCGCCACAAGCGAGAAGTAGATCTTGCGTGACCTTCCCACGAAATGCATAGAGAAGGCCGGCATACACACCACTAAAGAGAAAGACCATATTCAGAGTCGCCCGGAAGCGCGCAGGCGGAATCTGTCGAGCTTGCAGCACGAAGACCAACGGGGGTCCATTCGTCGAGGTAGCCGTGTTGAGGACTCCACTCACGAGTCCGAAGAGCCAATCAAACCATGCTCCGTGGGAGAGACCGGTGTAGCCACGGTGCAGAGCAATAACTCCGAACAAGATCGAGATACCTAAGACGATCTTCAACCATCTCGGGTCTACCCCGAACAGGAGGTACGCACCAATCGGTCCTCCAATGATCGTGCAAACAAGGAATCTTCGTGTGAGTACACGGTCGACGTCCGTTCGCGAATGCAATGAATGACCCAGATTGCCAAGAGTGCCTACAAGAGTCGAAATGACGACGGCCTTTTCCAAGTCGAGCCGAAGGATGAGGAGTGGGACCGTGAGTAGCGCGAAACCAAATCCTGCAGTTGCTTGCACCCACCCGGTCAACAGAATGACTAGGCACACGAGGACGAAATCGTTCAATGCCATATCAAACAAGCAGCTCGACAGCTTCGGAAAATGCGTCAGTATGCAGATCAATGTCCGACATTGTGTGAGCCGGACACATCAATGCCATGTTGTGGAAAGGCGTCAGGAGAATGCCCCGATTCAGGGCGCTCAGGTGAAAATACTCCTCGAGTTCGTGATCAACCATCGCGGCGGCCTGAGCACCATTAATAGGCGCTTGGCTGAACCAGTACTCGGCGCGACAACCGAGCTGCTGGACGGACCACTTGAGCGCCTTTTCTGCAATAACCCCAGATACTCCCTCCGCCCACGATTCGGCGAGAGGAATCGTTTTCAAAAAGTGCTCCTCAAGCAGACTGGACGTCAACGTGGCCTTCATCACTGCCATCGCCAGCGAACTCCCACTCAGCGTCCCGCCGACTCCACCGACATCTATTGATTCACGGTCGAGTTTTGACTCGAGCGCTGCGGCGACGGCTGCGGTCATTCCGTAGGCCGCTACTGGAACTCCTCCTCCAATGGTTTTTCCAATCACGACGAAATCCGGTTCAAGGCCCCACGCAGAGGTGCAACCTCCAGGCGAGGCACAAATCGTATGGGTTTCGTCGATCACCAAGAACGCCCCGTACTTCTTCGCCAACTGCCTCACTCCCCGCAGATAACCATCCTGGGGCAGGACAATTCCGATGTTCGTCAGCGCAGGCTCCATCAGCACACACGCCACATCACCGTGTCTTAATGCAGCCTCTAGCGCGTCTAAATCATTAAATGGCACTGCCCGCGTGGTCAATGAAGGGTCAACTTGTGGTCCGATCGCGCCGGGTCGGCTGATCGTCCTTCCATCGGAGTCGAGAATGACCAGTGTCTCGTCCACCGTTCCGTGATAACACCAGTCGTTGACGACGATTTTCGAGCGGCCAGTGAGGAATCGAGCAAAGCGCAAAACGAAACGATTTGCGTCTGTTGCACTCAGTGCAAATTGCCATTTCGGAAGACCGAAACGACGTGTCAGGTTCTCTGCAACCACGACCGCATCGCTGCTTGGCAACATCGAAGTAAGCCCTCGCCGGGATTGAGAAATCAGTGCTTCCGTGACCTCCGGTCGCGAGTGACCAACCATTGAGCCAGTGTCTCCAAGACAGAAGTCGACATAGTCGTTTCCATCAACATCACGAAAACGCCCGCCAGTTGCTTCCGCGACGTACAGAGGGAAGGGTCCAGCCCAGCGTGTCATCCACGGCATTGGAACGCCCGACACAAGATGGTTCTGGGCACGAGAAGCCAACTCTTGCGACCTCGGATGGTGCAACTCGAATCTGGCGCGTTCTGCTGCGATCAGCTCGCCGATTCGCCCACGATCAAACATCTGACCATTCTTGCCGAAGCGCAACCCGAGCCCCCTCTCTAGACTGGCCTGGTGACCATTGGGCTTCGCGACGAATACCGTTCGCTCAGCGTTTCGATGAAACGGCTTCGAAGCAGAATCGATGAGCTCGCGCAAATCGGTGCGACCCCGGCGGGCGGAAGTTGCCGGCTCGCTTTGACCGACGACGATCGCCAAGGCCGCGATTTGGTGTGTAGATGGATGAATGACCTCGGAATGACCGTCAACGTCGACGCAATCGGAAACATCGTCGGTGTCTGGCAAACCGGAGATGGTCTACCGGTGATGACCGGATCGCACATCGACACCGTGCGAACTGGTGGCATCTACGACGGCAACTACGGGGTTCTCGCCGGACTGGAGGTCATCGAAGCGTGCCAACGGGCCGGCATCTCTCCTCGGCGACCATTGGCGGTTGGGGTCTTTACTGACGAGGAAGGAGCTCGATTCGCACCCGACATGCTTGGTTCCCTGGTCTACGTCGGTGGCCTCGGGGTTGAGGACGCTCTCGATGTCATCGGAATTGACGGCGCCCGACTTGGAGATGAACTCGAAAAGATCGGATACGCAGGCATGACGCCCTGCCCCGGACTTGCTCCTCACGCGTTTGTTGAATTGCACATCGAACAAGGCCCTCTCCTCGAGGCACAGCAAATGCGTCTCGGGGCGGTCACGGGAGTACAGGGCATTTCGTGGCAGGAGATCACGATTACCGGGCAATCAAACCATGCGGGAACGACACCGATGTCGTTGCGTCGTGACCCGGTCGCTGCGGCATCAGACCTGACGGTCTTCGTGCGCGAGCTCGCACACCGTTTCGGTGGCAATCAAGTCTGCACCGTCGGCAAGTTTGACGTTCACCCGAATCTCGTCAACGTCGTCGCCGCGCGGGTGCAAATGACGCTTGACGTTCGAAATACTGACGAATCACTCCTTCGCCAGGCAGAAAATGAAATCACTGCGCGTCTTAAGGAGTTGGAGGCAACCTATGGTGTGCGTATCGAAACGAAACGGCTCGCTCGATTTGAACCCGTGCAGTTTGACGAGGATGTGATCGCGCTGATTGAAGCGGTATGCCGCGACATTGACGACAAGACGATGCGAATGCCGAGTGGTGCTGGTCACGACGCCCAGATGCTCGCTCGGGTCTGTCCAACCGCGATGGTGTTCGTACCAAGCAAGGATGGAATCAGCCACAATCCGGCGGAGCACACTGACGACGAGGATCTCGAGAACGGGGCGAATGCACTCCTGCGAACAATGCTTGCCCTCACCGATCACGACTTCAAGGAGCGCACATGACAAGAGTCGTACGAGTCGCTGCAGCCCAACTCGGTCCCATTCAAAAGACTGATTCGCGCGAATCTGTTGTGGAACGCTTGATTCGCCTGATGGACGAAGCGCGGGCGAACAAGGTTGAACTTGTGGTCTATCCAGAGCTTGCGCTCACGACTTTCTTCCCCCGCTGGTTCGTCGACGACATTTCAGAGGCAGATCACTGGTATGAGCGATCGATGCCATCGCCCGTCGTCCAGCCCCTCTTTGACTTCGCTCGGTCTTCAAGAATTGGATTTTGTCTCGGTTACGCGGAACTGACCGAACGAGGAGAGCGCTTCAATACTCAGATCTTGGTTAACCGAGATGGTATGACCGTTGGAAAATACAGGAAGGTACACATCCCCGGACACGAAGAGCATGAACCAGATCGTCCATTCCAGCACGCCGAGCGTTACTACTTCACTCCGAGCATGGAGGGATTCCCCGTTTGGGACGCATTCGACGGTCGGGTAGGAATGATGATTTGCAACGATCGACGTTGGCCCGAGTCCTACCGCGTGATGGGGCTGCAGGGTGTCGAACTGATCCTCTGCGGCTACAACACTCCATTGCATTACGTTCCAGACCCGTCTCAAGACCCGCTGCAGGGATTTCATAATGCTCTCGTTATGCAGAGTGGCGCATATCAGAACGGGACCTTCGTCGTTGGAGTGGCCAAGGGTGGCGTGGAAGAGGGGGTCGACAGTTTGGCGGACAGCATGATCGTTGCACCCTCGGGAGAAATCCTCGCCAAGGCCAAAACGTCAGGCGACGAACTCGTCTGGGCAGACTGTGACCTCGATTGGTGTTACCAGTACAAAGACACCCTCTTCGATTTCGACCGTTACAGGCGCCCAGAGGTCTACACCCGGATCACCGACCAACGTGGAGTGCATCCCGACGACCGGGGCCCCTTTAACAAACTGTAAAACCCATTTCCTTATCCTGTAAGGTAATCCCATGACTATGGGGGTCACGGGGCAAGGAGTGGGCTTCGTCGTCAACGGCGTTCCAGTCACGGTGCGGACCACACATCCACACCTCCTCGCTGCCCTACGCGAAGAGTTGAATGTCACTTCTCCCAAGGATGGCTGCTCCCCGAGTGGGCAATGCGGTTGCTGCACAGTCTTGGTCAACGGAAAGGCGGTCGTCAGCTGCCAAACCGATTTGGCAAAGGTTGAGGGAGGGACCGTCACCACTTTGGAAGGATTCGATCCCGTCGTTCGAGATCGCTTCGCACAAGCCTTTGCCGCATGTGGTGGTTTGCAGTGCGGATTTTGCATCCCTGGCATCGTCGTGCGGGCACACGCCCAAATCCAAAAGAAGGGCGCCGATCTCACACGGTCAGACATGGCTCGACATCTCGGAGCACATCTCTGCCGATGTACTGGCTACGCCAAAATCCTTGATGCAATCGATGCCGTGGCGAAACAGACAGCGCCGGAACCTGCTCCCCTTGGCGCTATCGGAACTCGATCGGCGAAATACGAAGCCGCTCAGTTGGCACTCGGTGATCGTGGTTACGTCGATGACATCCGAGTACCTGGCCTCCTCCACGCTGCACTCGTCTTCACTGAACATGCCCGTGCCGACATCAAGGGCATCTCAACGATCGAGGCACTCGATCAGCCAGGAGTAGTCGCTACATACACTGCAGCCGACATCCCAGGCGAATTGATGGTCGGCATCATCTACAAGGACTGGCCGGTAATGATCCCCGTAGGTGGGAGAACGTCATATGCGGGCGACGTCCTTGCGATCGTGGTTGCAGAAACGCGCGAGGAAGCTCGCCGAGCGACCGAGTACGTAAAGGTCGATTACGAACCGCTCGCACCGATTACGGATCCGCGTACCGCGATCTCGTCGAACGACATCGCCGTCTGGAGAACTGACGGGAATGTCCTGAGCAAGAGTTCCTACAGTCGGGGCAATATTGACAATGGGCTAGATGAAAGTGCCCATGTGGTGACCGAAACATTCGTGACCCAACGAATTGAGCACGCGTTCTTAGAACCTGAATCGTCACTCGCCACGGTAAACGTGGAGAGTGGATCGATCCACGTCTACTCGGGTGGTCAAGGTATCTGGGATGATCGCAACGACATCGCACGCGTCCTTGGCATTGACAATGAAAAGGTCACCGTCGAGCTGATCAGCAATGGGGGCGCCTTCGGCGGCAAGGAGGACATGTCGAATCAGGCCCATGCTGCACTCGCCGCCTGGCTGCTGCAGCGGCCCGTGAAGTGCACACTTTCGCGCGAGGAAAGCTTCCGGATGCATGCAAAGCGTCATCCGATCACGATGGAATACACGGCCGGCTGTGATGCCGACGGCCGACTCTTGGCACTCAGAGTGCGCGCCATCGGCGACAGTGGCGCGTATGCGAGCGTGGGCATGAAGGTGTTGGAGCGAATGGCCGGTCATGCAAGTGGTCCATACCACGTGCCCAACATCGACGTTGAGGCGATCGCGGCCAGAACGAACAATCCGATCTGCGGAGCGTTTCGTGGATTTGGCGCCAATCAAGCCCAATTCGCGATGGAAGGAGTGCTCGACCGACTTGCCGAGAAGGTTGGTATTGATGGCTGGACCATCCGCTCTCGCAACGTCATCAAGCCCGGAATGGTCTGGGGGCCAGGACAAATCATGGACGACGGTTGCCTCGGCGCAGAAGCGTGCCTGGAGTCCGTCAAAGACGACTATTACGCCGCCCGTTCGAGTGGCAAGGCGGTTGGAATCGGGCTCGGATTGAAGAACAGTGGCCTCGGGAACGGCTTCAAGGAGATTACGCGCGCGGTAGTCCGTTTTCGCAGCGACGGCGTGACCGAAGTTCGCCATGGCTGGACCGAAATGGGTCAGGGAATCAACACCATCGCCGCACAAGTTGTTGTCCACGAACTTGGAGTCGATCCGGCCTCAATCGTGGTGATCGTCGACACGACTCGCGAGCTCGGCCTCGGACAGACGACCGGTTCACGCGGAACCTTGATGGGGGCTGGTGCAGTCAAGGACGCGTGCGACGTCGCCAAACAGAACGGACTTGCCAAAGACGTCGACCATGTCGGCGAATATCGAGTCGACTGGACGACCAAGTTGGGCGACCCCGGAGTTGAACACCCGCTCATCCACTCCACCTTCGGCTACGCAGCCCAGTTGGTCGTCATGGACCCCACGACAAAGAAGGTTGAGCGTGTTCTCGCTGCCCACGATGTCGGCAAGGCAATGAACCCACTCCTATGCGAGGGGCAGATCGAAGGAAGCGTGCACATGGGACTTGGATACGCGCTGACCGAGGATTTTCCGTCGGACCCGACAACTGGCTTCCCGACGTTCAGCACCCTCCGACAGCTTGGCATCATTCGCGCCAAGGACGTCCCGCAAATCGATGTGAAATTGATCGAATCGCCTCAACCGAACGCTCCCTATGGGATCAAGGGCGTCGGCGAAATCGGACTCGTTCCGACTGCCGGTGCCGTCGCAGCGGCGCTCCATGCGGCCGATGGCGTCTGGCGTAACGCACTTCCGATGAAACACGACGGCTCCAACGAGGAGGACTGACGTGGGAGCGACGACCCCAGGATTTGTCTGTGCACACCACCATCTCTATTCGTCCCTCGCGCGTGGAATGCCGGCGCCAACCACGACACCGAAGAGCTTCATCTCAATCCTGCAGCAGGTGTGGTGGCGCCTCGACGCAGCACTTGATCTCGACATGATTTACTGGAGCGCAAAGCTCGGAGCAGTCGAAGCTCTGATGTCGGGTACGACCTGCATCATTGACCACCACGAATCCCCAAATGCGATTTCTGGATCCCTGGCGACAATCCGCCAAGCATGTGAAGAGGTTGGAGTCCGGGTCAACGTCGCCTATGGCGTTACTGATCGCTGGCAGGACGACGGAACGATGCTAGATGCGGTCGAACCATCGTCTCCGATGACGAAGGCAGCACGACTCGGCCTTGAAGAGAACCGACGGGAACTAGTTGCTGGTAAGACCGCAATGGTTGGAATACATGCGTCTTTTACCGTCTCTGACGAAACCTTGTCAGCGGCTTGTGACCTTGCGGACGAATTCGGGGTCGGCGTACACATCCATGTGGCCGAAGGACCAGACGACGTAAGTGCCACCGAACGTCTCGAATCTCTCGCTCGCGACAACTGGCTCATCATTCATGGTGTGCACCTTAAACGCTCACTTCGGGGTGTTCTCGTGCACAATGCTCGATCGAACATGAACAATTCGGTCGGTTACGCGAACCCGCATCGATCGACCATGACCATTGCTCTCGGAACGGACGGCATCGGTGCCGACATGCCAGAAGAAGCGCGAGTCGCCTATGCAAGGCTGCGCGAACAGGAAGTCACCGCGTCGGCAAATCTCATCGAGGGTTGGATCGAAAACTCCCGCGACCTCTTCCCTGAGTCTCGGAATGATGTTGTGTCTTGGAATTACGACAACGCTGATTCGATATGGCACCTGATGTACACGCCCGGAACCCGTCCCCTCACAGTGGTCGCCGGCGGCCGAACCGTGCTCGCCGATGGACTCCCCACTCTCGTCGACATCGCCGAGGTTCGCCACCATGCCGCACTTCACGCCAAACGACTACATGAAAGGTTGGCCGCGGCATGACAATCCCCAAGATGGCACTCAATACCGGTACAGGACACGCCAGAATGGCGGTCTACCTGCAGGATGCCCACCCGATTCGGGAAGGCATGGCAATCGCTCAATACGCCGAGTCCAAGGGTTTCGAGGCTGTCTGGCAGGCCGAGAGTCGCCTCGTACGGGAGGCAACTGTCCCGATGGCGGCATTCGCGTCGGTCACGAAGACGCTCAAGGTTGGATCCGGAGTTGTGGACTGTTGGAGCCGAAATCCTGCGCGCTTGGCGGCCACATTTTCAACGCTCGACGATCTCGCCCAGGATCGAGTGATCCTCGGCATCGGAGCATGGTGGGATCCCCTGGCGCAGAAAGTCGGAATCTCTCGTGCCAAACCACTTCGTGCAATGAAGGAAATCGTGCTCAACGTGCGGGCCCTCCTCAACAATGAGAACGTCACATACCACGGCGAATTCGTGAACTTTGACGGCATTGAGCTCGACTACGTCTACCAAGAGCGACGCCCAAAGAACGTTCCTATCTACATCGGTGCAACTGGGATGCAGATGATGGAACTCACCGGTGAGATTGCGGACGGGGTCGTTTTGAATTACCTCGTATCTCCCGATTACAACAAGACCGCACTCGAGGCGCTCGCGCGAGGAGCAGAGAAGGCGGGACGAAAGATCGACGACATCGATCGTCCACAATTAGTTGTCTGCAGCGTTCACGAAGACAGAAAGACCGCACTCGACATGGCTCGACAGATGGTCACTCAATACCTCGGCCAACAACCCCACATCATGAAGGCCTCAGGTGTCCCCCAGTCTCTCCTTGACAAAGTTGGAGAGGAACTGACGTGGCCCGCTACCCATGAGCAAGTAGTTCGCGCATCGCGACACGTGCCAGACGAGATTGTTCAGATGTTGACGGCGAGCGGCACACCTGCTGAAGCCCGGGCCCAAGTTCGTCACTACATCGACAATGGCGCTACATGTCCGATCCTGTACCCGCTCGGTGACGTGACGGCGATGATCGATGCCTTCTCGGGCTGGGATGGGTCGGTATGACGGTTTCTGTCCCAACGAGTCTCCAACAAGCACTCGAATTCCGCCGCGCGAATCAGGAAGCACTGGTGATCTCGGGTGGTACCGACTTGATGGTGGAAGTAAATTTCAATCGTCGTCGGGTCGAAGACGTTCTCTCGCTCTCCCGAGTGTCGGAACTTAGGACGCTGTCGATCGTTCCTGGAGAGCATGTCCGAATCGGTTCATCGACCTCGTGGGCAAGTCTGGAAACCGGAGAAGTAGCGGAACTACTCCCCGCGCTCGCAGAGGCCGCTCGGACTGTTGGTTCGCCCCAAATACGACAAGCCGGCACGATTGGAGGGAACCTCGGCACCTGTTCACCTGCAGGAGACGGACTTCCGGTCCTCGCTGCACTCAATGCGATTATCGAGCTTGCATCAATTGACGGAACCCGGCGTATGCCGTTTGTCGAATTCATGAAAGGTCCCAAGCGAAATGATCTACGCGGAAACGAGTTGATCGTGGCGATCGAGATACCCCTACGCCATTCATGGCAGGGCTACTCGAAAGTCGGCGTTCGGAATGCAATGGTGATCTCCGTCGCATCAGCGTGTCTCGCAGTTTCAGACGATCGATCACGGGTCTCAATCGCACTTGGAGCCGTCGGCCCGACGATCATTCGCTGCGCGGAGACCGAAAAGTGGGTGGCGGAACAGGGTGAGGATGCACTCAAGACCTTGCGCCAACCATCTGCAAGAGTCGAACTCGGGATGCGCGCGGCACGTGAAGCACGTCCGATAACCGATCATCGATCGACCGCCGAATATCGACGACACGCGATCGGCGTCATCGTGTCTCGACTGGCAGAAAGAGCAAGTGCATGAGCGAGCACTACACGCTTAACGTCAATGGCGAGCAGCACTCAGTTCGCGACTCATGGGTCGGTGAGTCCTTGCTCTATGTCCTTCGACAACGCCTCGGGCTCCCGGGCACCAAGGGAGCATGTGAACAAGGTGAGTGTGGCTCTTGCACCGTCCTTGTCGACGGGGAGGCCGTGTGCTCTTGCCTCGTAATGGCCGCAACGTGCTCAAATTCGACGATCACCACGGTCGAGGGCCTTTCGAAGGGCCAAGCATTGACTGATGTACAGCAAGCCTTCGTCGAAGCTGGAGGGGTGCAATGCGGATTTTGCACACCCGGGCTGATTGTCGCCGTACACAACCTCCTCGAGGAACACCCGCGACCGACCTCTGTCCAAGTCAAGGAGGCTCTGTCGGGAAACATCTGTCGCTGCACTGGCTACGGCCGGATCTTTGACGCAGTGCAGCTTGTCGTTTCACGCAGAACAGGAGCCGGATCGTGAGCATCACCACGACACGATCGCGGGATGTCCTTGGAGCAAGTGCACTCCGTCCCGACGGCATACCGAAGGTACGAGGATCCTTTGAATTCTCCTCCGATGCCAATGCCGACTCGATGGCATGGGGAGCGACGCTGCGCAGCCCCCATCCATCGGCACGCATCATCTCCATTGACACTTCCGCTGCACTTCTCATCCCAGGGGTCCACGCAGTCATTACCGCGGCAGACGTTCCTGGGAAATCCACCTACGGGCTCATCAGCCAGGACCAACCCGTTTTTGCACGAGACGTTGTGCGCTACATGGGTGAGCCAGTTGCAGCGGTCGCAGCTGATCATCCGGAAACTGCAAGACGTGCCCTGAAAGCGATCGTTGTCGAATACGAAGTGATGACACCACTCACCGATCCGGAAGATGCGATAGCGGGAACTCATCCGGCGATACATCCTGACGGAAACATCTTCCGTCATCAACGAATTGTGCGCGGCGATCAGAACCTGATCGGTGAAATTGTGGTCGAAGAGACCTATGAAATCGGAATGCAAGATCAAGCGTTCCTCGGACTCGAAGCGGCACTTGCACGACCCATTGGACGTGGTGTGGAACTCATCGTTGCAACACAATGGCTCCACGAGGACCGCAAGCAAATCGCTGACTGCCTTGGACTTCCCGAAGAGGAGGTTTTCCTCACGCTGGGAGGCGTCGGTGGCGCGTTCGGGGCACGTGAGGACATCAGCCTCCAAGTGCATTGCTGCCTTCTCGCGCTCACGATCGGACGCCCGGTCAAGATGCAATACGGGCGCGAGGAGTCGTTCTTCGGTCATGTTCATCGTCATCCGGCCAAGATTTGGATGCGACACCATGCCACGAGGGACGGCAAGATTCAGCGGATTGAAGCGCGCATGGTCTTCGATGGTGGTGCCTACATGAGCACGTCGCCTGCGGTACTCATCAACGGCATCACGCATACCCAAGGGCCATACACCTGCGAGAACGCCACGGTGGATGGATATGCCGTACGGACGAATAATCCCCCATGCGGCGCGATGAGGGGATTTGGCGTCGTACAAGCATGCTTCGCCCACGAATCACAGATGGACAAGTTGGCCGAGGCGTGCGGCCTCTCGCCAGTTGAAATTCGGCTTCGTAATGCGATGAAGACCGGCGATCCACTCATCACGGGTCAGCCCGTCGAAAGCGTCGCACCAGTCGCCCGCTGCATAACAGAGACTGATGCAATCCCTCTTCCGGCACCCCTCACGCATCCTGATCCGCTCGAGCTTCCCGGCGGTTCCGGACTGACCTCGCTTCCCCACCATGTCGTCCGTGGCGTTGGCTGGGGTGTTTCGATCAAGAACCTCATGTACAGCGAAGGATTCGACGACTATTCGACAGCTCGATGCACTCTGAGCAACGGGAAAGTCAGACTCAAGTTCGCAACATCGGAGGTTGGTCAAGGTTTCGTCACTCTGGCACCACAAATCGCGCGAACGATCCTCGGCGTCGACGACGTCGAGATTGAACCGATGGATACCGGCGTTGGCAGCGCAGGTTCGACCTCGGCGTCCCGTCAGACCTGGATGAGCGGAGGTGCCGTGGATGGGGCGTGCCGGGTCGTCAGAGAACGACTCTTCGAGCATGTCGGACGACTTCACGGTATCGATCCCATCCGTCTCAGCATTTCCGGTACCGACGTGACCGACGAACTCTCGGGATTTCGGTTGCCCGTGAGTGAAGCAAGTGAAGGAATCGAATTCTCACACACCTATGAACACCACCATCGCAAGACCGAGGACCTCGATGAGAACGGACAGGGTAACTGCCACGTTGCGTTCGCATTTGTCGCCCATCGCGCTGTCGTCGACGTGGACGTCGATCTCGGCCTTGTCAAGGTCGTTCAGATTGCCACTGCACAAGACGTCGGGCAAGTGTTGAACCCCCTTTCCGTCCTTGGCCAGATCGAGGGAGGTATCGCCCAAGGGCTCGGACTTGCGATCATGGAAGAAGTCGTCGTTGAGAATGGGATCGTCCGCAATCCTTCGTTCACTGACTATCTCTTGCCAACCGCACTCGATGCCCCGGATGTCGTCGCCGTCACCATTGAGGAGCCTGAGCCACAGGCCCCGCTCGGCGCGAAGGGAGTCGGCGAACCACCGTGCATTTCGGTCACGCCAGCGATCGTGGCCGCGATCCGCGACGCCACGAAACGATCCCTGACGCGCGTTCCTGTCCGCCCCTACGACATCTGCCTCTAGACGAGGAGCGATCTCGAAGGAACGGTTCCAATCGCGCCGATGGCGTCAGGTGTGCTTTCCTCATCGGTGAACGGGAATTCGCTGAAACTCACGTCGATACCCGAGCCCTTCAACAGTCGAATGGTTGACTTGCGACCAGAACCATCGACGAGGGAAACGACCTCACCGTCCCGACCGGCTCGACCGGTTCGTCCTGATCTGTGGATGTAGTCCTTCACGTCCTCCGGGAGGTCGTAGTGAACGACGAGTGGAACGTCATCGATATGAATGCCTCGTGCCGCGACATCGGTTGCAACCATCGCAGTTGCGGTGCCACGCTTGAACTGCTGCAGGGCCTTCTCGCGCTGCGCTTGAGTTCGATTTCCGTGGATGACGCATGTGTCCACGCCGGCAGCCTCAAGATTCTTCGCGACCCGATCTGAACCGTGCTTGGTGCGGCAGAAGACAATCATCTTCTCGTGTGTCGTCGAGAGTCTTGTCAACGCTTTCATCCGATCGCCACGATCAACGACATAGAACCTGTGTGCTACTTGCCCAACCTCATCCTGCACCTCAACCTCATGGCGAACGGGGTCCTTCTGGAATTCCTTGACGAGACTCTTGATGTCACCGTCCAAAGTTGCAGAAAAAAGAAGGGTCTGGCGATCGGGCTTCGCGAGACGCATGATCTTCTTCACCGATGGGAGGAAGCCCATGTCCGCCATTCGGTCGGCTTCATCGATCACAGCGACGGAGACATCCTCAAGTGAGACAGCCTTCCGTTCGATCAAGTCCTCTAGACGACCTGGTGTTGCAACGAGGACGCCAGCAGCGCGAGCGAGCTTTACCTGTGGGCCATATGCTGCGCCGCCGTAGACAGCTGCGACCTTGACAGACATCCCTTGGAGCAACTTGGCGATTTCACTCGCTACCTGGGCCGCAAGTTCACGAGTCGGAACGAGAACGAGACCATGGGGATACCCCGACCGACCTCTTCCCACGGTCGATGCAAGAACAATTCCGAAGGCGAGCGTCTTCCCGCTCCCGGTCGGCGCCTTCCCGCACACGTCACGACCAGCCAAAGAGTCACGAAGCGTCGCTTCTTGGATTGGGAACGGCGCCAAAATTCCTCGTGCCTCGAGGTTCTTGGCGATCTGCGCCGAAACGCCAAGGTCTCTCCAACTTGTGGTCACTCCGTCTCCAATCAATCAGAAATACCTGATTGGCGACCAAGGACGCGGTTCAGATACGCATTGGTGAACATTCCTTCGGGATCGAGGCGATCCCTGAGTTCACTGAAATTCTGTATTTCAGGATAGACACCAGAAAGATACTTTCGGTCCTGAAAGTGCAACTTCCCCCAATGTGGACGACCGTGGTAGTCAACCATGATCTCCTCAACAGCCCGGAAGTATTCCTCGAATTCCATCCCGCGGTACATATGCACGGCGATATACGCCGAATCACGACCAGTGGCGGTTGACAACGGAATATCGTCGCCGCGGACAGAGCGCACCTCGACTGGAAAGCTCACTCTGAATCCGCGATCCTTGACCATTCTCATCACTCGTTCGAGTGCTTCGGGAAGAGTAGAAAACGGTATTGAATACTCCATTTCATAGAAGCGAACGAGCCGCTTGCTCGCAAAGACCCGAAAACTCTCGTCTACTCTCTCTTGACGACCCTGTGACGGAAGCGCAGTGGCGAGCTTGGGTATCAGTGGCGGGAATGTCCGACCAACTCGGCAGACGGCACCGAAGGCAATGTTTTCCATGACAATCTTGTTCCAAAAGGTTGCAATCGGACGGCTCTGGGTGTGCTCGCGACTCGACCGGTTGTTCCGCTTCGTGAGTGCCCATCGCGTGTGTGGGATCCAATAGAACTCAAAGTGATCGTTTTCTTTCATATTCCGATCCCAATTCGCCAAAACGTCTTCAACCGGTTCGGCCTGCTCTACCGCATGCAACGAGAACTTCTCGACTACCTTCAACGTGACGTCAAGGAGGATCCCAAGCGCCCCGAGGGACACCCGACCATGACGCCAAACATCTGCATTGGACGTCGGTGAACACTCCAAGATCTCCCCGTCAGCAGTAAGCAACGTGAATCCGACGACCTGAGTGGCAAGCCCGCCGAGTCGAAGCCCGGTTCCGTGGGTCGCAGTACTCAGCGCACCCGCTATCGATTGATAGGTCACATCCCCGAGGTTCGGCATTGCAAGACCGTGCCGATGAAGTTCGATATTGAGATCTGCAATTGTCGTACCGGCGCGCACGACGACGGTTGATGATTCCCGATCTATCCGAATGATTCCGGAAAGATTCCCGAGCGACACAACTACCTCTTCGGGACGAGCGATACCCGAGAAGCTGTGACCCGTACCCACAACTTTGATTCGGTTCTTCTCCCTGCGAGCTTTCTCGACCACCTCAACTACGTCATCATTTGAAGCTATTGCATGTGACGGTGTGAGTCCACGTGCAATTTGGTTTCCTGCCCAGTTCTGCCACGTCGTCATAAGCGAGCCTCATCAGCAGTGCCGAAAGTAATAGCGAGGAGAATTCCCGTGAGAACGATCCCGATCACAGCGAGAGAGTTGTAACCAATTCCCTTTCGAATGAATCCACTAGAGAATCCTGCGAGACCACCACACAGGCTCATGACGAGGTCGGCGCTTCCTTGCACCCTGACACGTACATCGGTGGAGATCGACTCCGAGAGGAGTCCAGAGCCACCCACGATCCCAAAGTTCCAACCGACGCCCAACAGCAAGAGTCCGGGCCAAAGGAGCGTAGGAGAATCACCAGCCAAACTGGACAAGGCTGACGCCACGATGAGGATCAACGCGCCGACCTGAATCGAGCGTCGCCGACCGTACTTGTCGGCGAACCGTCCAATGAACGGGCTGAATCCGTACATCCCTGCTACGTGCAGCGACACGACAAACGCGCTGATCGATTCGTGGCCATGAATCTTCAGATGCACCGGTGTCATCGTCATGATCGCAACCATCGTCATCTGCGAAAGCACCATCGCAGACAATGCCAGTCGAGACGAAGAAGAGTGACGGATCGGAATGAGAACGTCGGAAAGCGATCGTTGGGGTCCGTCCGAGTTTCCCAATCGTCCCGCAACCTCGAGAGGATCCGGCCGCAGGCGGAACCACACGTTTACTAGGGAGAAGGTGAAGAAGATCCCAGAGAAGATCCACGGACCCGTGTAGAGGTTCCAGCCGAACAAGTGCTCTCCTGCCCGCTCCGCTGGTTTGATGAGGATCGGTCCAAAGACAGCTCCGAAAGTCGACGCGAACAATACGCGGCTCATCGCGCGGCCACGGTGCTCGTCCGTCGCGAGGTCCATCGCCGCATATCGGGAGAGCAAGTTCGATGCCTGGCCATTGCCGAAGAGGAAGAGACCGAGCATGAAGACCCACAGCGTCGACGTCTCTACGCCGATGCCAGCGATCACACCGCCAACGAGTGCAAGTCCATAACCCAACGCCAATCCTCGTCGACGGCCCCGTCTGCTCATGAGTCGTGCGAGACGCTGTGCCATGAATGCCGTACCGACGGTGACGGTCGCACTCGCCATACCCCCTAATGGGGTCTCTTGCCCGAGTATGTCCTGGATGACGAAGGCGCCGACGGTCACTGCCGCCGACAGAGCGGCCGATCCGACGACCTGGCCAGCGGTGAGAACCCTCAGTGTGCGCCGTTGAATCGCGGCAATGTCGGGCGTGTCGCTCACACAGGCTCCTGATGTAGCCAAAGGGTGTCTGCATCCGACCGGGGGCTGATCCGTGACGCGCAGACCACGATGCGATCCCCTGCACTACTCAATCCTCGTTGACGGATTTCCTGAAGGGTCGAGGAAATCGCCTGCTCGACGTTCGATTCGCGGTCCTTCACGAGGGGAACGACCCCCCGAACGATGCGCATCTGCCGTGCGACGGCCTCCGACGGCGTGATCGAGATGATCGGGCAACTTGGCCTGCACGCAGATAGCAATCGGGCAGAGAAACCCGTGTATGTGAGCGACGCGATCCATTGTGCTCCTACGCGTTTTGCAAGAGCCGCGGCAGCTGCAGTGACCGCTGCCTCCTCAGGATGTGCGTCTGCGAAGAGATTCGGCATAGTCACGTTGTGTTCGGCTTCCTCAACGATGTTCGCCATTGCCTGCACCGCCCCGATGGGATCATTTCCGATTGCTGTCTCGCCCGACAACATGACGGCATCGAAACCATCCAGCACTGCAGTCGAGACGTCGGCCACCTCTGCTCGTGTCGGTCGCGTCTTCGTGGTCATCGACTCGAGCATCTCCGTCGCACACACACTCACCTTTCCTGCCACGATGGCTGTGCGAGCAATTCGATGTTGCGCTGCGGGCACTTCGACGTATGGCATCTCGACACCCAGATCGCCTCGTGCAGCCATCACTCCGTCAGCGACTTCGAGTATTTCCTCGAGAACCTCCAGGGCATGCGGCCGCTCGATTTTCGCCACGATGAGAGGACCTTCTCCGAGAATTGCACGAGCGCGGCGTATGTCCTCGGCCGTTTGTACGAACGACAAAGCAACGACGTCCGCCCCGCTAGTACGGGCGGCCTCCATGTCAGCTCGATCCTTGTCCGAAAAGAGCTCACCCTGAATTGTCGTATCGGGCAAATTGACACCCTTGTTCGCTACCAGGAGCCCACCTCGCATCACGCGACACACGATCCCAAGTTCACTGACGGACTCGATCTGAGTCTCGATACGGCCATCGTCGAGCAGGAGACGCTGTCCGCGCGAGAGCGACCGAAGTCCCCCGTTTCGGTGAAGAACATCAAGCCCAAGAGTCGAAAAATCGAACACCACGTTCGATCCCACTTCGAGCGAGACCTCATCACCTCCGTATCGCATTTTGGGCCCCTGGATATCAACGAGAACGGCGGCATCGACACATGTCCGGCGGACGAGCCCAATCGTGTCCACCATGTGTTGTGTTGAAAGGTGCGAACAGTTCAGACGGAAGACGTCTGCTCCGGCAGCGTGGAGTAACTCGATGGTCTGTGCTGACGCGGAGGCCGGTCCCAGTGTCGCGATGATCTTGGTCTTACGCACGCTCAAGTATCGCAGTTCTCTTGGTGTCGAAGGGGGGACTTGAACCCCCACGCCCTTTCGAGCGCCAGCCCCTCAAGCTGGTGCGTCTGCCAATTTCGCCACTTCGACGTGGACTTCAGTCTACTGATTGATTATGCGAGCAACATCCCGAGCGCTACGACCGAGAACAACCACACGAGCGCGAGCACCGTAGTGATTCGATTGAGGTTGCGCTCTGCTGCAGCGGAGCCGAGCGCCGCGGAGCCGCCTCCTCCGAACATGTCACTCAGTCCGCCGCCACGGCCACTGTGCAGGAGCACGCCGACGACCATTGCGACGAGCGAAATGACATTGACGATCACCGTAACTGCAGTAACAAACGAACGCATGGAATCAGGTTATCTGTGTCATTCGGGGAAATGGCAGGCGACGCTTTGGCCGTCACCAATCGAAGACAACGCCGGAGTTTCCTCTGCACACTTCGCAGTCGCCTTCCAACACCTGGTGCGGAATCGACAGCCGCTCGGCGGATCGACCGGGGACGGAACGTCTCCTTCCAGCATGATGCGTCGGCGAGACCGCTCGATCCTCGGATCAGGAAGGGGTACGGCAGACAGCAATGCTTTGGTATAGGGATGTCGAGGGGTTGAATAGATGGCTTCCTTGTCGCCGATCTCAACGATTCGTCCGAGATACATCACCGCGACCTTGTGGGCGATGTGACGGACAACCGAGAGGTCGTGAGCGATGAAGATATACGACATACCCAATCGTTCCTGGAGGTCGGCAAACAAGTTGACGACCCCCGCCTGGATGCTGACGTCGAGTGCCGACACCGGTTCGTCAAGCACGATCAAATCGGGATCCAAGGCCAGAGCACGCGCGATTCCTACGCGTTGTCGCTGCCCACCTGAGAATTCATGTGGGAAACGTTTTGCGTGATCGGGAGCAAGACCGACGAGCCTCAGCATCTCGGCAACCCGTTCTTCATGATTCCCAGGAACTTGCTGAACTACGAGCGGTTCTGCAATCGATGAGCCAACCGTCATCTTCGGATCAAGAGATGCGAAGGGGTCTTGGAAGACGATCTGGAGGCGCCGCCTCAACGGCCTCATTTCCTCGAACGACAGCTTCGTGAGTTCCACTCCATCGAACACGATGGAGCCGCTCGTAGCCTCCAGCAAACCCATCACACAACGCCCGACCGTGGTCTTGCCAGAGCCTGATTCGCCGACGATTCCCAGCGTCTCGCCGCGGGCGACCACGAAGGACACATCGCTGACAGCCTGAACAACCCGTTTCGTCTTCCGGATGCCGGCATTCGCCCGCAACTCAAAGTTCTTGACCAAGCCATCGACGCGCAGCAGCTCAGGCATGCCCGCCTCCGATGACCGACCTCATCGACACCTTCTCCGCACGGACGCAGGCTGTTACGGAGGACCCGACGACACGCATCTCAGGAATCTGCGCTTCGCACTCAGGAGCAACGAAACTACAGCGGGGGGCGAATCCACAGCCCGGAGGTGGCGCCAACATGTTCGGCGGGAATCCGGTAATCGGTGTGAGACGTCGCTGGCCCTCGTGTGGCAACGACGCCAAGAGGCCCTGCGTGTACGGATGAGTCGGGTTCGCGAACAATTCGTCGACGGTTGCGCGCTCGACGTTTCGGCCTGCATACAACACATTCACTCGATGGGCCACTCGCGCGATGACTCCCAGATCGTGCGTAATCAGGACAACCGCTGTTCGGAAGCGGTCTTGGATACGTTGAATGACTTCGAGAATCTGCGCCTGCACGGTCACATCGAGCGCCGTTGTCGGTTCGTCGGCAATGAGCACTTTCGGGTCATTGGCGATTGCCATTGCGATGACGACTCGTTGCCTCATGCCTCCCGAGAACTCATGGGGATACTGGGACGCTCGTTCGTCGGGCTGCGGGATTCCAACGATGTCCAACAACTCGACCGCCCGTTTCCACGCCTCATTGTCAGTTGCGGACGAATGTGCCTGAATCATCTCGACAATTTGGTCTCCGACCCGGTGGACGGGGTTCAATGCAGACAACGGATCCTGGAAGATCATCGAGAGTGACTTTCCGCGGATGGATCGGATCACCTTCGACGGCGCCCCGATCACCTCTTGGCCGTCGATCGTGACGGAGCCAGAGATGCGTGCCTTCGCAGGTAAGAGCCCCATCGCGGCGAGGAAAGTAACAGACTTCCCCGATCCCGACTCACCCACAACGCCCATCAACTCGCTCTGCTCGACATCGATGTCCACCCCGCGAACGGCCTTGACATCGCCGAGTGGCGTCGGGAACGTGACGTGTAGATCCTTGATCGACAGGACGCTCATGATTCGGTCCTGTCGAGTCGCGGATCGGTGGCATCGCGTAACGCGTCGCCAATGAAATTGATGCACAACGCGATCACCACGAGAGCCGTGCATGGGAAAACCGCGATCCACCAGTAGCCGGTCTGGACGGCACCTTTTGCCGCGCCAACGAGGACACCGAGTGACGTCGATCCGTCCCCTGCCTGGGGTCCATAGCCGAAGAACGCAAGGGTCGATTCCGCGATGATCGACCCGACCACCGAGAACGTGAGCGCCACCATGATCGGCCCGATCGAGTTCGGCAACAGGTGCCTGGTGATGATGTACCGACGGCTCGCACCAACGGCCCTCGCCGCCTCGATGAACTCACGTTCCTTCAAGGCCAACACTTGACCGCGCACGACTCGCGCAACACCCATCCAGCCGAACAGCGAAAGCAAGAAGACGATGAACCGAATCGAGGCCTTGTCGCCGATGAAGAACGTCAGCCACGAAACGGCTCCGATCGTATTCCGCACGACGAGGAGTGCGACGAGGAACGGAAAGGCAAGGAAGAGGTCCGTGACGCGCATGACGACATCGTCGAAGCGACCCCCACGAAATCCCGCGACCGCGCCGATGACGCAACCCACGGCAACGGAAATGATTGCACTAAAGAACCCGATGATGAGCGAGACGCGGATCCCATAGATCAGCCGACTGTAGAGATCCCGACCGATGTCATCAGTGCCAAGCCAAGCAAGGGATTGCGGCGGAAGGAACGAATTTGGTGGCTTGCGCACGGATTCATTCACCCCGTAACGGGCAGTCAGGGGTGAGAGCACAACGAAGAGCACGAGAATGAACAAAATCAGCGTGCAGACGACGGCGGCCTTGTGGGAGACGAACCGCCTAAAGGCCATCTGCCGAGGAGAGACGCTCACCACTTCAGTCAAGGCGGATCCTCGGATCGAGATAGGCATATGACACGTCGGCTACGAGATTGAAGACGAGAACCGAGGCGACGACAAGCACCATCCAGGGCATGAGGAGGGGGAAATCTCCCTGGTCGAAGGCACGCAGGAAATACCTTCCCATGCCCGGGTAGTCGAAGATGTTTTCCGTGATGATCAACCCGCCGACGATCGAGCCGACATCGAGAGCTGCAATGGTGACGACAGGAATCAGGGCATTTCGGACCCCATGGCGAAAGAGCACTCGCCTTTCGCTGATGCCCTTGGAGCGAGCCGTCCGCATGAAATCACTGCTGAGGACGTCGAGAAGGGAAGACCGCATGTACCTGCTGTATGTGGCGATCACTTGGATTGCGACCACGATGGTCGGAAGCGCCATGTGCTTCAACATCAGTAACGGATCGAATCCGGTGTGTCCCGGCGGATAGACACCGGACGTCGGGAAGAGCGAAGCGCCAAACCACCTTCCCCAATACACCGCAAACAACAACTGAAGGAGAATCGCAGAAATGTACGGCGGAATGGAAATTCCGACGAATGCTGCGGTGTTCACGGCAACGTCTCGTTTTCCACCAGGGCGAAGAGCGGCGAAGATTCCGACGAACAGCCCGACAGCGATTCCGACAACGCTTGCCAGAGTCCCCAACCGAATCGTGTTGGCCATCGCATCTTTCAAGGCCGGGAACACCTCTCGACTTCCCTTGATCGAGCGGGGCCAATTGAAGGTGATGAAATTCTTGAGCCAGTTGAAATAACCAATGACGTAATTGTCAGAGAGCCCGTTCAGCCTCTTGTACTGCTCAAGCTTTGCTCGTGTCGCACGGGGATTGATGCGCTTGTAACTCTCGAGAGGATTCGTTCCGAGGCGGAGCGCCATGTAGACGAGAAAGGTGACGAGAAGGAGTGTTGGGATCGCCCACAGCAGGCGCCGTCCGATGAACCGAGTCACGCTCGATCCCCCATCTCCTGAACCCCCTCAACACCTTTGTATTTGTTGCCACTTGCGCAGACGGTGCGCGAGCAGTGTCCGGAGACACCACCCGCGCACCGTTCGTGCGTACTACCGAATTACCGGTCGTTGGTTTAGAGCACCTCGACCGTTGCTTCGCCGGCCAACAGGTTGGTCACGACGTAGCGTCCGTCATTGGTGGTCGCATACGCGCCCGGCATGAGCGGGAATGCGGTCGTCCACACCATCCACGAAGAGTTTGCACACTCCGTGATGGGGTTCAGACACTCTGGCCACTGCTCGGCACCGATGACAACCTTGCCGTCGCCGTCAACGTCCGTCCACTGGGGGAAGTTGATGAATGCGGTGTAGTTGTTGAGCTCGGCATCGATCGGACCGCCGACCTTGTCCGTGCGCCAGAAGCCCGACTTCGGGAACTGGAACAGCGGCAAGAGGACGTGGTCCTGTGCCATCAACTGGAGAACCTTCTTGATGTTCTCCGCGCGTACGGCCGGGTCGACCTCGACGTCAGAGTTGTGGAGCAGGTCCGAAGCCTCGGTATTGCACCAACCCTGGGTGTTCTGACCAACGTTGCCGTTGGCCTCGGTCGGGATCTGGTCGCAGGCGAACGACGAGGTCAGGTACGCAGGATCCGGCGGAGCGGTCGAGATGTACATGG
>CAYFJS010000004.1:0-45022 GCA_964343495.1 uncultured Acidimicrobium sp. | reverse complement strand
TGCACTGGTTGATCCGCTGCATCGCCTCTTCGAATCGCAACGGGCGATTGTCGGCGGCGCTCGGGAGTCGGAAGCCGTGCTCGATCAGGGTTTGCTTTCTGCTGCGATCTCCAGCGAATTGCCCATGCAGCTGAGGCACGGTGACGTGACTCTCGTCGATGACGAGAAGATAGTCATCGGGGAAATAGTCCAGGAGCGTGAACGGAGGTTCGCCCGGCGTGCGCCCATCGATGTGCATGGAATAGTTCTCGATCCCGTTGCAGTAGCCCATCTCGGCGATCATCTCGAGGTCGTACTGGGTGCGCATGCGTAGGCGTTGTGCCTCGAGGAGTTTCCCCTCCGTTTCGAAGGTCTTCAGGCGAACTTGGAGCTCTGACTCGATTCCAGCGACGGCCCTGCGCATCCGTTCGTCACCGGCGACGTAGTGCGTTGCCGGAAAGACGAGGATCTCGCTGTGCTCGCTGATGGTCTCGCCGGTCAACGGATCGACGACCGTGATTCGATCGACCGTGTCGCCGAACATCTCCACTCGCGTCACCGTCTCTTCGTAGGCGGGCTGAATCTCAATCGTGTCACCGCGGACACGGAAGTTTCCGCGTCCGAGCGTGAGGTCATTTCTGTCGTATTGCAAATCGACGAGCCGACGCAAGATGCTCCGCTGGTCGTAGTCGACCCCGGTGTGCAATTCGAGCAGCGTTCCCTTGTATTCCTCTGGATTACCCATTCCGTAGATGCAGCTGACAGAGGCGACGACGATGGTGTCTCGCCGCGTGAGCAAAGCAGCCGTAGCCGAGTGACGCAGGCGGTCGATCTCGTCGTTGATCGAGGAATCCTTTTCGATGAAGGTGTCACTCGAAGGGATGTAGGCCTCTGGTTGGTAATAGTCGTAGTAGCTCACGAAGTACTCCACCCGGTTCTTCGGGAAGAATTCCTTCATCTCCTGGGCGAGCTGTGCGGCAAGCGACTTGTTCGGAGCGAGGATCAACGTCGGTCGTTGAACCTGTTCGATCGTCCAGGCGATCGTCGCTGACTTACCGCTCCCCGTAATGCCGAGGAGGGTCTGGAACTTCATCCCATCGTTGACGCCCCTTGACAAGGCTTGGATCGCCTTCGGCTGATCTCCTGCCGGTTGGTAGTCGCTGACGACCTGGAATCGTTGTGCGGTCACGAACGAATGGGCTCGCCCGCCCGGGGTCCCGCTTGTGGCAGGCCACGTGCCCACTCGACGCACTCATCGACTTGTCGCACGAGGTCCTCGTGCGATCCGTCGTTTGAGATCACACGATCGGCGATGGCGAGTCGTGCGCTGCGATCGGCCTGCTTCGACATCCGCGCGCGAACGTCATCTGCCGACATGCCTCGCTGCGCAACCAACCGCTCGAGCGCTATCTCAGGGTCGATGTCGACGACAACGACACCGGAGAGATCCCGACGAGGAAACTCCGCCAGGAGTGGCATGTCAAGAATGACGAGTCCGGAGTTGTCTGATTGACTCGCGATTTGATCCATGATGCCGTCGTTGATCAGGGGCAACATGATCGCGTTCAAGGCGGCGAGCTCGTCAGGGTCTGGAAAGACGATCTGGGCCAGACGCTGACGGTCGAGCACGCCATCTACGACCGCGCTCGGAAAACGCTCTGCGAGGCGCGCGATGGCTGGCCCGTTGGGTACCTGCAGGTCACGAGCGATCTGGTCGCCATCGATGATGACGCAGCCACGCTCGGCGAGCAGTTGGGAAACCGTCGACTTACCAGAACCGATTCCGCCCGTGAGACCTACAAGGATCACGACTCGTCATCCGATCTTCGGGTTCGACCCGACACGTTGGCTATTCGGCCGAGGTGCTGGATTCTGCCGTACCGGCGTTGTCGAAGTACTCCGACCACGCGGCTTCGCGAGAGCTGTCGTCGCCGCCGCCGACCCAGTTGCCCTGGTCGTCGACCTGGAATTGACCGCGATACTCCTCGGCCAATTCGCCGCCTTCTGCAGCCTGCTTGATGGAGAGGCTGATGCGTCGACGGGCGAGGTCGAGGTCGATGATCTTGACCCACAGTTCCTCCGCCGGCGTGACGACCTGCTCGGGCGCCTCGACGTGATGTGCGGACATCTCGGAGATGTGCACGAGTCCTTCGATTCCGTCTCCGACCTGGACGAACGCTCCGAACGGGACGAGTTTGGTGACGCGTCCGTAGACGAGCTGTCCGACCTGGTGACCGTTGGCGAATTCCTGCCACGGATCCTGCTGGGTCGCCTTGAGCGAAAGGCTGATGCGCTCGCGCTCCATGTCGACCTCGAGCACCTTGACCGTCACCTCGTCGCCGATGTTGACGACTGCGGTCGGGTTGTCGACGTGCTTCCACGACAGTTCAGACACGTGGATGAGACCATCCATGCCGCCGAGATCGACGAACGCGCCGAATGCCACGACGCTCGAGATGCGACCCTTCCGCACTTCCCCGATCTTCAAGTTGGTGAGGAACTCGTCACGTGCACCGCGCTGATTCTGCTCAAGGAGAGTGCGGCGGGACAGCACGACGTTGTTGCGATTGCGATCCAGCTCGAGGATCTTGGCGGTGATGCGCTGGCCGATGTAGGGAGCAAGGTCGCGCACGCGGCGCAACTCGACCAGCGAAGCGGGGAGGAATCCACGAAGGCCGATGTCGACGATGAGTCCACCCTTGACGACTTCGATGACGAGACCTTCGACGGTGCCATCTGCAGCCTTGACCTTCTCGATGTCGCCCCATGCACGCTCGTACTGTGCGCGCTTCTTGGAGAGGAGTAGACGACCTTCCTTGTCCTCGAGGGTGAGAACGAGCGTCTCGATCTTCTCACCGAGCTTGACGATCTCGTTCGGGTCGACGTCGTTACGGATGCTCAACTCTCGGGAGAGGATCACGCCTTCGGTCTTGTAGCCGATCTCCACGAGCACCTCGTCACGGGTGATGCGCACGACGGTGCCGGTCACGAGTTGACCTTCTTTCAGCTCGACCATCGTGTTGCCGATTGCCTCGGAGAAGGGCTGGGAGAGATCGCGTTCGACAACTTGACGCGGCGTGTAGTTGCCGTCCTTGTCGAAGGTGCCCATTGGCGGGGATTGCATGGTCTGGAGGTCGGACATGGAAGTTCTTTCGGTGGATATGGAGAGATGGCTCATGGTTTCCCACGAGGCCCTTCCGGCGGAAGGACAGGGGTTTCACGCTACCAGTGGGCGCTTCAGACCCGTCTGGCCACGACGAGGAACTCAGGCAGGTCGACGCTCGGAGCCGCCTTCCCGTAGGCGCCCGGTTCGACCCCGAAGATCGAGACGTCGGAGAACCCGTACTTACCGAGCAGGAGGCGCAACTCCCGAGGGGTGTAGCAACCCGTCCACAGCGACACCTCCTTGCCCAGACCGGCTGGATCCTTGATTTCGGTGCGCTCATGGCTCAGCCCGCGGTCCACGTCGAAGTCGGCTGTCTGATGGTGGCGAATCGAGAAATATGCGTTGAATGCGCTGAGTCCCAGAATGCCGCCAGGACGAAGCACTCGTGCGATCGCGTCCAGGACTCGTTCGTCATCGCCGTCGCTTCGCATCATTCCGAACGCCCCTTGGCACAGACAGATCACTCGGTCGACCGACCCGACCACGGACCCCACCTCGTCTGCATCACGGGCGTCGGCGACGAAGAACGTCGCATTTCCCAGACCTTGCCCCTCGGCTGCAGTTTCAGCGATGCGGATGAAGGTCTCACTGATGTCGATACCCGTTACACGAATTCCTCGTCGGGCGAGTTCGAGGCTGTGACGTCCAGGGCCACAGCCGATGTCAAGGACATGCGTCGAGCGGTCGATCAGCATCTCTGCGACGAGGAATTCGACCTCCTGTTCAGTTCCCTTCGTGAAGGTGTACCGCAGATACGCCTCGCCCATGTGGTCGGCGAGATCTTCGAACCAGTGTCTGCGTTCGACCATCGTTGCTACGACTTCGCCGACGCCCAGGAGTCACCCCATGCGGAGTTGATCTCGAGTGGGACGCGCAGCGAAGCCGCTTCGCGCATCGAGGCGAGCACGATGTCTTCGACGGCTGCGACATCAGATTTCTTCGCCTCGACGATCACCTCGTCATGGACCTGCAGCACGATGCGCGCAGAACATTCCGATTGACGCAGTCGCTCGTCGATCGACACGAGCGCGATCTTGAAGATGTCCGCCGCGAGACCCTGGATCGCTGCATTCATCGCCTGCCGTTCACCGATTTGTCGAATGCGGAAGTTGGGATTGTTCAGCTCCGGGATGAACCGACGACGACCGAACAGCGTGACAGTGAAGCCGCGCTTCTTGGCCGTCTCAACTGCATCATCCATGTACTGCTTGACGTTCGGAAACGCTGCGAAGTACGCATCGAGAATTTCGGCGGCTTCGTCGACGCCAATGCCGAGCCGTTGACTCAGCCCGTAGGCCTCCATGCCATAAGCGAGGCCGTACGACACCATCTTTGCCTTCGATCGCATTTCCCCGGTCACCTTCGAAGCGGCGACCCCGAAGACACGGGAGGCGGTGCTCGTATGGATGTCCTCGCCTTTCGTGAATGCTTCGATGAGTCCAGGATCATCGGCGAGATGGGCGATGCAACGCAATTCGATCTGGTTGTAGTCGGCGACGAGGAATTGGGATCCCTTCGCGGGGACGAAAGCGGTCCGGAACACCTTGCCTTCGTCGCTACGAACTGGGATGTTGTGGAGGTTCGGGTTCTCACTGCTCAACCGACCGGTGCGGGCGACCATCTGATTGAACGTGGCATGTATTCGACCGTCCGCCTCGACAACTTCTCGTAGGCCCTCGCCGTACGTTCCGCGGAGCTTGTCGAGCTCCCTGAACTCCATGAGCGCATCAATGAACTCGGGCCACTGATCACGGATCTTTTCGAGCGTCGCCGCATCCGTGCTGAAACCCGTCTTCGTCTTCTTTCCGGGTTGCAGTTTTCTCTCGTCGAACAAGATGACTCGCAGCTGTGCCGGCGAGTTGATGTTGAATTCCTTTCCCGCGAGCTGATGGAGCGTCTTCGTCAAGGTGGCGACTCGGGATTCGAGATGCGCGGCAATCCGGTCGAGGGCCGACCGATCGACCCCGATACCAACGGCTTCCATTCGAGCGAGTACCGCGACGAGTGGCATCTCGATGTCCTCTGCGAGCGAGAGCATCTCCTGAGACGCCAATCCCGATCTCAGCGGTTCGACGAGCCGAGCGATCGCCAACGCCTCAGTGCAAGTGCTTTCGACGATGTCGGTATCAGTGGACTCGAACGACAGTTGACCCACAGGCGCTTGGTTCGACCCACCGATGGTGATTCCGAGGTGGTCGGAAACGAGATCGGCGACACTTCTCTCACCTTCGGCAGAGTCGAGAAGGTATCCCGCGATCGCGACGTCGAAGATCTTCGGCAGGTCGATGATGCCGTTTGAGAGCAACCACCGGTGGAGTCGTTTCGCATCATGCGTGACGACCAACGACGCTGCGGCAATCGCGCGCGCAGCATCCGTGACGTCGTCAACCCATGACACCGATGACGACGCCTCGTCCGCGACGATGGCGAGACCAGCCGGTGGCCCCTCCCCCGACCACGCCAGACGGACCACGAGGCTTCCACCGGCGGCGGCAGGCACGACGCTCGTCCGCGAAACGCGCGCGACCAGAGCAGTTGTGGAAGTCACCTCGACTTCAGTGGACTCACTGGAGGGCGTGGTCTTGTCGATAAAGGCGGCGAACGCGTCCTTCACGCGCGCAAACATGTTCTTGAATTCCAGCGTCGCAAACATCGCGCTTGTGCGTTGGAGATCCGGGCGTGGAACGTACGACTGATAGTCGACCTCGATTGGCACATCTCTCCGCAGGCGCATGAGATCAGCGTTGCGCCGCACGCGATCGGCGTGTTCGATGATCGCCGCCTTGAGTTTTGGAGTCTGTTCGTCGGCTGCGGCGATGATCGCATCCAGCGTCCCGTATTGATTGAGGAGTTTCGCGGCAGTTTTCTCTCCGACACCCGGCAGACCGTCCAGGTTGTCACTCGGGTCGCCCCGTAGTGCTGCGTAGTCCACGTATTGAGCCGGCGTCACACCTGTCCGCTCGACGATCCCCTTTTCGTCATACAACGCGTAGTCGCTCACTCCGCGTTTGTTGTAGAGCACTCTCACGTGAGGATCGCGAACGAGCTGATAACTATCGCGGTCCCCTGTCACGATCACGACGTCATTGCCGTCCCTTTCGCAACGATCGACGATCGTTGCGATGAGGTCGTCACCTTCGAAACCGGCCCGGTCGAGGGTGGTCACACCGAGTGCATCGAGGAGTTCGCGGACGATGTCGAGCTGCTGATACAGAATGTCGGGCTGCTTCTCGCGTTGAGCCTTGTACTCAGGTGCTGCCTCGTGGCGAAAAGTCGGCTCTTTGCGGTCGAAAACAACGACCACGCCGTCAGGGCGCTGATCCTTCATCAATGTCGTCAGCATCGAGGTGAAGCCGTACACGGCGTTCGTCACCTGACCCGATGCGGTCGCCATGTCGGTCGGAAGTGCGAAAAAGGCGCGATACGTGAGCGAGTTGCCGTCGAGGGCGAGCAGCTTCATTGATACCTCACGGCGATCAACGATAATCGCGCCTTCGGGTGTCAGTCAGTGGGCAGGATCGTGCGGTCGAGTACGCCTTCAGCAACCTGCTGCATCTTCAGTCTCCGACTCATCGCAGTCTTCTGGATGAAGTTGAAGGCGTCCTGCTCGCTCATCTTGTGTTCGTCGATGAGGATCCCCTTCGCTCGATCGAGCAGTTTGCGCAATTCGAGTTGCTGGCCGAAATGGTCCCGCTCGCCTGCGATGGCCTTCATCTCGGCAAATCGCCCAATCGCGAGTTCGATCGCGGGCACGAGGTCGGTCTTCTGGAACGGCTTGACGAGATACGCCAGTGCGCCCGCATCTCGCGCCTGCTCGATGACCTGTCGTTGACTGAATGCAGTGAGCATGACGACTGCGCAGAGTCGTTCGTCGGAGACGATACGTGCAGCTTCGAGGCCGTCGATACCGGGCATCTTGATGTCGAATATCGCAACGTCCGGTTGGTGCTCTCTAACGAGCTCCACCGCACTGTCACCGCGACCGGTATCAGCGACGACGACGTAACCCTCCTCGGCCAGCGTCTCTACGAGATCGAGGCGGATGATTGCTTCGTCCTCAGCCACCACGACACGCACCGGCCGCGTAGTCATCGTGAACCGGACTTCTTGCTCAATCCGTCCAAGAGTTCGTCCTGGCGCACCTCGAGATCACGGATCGACTCGACGAGCTCGACGCGACGACGACGAACGAACTCCACGTGACGCGCTGCATCGCGGTGTTCATGAGCGGCGAATGCCGTCTCGGACACGAGTGCACGAATCTCCTTGTCATGTGCGTCGTCCTCGAAGTGCGCCAATTGCTCGTCGCAGATCACGAGCTCGGCCCTCAGAGACGTCAGCGACTGAGCAACCGTTCGGAGACGCCGTTCGATGAGTCGCGTGCCGAACACGTCGGTAACTGTAGGAGTATCCATCTGGTGCCCGAGGTGGGACTTGAACCCACACGCCCTTTCGAACAACGGATTTTGAGTCCGTCGCGTCTGCCATTCCGCCACTCGGGCTTGAGTATCGGACCATTTCGGCGCACGCCGAACGAAGCATCGTACCGAGCCCAAGACGGACCTACGCTTGTGGGTGATGTTGGCCTTCACCTTTCCAGGGCAGGGTTCACAACGCCCAGGAATGGGCCGGCCCTGGGTCGACCACGAAAGCTGGGAGCTCGTGGGCGAAGCCTCAGAGGTTGCCGGGCGCGACGTCGGGCAACTCCTCCTCGATGCCGACGCAGAGGAGTTGAAGGACACCCGCAACGCTCAGCTGACGACCTTCGTCTCGTCCCTCATGGTCCTCGATGCCGTCGAACGACTCGGTATCGAACCGACGTACTGCGCTGGCCACAGCCTTGGCGAATACACCGCGCTCACCGCGACCGGAGCACTCGCCTTCGACGACGGGGTGCGCCTCGTCAGTGAACGTTCGGCCGCGATGCACGAGGCCGGGCTCGCCTCGCCCGGCACGATGGCGGCCGTCCTCGGGCTCGACGACGAGGATGTCGAAGTCGCCTGTCGCCGGGCGGACTCCGACGTCTGGGTGGCGAACTTCAACGCACCCGGACAGGTGGTCATCGCCGGCTCGCCCGAAGGAGTCTCCAGGGCAGGCGAACATGCCAAGGAGCTCGGCGCAAAACGAATCATGGCGCTCCAAGTTTCCGGGGCATTCCACACGCCATACATGACGTCCGCTCGTGATCGGCTACGGGATGCAATCTCTGCGGCTCGACCGCGCGACACCGAAGTGCCGGTCGTTTCCAACGTCGATGCTCGGGCACACGCAACGGGTGAGGAATGGTCGTCGCTCCTCTCTGCCCAGCTTTCGAGTCCTGTGCGCTGGAAACACGTGCTGCTCGAGTTGGCCCAACTTGGAATCACCGGTTTCATCGAGCTCGGACCGGGAGGCGTGCTCACCGGCATGGTGAAACGCACCATCGAAGATTCTCGCCATATCAGCGTCGCCACACCGGACGACCTCGACAAATTGATCGATTGGCTCGACACTTTCGATCACGCAGCGACGATTCCCGAGACCGCACGCCACGAGGGCGAACACCTCTTTGCGGTCGAACGCTTGGTGGTCTCCCCGGGTGCGGGTGTGTTCACCCGTCGAGCGGATCTCACCAATCAGACACTCGTCGAGGTTGGCACCGTCCTCGGACAGGTTGGCGAAGTTGACGTTCGTTCACCGTTTGCTGGGATGCTTCAGAGTTTCATCGCGGTCGATGGCGAGCGACTCACTCCACATCAACCAGTCGCGTGGCTGCGAAGTCGATAAGCCTTCCCGTTTCAACGGTTAGGGTTTGACCAATGCCAAAAGTTCCCTCTTCTGCGCGTGGCGCACGCTTCACAGGATGGGGACTCGCATTGCCCGAGCGAGTAGTCACGAACGATGAGCTCTCCAAGACGATGGAGACCTCCGATGAATGGATACGCGAGCGAACGGGAATCCATCGCCGGCACGTGGGCGGTTCGACGATGTCACTCAGCGTTGAAAGTGCCCGCAAGGCAATCGCCATGGCGGGGATCGCCCCATCCGACATCGATGCGCTCGTGCTTGCCACCACCACGCCCGACCGGCAGGTACCCGCGACATCTGCGGCCGTCGCACGCGAGCTCGGCCTGTCCTGTGGAGCGTTCGACATCAATGCGGCGTGTTCAGGATTCGTCTATGCACTTGCTGTTGCACACGGATTGATCGCGATCGGCTCGCAGAAGGTCCTCTTAGTCGGAACCGACACCCTCTCGCGCATCACGGACTGGACCGACCGCAACACCGCGGTCCTCTTCGCCGACGGATCTGGCGCGGCCGTCCTCGAGGCGATCGACGGCGCCGGTCATCTCCTCGCGTGGGACCTCGATGCCGATGGTTCGGCAGAGGATCTCCTGTATGCGGAAATCGGCGGCAACATCCACATGGATGGCAAGGAGGTCTTCCGGCGGGCCGTGCGCATCATGGTCGACTCGGCACAAAAGTCTCTCGCAATCGCCGGCGTGAGCGGCGACGACATCGCACTCGTCGTGCCTCATCAGGCGAACACCCGCATCATCGATGCGGCATGTGATCGGCTGGGAATTCCCAAGGAACGAACTGCAGTAGTGCTTCACGAGACAGGCAACACGTCGTCGGCCTCCATTCCGCTCGCGCTCTTCGATGCTGCGACCGACGGCGCAATGAGCGGACGACGGCTCCACGACGGCGACCTCGTGCTCATGGTCGGTTTCGGCGCAGGTATGACTGCTGCCAGCGCCATCATCCGCTGGTCGTCCAAGGAGGTCTCGAAGTGACCAACGCCCCACGCACCGTTCTTGTCACGGGAGGATCGAAAGGGATCGGACTCGCAACGGCTCGCGCATTCCAGGCACTCGGCGACAACGTCGCCGTGACCTACAACTCGAGTCCCCCACCCGACGATCTCTATTCCGTCAAATGTGACGTGACGAGTGCAGCCGACGTCGAGGCTGCATTCAGCGCGGTGGAAGCGAAGTTCGGCCCCGTCAATGTGCTTGTATCCAACGCCGGAATCACCAGAGACGGGTTGCTTCTGCGGATGGGTGAGTCAGACTTCGCCGACGTCATCGACGCCAACCTCACGGCCGCGTACCGCGTCTGCAAACGAGCAGCTCAAGGGATGATTCGTGCGCGCTCCGGACGGATCATCCTCGTCTCGAGCGTCGTGGCGATGCTCGGTTCGGCTGGTCAGGCGAACTACTCCGCATCCAAAGCTGGGCTGATCGGACTCGCTCGATCGCTCGCCCGTGAGCTCGGTTCACGAAACGTGTGTGTGAACGTCGTCGCACCCGGACCCGTCGACACCGACATGACGGCCGTTCTCGGCGACAAACGCATGGAGGAACTCCGCGCTGCTGTGCCGCTCGGTCGCACTGCCCAGACGAGCGAAATTGCCGACGTCATCACGTTCCTCGCAAGCCAGTCCGCCGGATACATCACGGGAGCGGTGATCCCCGTCGATGGTGGGCTCGGCATGGGTCACTAGGCAAGTCGAAGTCCGGTCCCCGACTAGAATCGAGACGTGCTTGGCGACAAGCACCACATCGCAGCACCAAGGAGATCTCGTGAGCCAAGAACTGTTCGACCGTTTCAAGAAGTGCGCAGTGGACGTCCTGTCCGTGGACGCCTCGAAGATCACCCCTGAGGCAAAATTCGGTGACGACTTGGATGCCGACAGCCTCGACCTCGTCGAACTCGTGATGGCGCTCGAGGAAGAATTCGGCATCGAGGTTCCAGAGAGCGACCTCGAAGGCGTCGACACGGTCGGCAAGGCCTTCGCGCTCGTGACCTCCAAAGTCAAGTAGCCACGTCACCTACATGCGGGGCGTCGGACATCGCGTCGCAGTAACCGGTTACGGCGTTGTTGCGCCGTGTGGTATCGGCAGGGAAAACTTCTGGAACGGCCTCCTCGGACCTGGCTTCAGTGGGGCGCGGTCGATCGAGATCCCCGACTGGGATCCTTCACCGTATTTCGATTCCCCGAAGGACGCTCGACGTAGCGATCGTTGCGAGCAGTTCGCCCTCGCTGCCGCACAGGAGGCGCTCGAACAATCCGGATCACTGCCCTACGACCCTGCCCGCATCGGCACGATCTTTGGAACAGGAATCGGCGGACTCCGCACGCTCGAAGAACAGGTCATCGTGCGCGTCGAAAAGGGTGAGAGACGGGTGTCTCCATTCCTCGTGCCGATGATGATGTCAAATGCTTCCGGCGCTGCAATTTCCATGCGCTTCGGCTTCCAGGGTCCTGCGGAGACGATCTGCACGGCGTGTGCGGCATCGACGCACGCAATCGGAGCGGCAGCTCGCCAAATCGCCTGGGGTCAGTGCGATTCGGTCATCACCGGGGGTTCAGAATCGGCGGCCACCATCACCGCACTCGCGGGATTCGCCAACATGACCGCGCTCTCGAGCACTCTCGTGAGCAAACCCTTCGATGCAACCAGAGACGGATTCATCATGGGTGAGGGATCAGCGGTCTTCGTCCTCGAGCGCTTCGATCTTGCCGTTGAACGCGGGGCGACCATCCTCGCCGAGATCGTCGGAGCCGCGAGCAATGCGGATGCCCATCACATCACGGCGCCTTCCCCCGGAGGCGCCGGAGCGGTGCGGTGCATGCAGCTCGCCCTCGACGATGCAGGCCTGCAACCGTCCGACATCAAGCAGATCAACGCCCACGGCACGAGCACTCCGTTGAACGATGCCGCCGAATCCGAGGCGATCGCCAAACTCTTCGGCGAATCACGACCACCGGTCGTGTCGATCAAGGGCGTGACGGGCCATCCACTCGGAGCCGCGGGCGCGCTCGAAGCAGCTGCGGTGCTCCTGAGCATGGAAAAGTCGCTGATTCCTCCAACTCGAGGCACCACGGCCATCGACCCGGCGATGACGATCGACGTCGTCATTGGCGAGCCACGCCCGTGGACTCCCGGACCGACGATCTCGAACAACTTCGGATTCGGCGGTCACAACGGCTCGGTGATCATCTCCCCCGTCGGCTGACTCACGCGTCAACGACGACGAACAACAACTCGCACTCGCAGGCAACCTCACCATTCACGAGAGCGCGACCAGAGCCTTTGCCGGCGCGCGCCGACATCTTTCCCATGGTCGCCTCGAGGACGAGTGTGTCTCCCGGTCCCGCTTGGCGCCTGAACCGAGCGCCATCGAGGCCACCGAACAACGGAAGCTTCCCCTTGTAGCGATCATCGGCGAGGATCGCGAGTGCGCCAGTCTGCGCGATCGCCTCACACATCAACACTCCCGGCAGCGTGGGTCGGCCGGGAAAATGTCCTGCAAAGAACCATTCAGTCCCCGTGAGCGACCAAGTTGCCGACGCAGAAACGCCGGGCTCCAGACTTGTGATCGCGTCGACGAAGAGGAACGGCGCACGGTGCGGGAGCAGCGACGACGGGCTGGGATACATCGTCACTTGCCGAGTGCTTCCAACAACTTGAGTGGGGTGTCCTTCGGAGAGATCTTGTACCAGGCGTGCAGGATGACTCCGTTTGCGTCGATGAGGAATGCCGAGCGTTCGATGCCCATGTACTTGCGTCCGTACATCGACTTCTCCTTCCACACCTTGTACGCCTTCGCGACGACATGCTCGCTGTCGCTCAGGAGCGGGAAACCGAGGCCGTATTTGTCGTCGAACTTCTTCTGCTTCGCAGGCGAATCGGGGCTGATTCCGACGATCGCGGTCCGCCCGATGTCCCCCGCGATGTCCCGCAGGAGGCAGGACTGCTGCGTACAGCCCGGCGTGTCCGCCTTTGGATAGAAGTAGACGAGAATCTTCTTCTTGCCGAAGGAAGCAAGGGTCGTGCGTCTTCCATCCTGATCGAGCAGATCGATCTTCGGCGCCTTCGAGCCCGCCTTCAACATGCAACAAACCTACTTCGTCGAGTGGGCGTGATCGAGCGCGCGACGCACCTCAGCGATGTAGTCGCTCACCGCATCTGGACCATGCTCCAACATGCGCCGCATCACCGACGCGCCCTGAATGACGCCATCGGCTACGCGAGATGCTTCGACGGCCTGCTGCGCATTGGAGACACCAACTCCGACGAGCACGGGCTTGTCGGTGATCGCCTTCAATCGAGCTGCGAGCGCGACGGCCGTAGAAGCGAGTTCGTCGCGCTCACCGGTCACGCCGAGCAGACCGACGGCATAGACGAACCCTCGAGCGCGCTCGATGATCCGCGGCAGCCTCGATTCCGGTGCCGTCGGCGCGGCGAGCATGACGGTCTCGATTCCTGCAGCATCAGCCGCGGCACACCACGGACCAGATTCTTCGAGCGGTAGATCGGGAACGATCGCACCGACGATTCCCGAGTCGGCCAACATGCTCGCAAAGCGCTCGTGCCCCGCGTTGTGCACCGTGTTGTAGTAACACATCACCGCCAGAGGAATCTCGACGTCCACCGAGCGAATTTCCTGCAGGATCGAAACGGGCGTCGCCCCGTTGCGGAGAGCAGCTTCCGACGCCTGCTGGATGACCGGGCCGTCCATCACCGGATCGGAGAACGGAATGCCGATTTCAATCGCATCGGCACCCTGTGCCGCAGCTGCCCGAATCGCATCCAGCCAACCGGGCAGGCCGCCGGTCACGTACGGGACGAGAATCTTTCGGCCACCTTCGCGCCGTGCGCGCAAGTGCGACTCGAGCGACGACGTCACAGTCGCGATCCGAGGATGTCCATCATCTGCGCGACGTCCTTGTCACCGCGACCAGACAGGTTCATGAGCACCGTCTTGCCCTGGATCTTCGGTGCCTCGCGAGCGATCCATGCGACAGCGTGCGCACACTCGAGGGCGGGGATGATTCCCTCGGTCCTCGACAACAGTTGGAAACCTTCGATGACTTCATCGTCGGTGACCGACGGATATTCCGCTCGTCCGATCGAGGCGAGGTGCGAATGCTCAGGACCGACGCCTGGATAATCGAGACCGGCGCTGATCGAATGTGCCTCTTGGACCTGCCCGTACTCGTCCTGCATGAGATAGGAGCGCATCCCGTGGACTACACCCGGAACACCCCGTCCGACAGCGGCGCCGCCGGCGGGTTCGACACCCACGAGCCGCGCTGTGGTGTCGACGAAACCCGAGAAGATTCCGATTGCGTTACTGCCGCCGCCGACACATGCCACGACGACGTCGGGGTCTTCGCCATTCAACAACCCGCGACACTGCTCGCGGGCCTCGTCTCCAATTACCGATTGGAACGTTCGCACGATCCAGGGATACGGATGTGGGCCCATGACGGAACCGATGGCGTAATACGTCGACTCGACCGATGCCACCCAGTCACGCATCGCTTCATTGACGGCGTCCTTCAGCGTGCGACTTCCCGACATCGCCGGCACGACCTCTGCGCCGAGCAACCGCATACGAAAGACGTTCAGTGCCTGACGCTTGACGTCGACCTCGCCCATGTACACCTTGCATTCGAGACCGAGCAACGCAGCAGCGGTGGCCGACGCCACACCGTGCTGTCCCGCTCCCGTCTCCGCGACGATCCGCTTCTTTCCCATCCGCTTGGCGAGGAGTACCTGGCCGAGGACGTTGTTGATCTTGTGTGACCCCGTGTGATTGAGGTCCTCTCGCTTCAGCAGGAGCCGAATGCCGAGTTGTGATCCAAGGTTGTGGCACTCGGTGATGATCGAGGGACGCCCGACGTAGTCGCGCAGGAGATCGTTCAGCTCGGTGCGGAACAGAGAATCTGCCCACGCGTCCTTGAACGCGGCTTCGAGTTCCATGCACGCGGGCACGAGGGTCTCGGGCACGAATCGCCCACCGAACTCACCGAAGCGGCCGTCGGTTGTGGGGTCCTGGAGCACGCCCTCAGGGTATCGGTGCGATCGGAGACGAGCAGTGTCGAGGAGTCGACTTAATCGATGATGTCGTCACCGAGCACGGCCTGAGCGTCCCGCGCAGCCGTGATGAACTGGCGCATCTTGACCGCGTCCTTGACACCGGGCGATCGCTCAACCCCACTACTCACGTCGACGCCCCACGGTCGTGTCGTCAGGATCGCTTCACGAACGTTGCTCGCATTCAGGCCTCCCGAGAGCATGATGCGCAATCCGGCCGGGAGTTCTTCGAGCAACGTCCAATCAAACCGTTCACCAGAACCGGGCTTGGCGTTGTCGACGAGAATTACGTCCGTACCGAAATCTGCTGCCCGCCGAGCCGAATCGGATCCCGCGACGACCGCTTTGATCGCGAAACGAACCTCCCTCGACACTTCCTGCACGGCCTCCAGTGGCTCGTGGCCATGGAGTTGCACACCTTTCAGTCGAGCGGATCGCGCGATTTCGAGGACCCGTTTGGGGTGTTCGTCTCGAAACACGCCCACGGTGATCACGTCAGATGGGAGCCGTTTGACGATGTCGAGTGCCTTGGTGGGTGCAATCTGACGCGGCGACGGTGCGAAGACGAATCCGATGGCATCTGCACCCAGTGCAACGGCAAGGAGTGCATCCTCCTCGCTCGTGATGCCACAAATCTTGACGAACATGTCCCAACCGTAGTTCGGCTTGCGCAAGACCGCCGCGACTCAGCGCACGCGCAGATCGGCGAGCGCCGAACTCGGCGATGACGAGACGAGCAAAGATTCACCGACGAGTACCGCGTCGAATCCCGCCCGACGCAAGTCATGTGCGTCGTCGTGACCGCGAACCCCCGATTCGGCAATCCTCAGCACGCTTGGTGGGATGACAGATGCCATTCTCACTGCACGTTCGTGGTCAACCTCGAACGTGACGAGATCTCTTTGGTTCACACCGATCATCTCCACACCGAGGTCGAGTGAGCGCTCCACCTCGACCTCGTCGTGCGTCTCGATCAACACGTCGAGTCCTACCTCACGGGCCACGTCGACCATCGAGCGCATCTCCGTCTCCGACAACACTGCTGCAATGAGCAAGACGCAGTCCCCTCCCATCAGGCGCGTGTCTACAACGTCATTCAGCGAAACCGTGAAATCCTTGCGCAACACCGGTACGTGAGCGAGGGCACTCGCCTCCGTGAGATCAGATGGTGATCCGCCGAAGTCGTCCACGTCCGTCAAGACCGACAAGCAGCTCGCTCCTCCCTTGACGTATTCGGCAACGAGTGGCCCGATCGGTCGCGGTCCCCACAACTCCCCCTTCGACGGTGATCGACGCTTGACCTCGGCGATGACCGCGAGCGATTCCTTGGAGTCCCTTCTCAGTCGATCGGCAAATCCGCGGCTCGGCGCGAGATGCTGGCAACGTTCAATCAACGCCGACGTCGAGCGATCGTCACGGGCCGCATTCGCACGATGACCGGCGACGATCTTGTCGAGATACACGCCTAAATACCCTTGCCACCCTTTGGTGCGAGGAAAGAAAACTCCGGCGCCCCATCCAGCATCGGTGCGAGCGTGGCCGAGAACGCCTTGAAGGCATCCGTCGACATGTGGGCCTGAAACGATGCCTGATCCGCGTACACCTCGTAGAACCACACGACAGACTCATTCGCCGCATCGTGGTGGTACGCGTACATCAGGGTGCCGGGCTCGCCATCGGCGGTCGCAAGACCAGGAGCGACCGCTGCGTCGAACGCATCCCGCATACCCGCCTTCAGGGTCAACTTGACTGCCACACAGACCTTGCTCATTGCCTTCTCCTTTGTTGTTCGAACTAGAAGCCGAGTCGCTGCGCCAACACCGATTCGAGCTGGGCAATCGCAACACGCTCTTGGCTCGTCGTGTCACGATCGCGGACCGTGACGGACTGATCTTCGAGGGTGTCGAAGTCAACCGTGACGCAGAGCGGGGTTCCGATTTCGTCCTGGCGTCGATAGCGGCGACCGATGGCCTGCGTCTCGTCGTACTCGCACATGTACCGCTTGCTCAAGCGACTAAAGAGATCCTTGGCAACCGGCGACAAGGTGTCTTTCTTGGACAACGGAAGGACTGCAACCTGATATGGCGCGAGGCGCGGGTGCAAGCGCAGGACGGTTCGAGTCTCGTCATTGACGACGTCCTCGTCGTAGGCGGCAAGAAGAAACGCAGCCATCGTGCGATTCGCGCCAGCTGCTGGTTCGACCACGTACGGCACATAGCGCTCGTTGGTCGTCTGATCGAAGTACTCAAGTCGCTGTTTGGAGAATTCCGCATGGCGCTTCAAGTCGAAGTCGGTTCTCTGCGCGATGCCTTCAAGTTCTCCCCATCCCCACGGGAACTTGAACTCGATGTCGCTCGTACCAGCGGAATAATGCGACAGTTCGTCGGAGTCGTGCGCACGAATCCGCAGGAGGTCGGACGGGATCCCGTGGTCGATGTACCACTGCAGGCGTGCCTCGCACCAGTAGGCATACCATTTCGGTCCTTCGGCCGGCGGAACGAAGAACTCCATCTCCATCTGCTCGAACTCACGTGTTCGGAAGATGAAATTTCCGGGCGTGATCTCATTACGGAAGCTCTTGCCGACCTGCGCGATCCCGAATGGTGGCTTCTTGCGCGAGGTCTGCAAGACGTTGGCGAAATTGACGAACATCCCCTGCGCAGTCTCCGGGCGCATGAAAACGTCTGCCCCCTCTCCTTCGACGGGTCCAGCGTGGGTCTTGAACATCAAATTGAAGGCGCGGGCCTCGGTGAACGAGCACCCCTTCTTTGACTGCGGGCAATCGCGATCGTCAAGTTGGTCCTCGCGGAAGCGCCGCTTGCACACCGTGCAATCGACGAGCGGGTCACTGAAATTGGCGAGGTGTCCGCTCGCTTCGAACACCTGTGGTGGCCCGAGAATCGCTGCGTCGATCAAGACGGTGTCATCGCGCTCTTGGACCATCGCACGCACCCATGCGTCCTTCACGTTGCGCAACATCAGCGACCCGAGCGGGCCGTAGTCGTAGGAGGATCGGAAACCACCGTAGATCTCCGCGCTCGGATAGACGAAGCCACGACGCTTGCACAGATTGACGATCTGGTCGAGGTCAGCCGCGGGCATTGAACCAGTCTACGAGACTCACTCTCGGCGATGCTCGAACATCGAGCTACTCCGGAGGCGACGCTCGTTGTGGTATTCCATCGCGCGTGTCGCGAGGGCCGTCACGTCGGTCGTCGTGGAGGACTCGGAGGCTGCGAGTGCGGCGACGAGTTGTCCCCCCAGGATCTGTCTGAGGAGCGTGAGCGCTCCACTCGACAAACCCACTCCGGTGCGACACTGAGCGCACTGGACGCCACCGTGGGCGATATCGAATGCGACGAGGTCGGATTCCCGACCACACCCGACACAACGATCAAGTTCGGGCGAGAGGCCCTCTGCAGCGAGGAGTTTCCAATAAAAGGCCGCCACGAGGATCGGCGACGGCCCTTGGGCGAGCGTCGTCAATGCTCCGAGGAGCATCCGGTACACCTGCGGGCACGCTTCGCGGTCTTGGGTCATGTGGTCCGCGCCCTCGAGGAGAGCCATGCCACTCGTGAGCACATCAAGATCCGAACGGAGATCAACATGCGCCGAGAGCAGATCGACCTGTGACACGGTGTCCAAGTCCCTCCCGCGATGGAGAAGGACATCGACGTGGTTCATGGGCTCGAGGCGCGCGCCGATCTTCGATGTCGTCTTGCGCACACCTTTGGCCACGGCGCGGACCTTGCCGTGCCCTTCGGTGAGGAGCACGATGATTCGATCCGCTTCTGCCAGTTTGTAGGTCCTCAACACGATCGCTCGATCGCGATAGTTGGTCACGAATCGACTCCTCCGAAGCGTCGCTCCCGGCGTTCAAAATCATCGACCGCCATCTCCACGTGCTCTGCGTCGAATTGGCTCCACGGGACGTTCAGAAAGACGAGCTCGCTATAGGCGAGCTCCCACACGAGCGAGGGGGGAAGTTGGGTCGGATCACCGAAGATGATCACCAAGTCGGGATCATCGAGAGCCGGCGCGAGGACTGCAAGCTTGAGGCTTTCTTCGTCGACGTTCTCGCCCTTCGGAATCGTCGCCACGGCGTTTGCCACGCGCAGTTTTCCATCCGCACAGGTGTCGACGATGACGACGACCCCCCTCCGACTCACGTGCCACACCCGATCTCCCCTGCGCGTTCCGAACAAGGTCTCCACGAGCCGCGTGATCAACTCTTCGCGGCGTTCGTTGGTCACGCCTCCGTCGTACGGGCAGACGGTGATCCACCGAGCCCCCATCGAGGCGACGCTGTCGACCACCGTGTCGATCCGCCTCGACCACCCAGCGGCATCCATCGCGCACCATTCGTCAAGCGATCCGCCGCACACCACCACGTGCGACATGGCCACCGTGAAGCCTTGTGGACGAGAAATCTCCCCGGTTGCCATCAGGCCAGTCTCGCACGCCCGCTCACTAGTGTTGCCCACGACATGAAACACATCGACCCTCTCCCGACCGGAGTGCACGTTGCCTGCATCATGGACGGGAATGGTCGCTGGGCGAGGCGTCGAGGGCTTCCGCGAACCGACGGACACACCGCCGGCGAGGAAAATCTCGCAAATGTGGTTCGGCACGCTGCAGCCCGGAACGTTGGTTGGTTGACCGTTTTTGGCTTCAGCACGGAGAACTGGATTCGGCCGCGTGCCGAGGTGCGCCACATCTTGTCGCTGCACAAGAAACTCTTCGGTCGCATCGAGGAACTGAACGCCAACAACGTGCGTGTCCGCTGGATCGGCCGGCCATTCGACGAGCCGGATGCCAAGACACCGAGCGTCGTCCAGAAGGCCATTCGTCAGGCCATCGAGGACACCGCCCACAACACGGGAATGGTCCTCACGGTCGCATTTGACTACGGATCGCGGGCAGAAATCGTCCGTGCCGCTCGAAATGCCCGCAAGTCACATCGAGAGGTATCGATCGAGGACATCTCGGCGGGGACCTACCTGCCGGAAATGCCTCCCGTCGACGTCCTCATCCGAACATCGGGTGAATCTCGAATTTCGAATTTCCTGCTTTGGCATATCCCCCGTGCGCGCATCTACTTCACGGAGCGCACATGGCCCGACTTCGATGCGCGTGAATTCGACGCGGCACTCGCCCTGCTTGAATCGCACAGCGGCGCATGACGAAATTGGGGGTTGACGACCTCCTCGCGGCGACGGTCGATCGGCTTGAAGATCGCGAATCTCGACCGGGGCAAGTCTCAATGGCCCGCGAGATCACATCAGCAATCGAGTCCGGACGCCATCTCATCGTTCAGGCCGGCACTGGAACTGGCAAATCGCTCGGCTATTTGGTGCCGGTTGCGCTTTCTGGTCGCAAGACGATCGTGGCAACCTACACCAAGGCACTCCAGGACCAACTCGCCAAGTTCGACCTTCCCCTCGTGGCAAGTGTCGTGCGCGAGGAGCTCGGACGTGAGCTCACCTTCTCGGTGTTGAAGGGTCGCAGCAACTACGCGTGCCTCCAACGCATCGATGAGGTCACCGATCGCACACAGCAACTCGACCTCGATGTTCAGGCGAATGAAGGAGTTCGCCGTCTGGTCGAGTGGTCTCGCGAAACCGAGACCGGCGATGTCGGTGATATTCAGTGGTCCGTGCCCGACTCAGCATGGCGACAAGTGTCGGTGACGAGTGAGGAATGCCCCGGAGCGCGCAAGTGCCCTCGCGGCTCCGAGTGCTTCGCAGAACACGCGCGCACACTGGCGCAGGCGGCCGACATCGTCGTCGTCAACACTCATCTCTACGCACTTGACGTCGCCTCTGATGGTTCGATCCTTCCCGACCATGACGTCGTCGTGTTCGACGAGGCTCATCAACTCGAAGACGTCGTGAGTTCATCGGCCTCGATTGCAATCGGACCCGGTCGCGTTGCATCAATCGCCTCCACCATCCGAGCGGTTCTCGCTGATGATGCGCTCTTCGGCCGATTCGGTCGCATCGGCACGGCATTGACTTCAGCCCTGGCATCGAAATTGGGACAACGGGTGACGATCCCTCTGGACGTCGAGATGACCGACCCTCTCGTCGATCTTCGCCTGTGTACTGACGACGCGCTCACGGCGGTCCAAGCGATCGATTCGACCAACGAATCGGTAAAACAGCGGGCATTGCGCGCGGTGACGACCGCGACCCGACTCATTGAGCAGATCGACTCGTGCCTCGAGGCCAGTGGGTCCTACGTGGGGTGGGTCTCGGGCACGTCGGAGCGGCCCCTCCTTGAACTCGCGCCGCTGGATGTGGCTCCACTCCTTGCCGAACGCGTGTGGACTCGCCGCACGGCCGTGCTCACGAGCGCGACCATCCCAGCCTCGTTACCCCAACGGGTCGGAATCGAGATGTCGAGGTGTGATGCGATCGACGTCGGAAGCCCCTTCGACTATGAAAACAGTGGGTACCTATATTGCGCGAAGCACTTACCGGCACCTGGAGTTGACGATCGGGATGATGCTGTCAATCGAGAGATCCTCGACCTCATCACCGCGGCAGGCGGACGCACGCTCGCCCTCTTCACGACGTATCGCTCGATGCACCTCGCAGCCGATGCGGCCAGGGATCTGACGGATTTTCCAATCCTGCGTCAGGACGACCTCCCGAAGATGGCGCTCATCCAAGCATTCAGCGACGACGAGAGCGCATGCTTGTTCGCCACAGCGGGCTTTTTTCAAGGAGTCGACGTTCCCGGGGACACGTTAAGCCTCGTCGTGATCGACAAGATTCCCTTTCCGCGCCCCGACGATCCGCTGCTCAGTGCACGCAGAGAGGCGATCGGCCAGACGGCGTTCGCAGAGATCGACATTCCCATTGCGGCGACACAACTTGCACAGGCCGCGGGTCGCCTTATTCGCAGCTCATCTGACCGCGGAGTCGTAGCGATACTGGACCCACGACTCGCGACGAAATCGTACGGTCGACTGCTCGGTGCACAACTCCCCCCGCTCAAGCGGACGATCACACGTAGCGAGGTGCTTAGCTACCTGCACGATCTGTCGCGTTCACGATGAGTCGATAGCCCATGCCGCGAACCGTGGTGATCAACTTCGGGGCATCGGGCTGATCTTCGATCTTGACGCGCAGTCTCCGGATGTGCGCATCGACGAGGCGACTGTCGCCAAGATACTCATAGCCCCACACTCGTTCGAGGAGCTGGTCGCGCGAGAGGACCATGTTCGGGTGGTCCGCGAATTCACACAGCAGGTCGTATTCCGTCCTCGTCAGCGAGATCTCCACTCCACCCTTCAAGACGACACTCAGGTCTCTCCTCACTTCGATGTCGCCGAATGCACTCACGGAGCCGATCCCGCCACTGCCAGCGAGCCGCGTGCGGCGGATCGACGCGCGAATACGGGCCGCCAACTCTTTGGTGTTGACAGGTTTGGTGACGTAATCGTCCGCACCTGCCTCGAGCCCGACCACGAGGTCGTGGGTGTCGGTCTGGGCGGTCACGATAATGATCGGTACCGTGCTCAATCGACGCAATGACCGACACACCTCGAATCCACTCATGTCGGGGAGTCTCAAGTCGAGGAGCACGAGATCGGGCCTGACTGCAGGAAAGGCGTTGATCCCTGATTCGCCGTCGGCGGCCTCCTCGACTCGGTAACCCTCGTCCTCGAGACTCAGTCGCAGGGCCGTGCGAATGTTCGGGTCATCCTCGATGAAGAGCAGCGTCGCCACGCCTCGCATTCTGCCTGACGGTCGCAAATTGTTACAGAAATCGCATACTTTCGGCCCCAAAGCGTCAAACGGGGCAGGCAGGGTGAGACCACTGAACCGATGGGTCCATGCTCCCCCTTGGGCCCATCGGTTCCGGTTCACTTCCCTGCCATGCTGAGAGCGTGGCGCGCCAAGCACTTCGCCCTCGGCTCGGCCTGCGCGGCCGAATGGTGACCTTCTTCGGACTCGCTGCTCTGGCCGCAGCTCTTGCACTGAGCGTCGTCACCTACGCGAGCACGAGGTCATACCTCCTTGGTCAACGAACCGTCGTTGCCAAACGGCAGGCATTCAACAACGCCCAGCTGGTGCGCACGGTGATCGCGGGAGATCGATCAAACGTCGCGGACGTCATGACCAACATCCGCAGCGAGCGAGGCGGTTACGCCGTTCTCCACCTCGACGCCACAGACGTAAACATCGAAAGCTTCTATGCGCAAGAGCCATTGCGCTTTACCCAGTCGAACCTCCCGCCGCTCCTCGTCGAACGCACCTTGGCGGGAACGAGCGGTCGTCAACGGTTCACGTTTAACGGCCAACCCTACGAGGGAGTCGGAGTTGCCATTCCCTCACTCGGTGCGCAGTATTTCGAGGCCTTCCCACTCGACGACGTCGAAACGACGCTGCGCACGATCCAGGGGACACTTCTCGCGGGCGTCCTCCTCATCACCGTCGCGGCGGGAGCACTCGGTCTCGCCATGAGCAGAACCGCACTTCGACCACTCGCACGGGTGACGAAGGCTGCAAACACCATCGCGACCGGACGACTCGATACCCGTCTCGATCCAGAAGACGACCCGGACCTCGACCAGCTCGTGCACTCCTTCAACGAGATGGTCGACGCAGTCCAGACTCGAATCGAACGGGAACAACGCTTTGCGAGTGATGTGAGCCACGAGCTGCGGAGTCCCGTCACGGCACTCGCTGCTGCGGTCGACGTCATCGTCGCGCGCCGCGGGGACTTCACGGAACGTAATCAACAGGCAATCGACATCGTCGCCTCACAGGTCAAGAGGTTCGACCGCACCGTCGTCGACCTCCTCGAACTCTCACGCCTTGATGCCGGGGCGAGCGAGAGCAGTCTCGACGAAGTCGACCTTGCAGACTTCATTCCCCGGGTGATGAATCGCTACGGGTTCTCGGATGTTCCGTTCGACGCACGGCTCCACGGAGAATCGTCGGCTATCGGCCTGCTCGACCGACGACGCATCGAACGCATCATCGTCAACCTGCTCGAAAATGCCCGCGACCATGCGGGCGGTGCAACTCGGGTGGCACTTGAAACGACCCCCGAGGGCTTCTCCATCTCCGTCGACGACCGAGGGCCAGGAATCGCGGTCAGCGAGCGAGAGCGCATCTTCGAGCGCTTCGCGCGCGGATCCGCCTCGCGCAATTCGACCGGGTCGGGACTTGGCCTCGCAATCGTCGCCGAGCATGCACGCGCGCTTGGTGGATCCGCTTCAGTGGCCAACTCTTCCGAGGGAGGCGCAACCTTCATCGTTTCCATCGCACGGCGGATACCCAGTGACGAAAGCGGAAACCCATCGTGACGATTGACTCTCGACTGATCGTAAGAACTGCGCTCGTTGTGGCCTTGTGCGCATCGTGTGCAGTTCCGGCTGGAGGCGACTTTGAGGCGATTCCCAACTCGGAAGTGCCGTACGAATTGTCGGCACCCCGGACGACGATGGCGCCGAATTCACAAACGACGTTGCCAGGGTCGGAAACCTCGACCGAAGAGATCGACGCATACTTCATCAGCAATTCACGTGTCCTCAAGATCGTTCGCCTGGTCGCGGCACCAGCCGGTCCCGACCAGGCACTTGCGACACTCAGTGCCCTCGACGTACAAGACCCTGCACTCGCAGGGCTTCGCACCGCGATTCCAAGAACCTTCTCTGCAACCGTGAGCGTCGAAAGGGGCGTCGCAACGGTCGATTCGACTCGTGGGCTTCTCGACACGCTGAGTCCACTCGACCAGCGTCTCGCCGTCGCCCAGATCGTGCTCACCCTGACGAGTAGACCCGGAATCGGACAAGTGCTCTTTTCCGTCGACGGCGAACCCACGGGTGTGCCGCGCGGACGAGGAGACCTCGCGGGTCCCCAGACGCCGGTGACCTTCGACGACTATTCAAACCTCGTCGTCACTGGCTAGACGGATCAGTAACCGAGTCGCTCGACCCGATCCGCACGCTGCTGCCAATTCTTGTCGACGACAACCTGCAACTCGAGCCGCGCACCTCGGGGCATCTGAGGAGTGACCGCGCGACGAACGGCCTTCAGCATCTCGCCGCCCTTGCCGATCACCATCCCCTTCTGGCTCTCGCGCTCGACGACGATCTGGCACACGATCGTCCCCTCATCCGAGACGCTGGCCCGTGTCGCGATCGAATACGGCAGTTCATCATCGGTTCGATCAAGCAGCGCTTCGCGCACCAGTTCGGCGACCCAGACCACATCATCAGCTTCCGCGACCATCTCGGACGGATAGAGGAAGTCGCCGTCCGGCATCAACGAAAAGAGGTGCTCTGCGAGGCCTTCGAGCCCTTCGCCCGTCGCAGCGGAAACCGGAAAATACGACTCAGCCCCAAAGCGCGACGCGCGATCCAACTGGGCTAGCAGCTGTTCCCGTGACGCCTTGTCCACCTTGTTCAGCACGACGATGCACCGCGACATGTCAACGCGGGCCGCAACCCATTCGTCCCCCGATCCGATCGGTTTGGTCGCGTCGATCACGAGGCAGGTGACGTCGACGTCGTTCGCTGAACTGAGTGCAGTTGCATTGACCTTCTCGCCGAGCGCAGATACCGGCTTGTGGAGTCCTGGGGTGTCGACAAACACGACTTGTACGTCACCCCTCGTGAGTACACCCCGGACGGCCCGTCTCGTGGTCTGCGGCTTGTTCGACACGATGCTCACCTTGCGCCCAACGAGGGCGTTGACCAGAGTCGACTTCCCGACGTTCGGACGACCGACGAGAGAGACGAATCCTGAGCGCACACCGTGAGGCTAGTTCTGCCACACTGGTTGAGTGTCGCAGATCAATTTCAAAGTGTGGTTCAATCGCATGCATCCACAGACGTTGCAGATCGCAACGTGGCTCCTCTACCTCGACGGTTTCTTTGCCCTCGTCGACCTCCTCGACGGCGGCGGCGAGATGTACTACCTGAGGTTTCGCTACGCCGGTGGCCTCTTCATCGGATTGGTCATTGTTGCGCTGTACGCACTCGGTGGTTTGTATATGGCCAATGAGCGACGCCTTGGGTATCGACTCAGCGTCGCGGCGGCGATCAGTCCCTTTCCCATCAACTTCATCGTGTATTCGGACCTCGGCGCCTCACTGCGCTACCGACTCTTCGGGACCGGTCTCATCAGCTTCGCCTTCAACGTCGCCCTCCTCGCACTCCTCCTTCACCCGCAAAGCAAGGAACACCAGCGCATCTGGTTCCGTTAGGCAAGGTCCGTCGGTTCGTGTGAGCCGACGACCATCTGCCAGACTTCTTCCATGACGACGATCATCAAGAGCATCGAAGAGCTTTCCAGTCACATCGGTGAACATCTCGGGTACAGCGACTACCTAGAGGTGACTCAGGAGCGTGTCCAGCTGTTCGCCGACGCGACCGGCGACCATCAATGGATCCATCTCGACGTCGAGAAGGCCAAGTCGGGTCCGTTCGGTGGAACGATCGCACACGGATACCTCACGCTCTCGCTCGGACCTGCACTTCTCCCTCAGATTTGGCGAGTAGAGGGCGTGAAGATGGGAGTCAATTACGGGGCGAATCGTGTCCGATTCATGGCACCGGTTCCGGTCGGGGCGAAACTTCGGGCCGGAGCAAAGTTGATGAACGTCGAGCAGGTGACCGGCGGCGTTCAGGTGACCATCGAAGTCACGTTCGAGGTCGAGGGCTCGTCGAAGCCCTCGTGCGTCGCAGAAGTGATCTTCCGCTACTACGCCTAGGCCGGAAACTCCCTGCGCACACGCGCCGCAATTTCGCCGAAAGCATCCAACGTGTCGAACGTCGGATAATCGACACACCAGGGCACGAAGCCTCTGCAACCGAGCGAGATGTACTCGCGAATCTTCGCCTCGACCTGCTCGGGTGTTCCGACGAGGTTTGAGTCCCTCCACTGCTCGAACGGCTCACCTCTGATGCTGAGCGACTGCCCGGCACGCAATTCAGCTTCCGTCGAGCGGATGAGGATTTCCGGCGACCACGTCTTGACGATGGAATCCTCGTCGCGACCCACAACTTCACAGTGACCCTTCAAGATCTCTCGCTTTCGTGAAAACTCGGCGGGAGTGCCTCCAAAATTCGAGTAGTCGGCGTACTGGGCGACGACACGCAACGTGAGTTGCTCGCCGCCACCCCCGATCCATATCGGCGGTCGTGGTTGCTGCAATGGCTTCGGATCACAATTTGCTCGCGACAATTGATAGAACTTGCCGTCATAGGACGTCTCACTCTTGGTCCACATTGAAGTGACGATCTCGACGGCTTCGCGGAGCATGGCGATGCGATCTTTCGGAACCGGGAATGGATAACCGTATCCCCGACACTCGTTTTCGTACCAGCCCGCTCCAATTCCCCAATCAAGTCGTCCACCAGAGATGACATCGAGCGTGGACGTGATCTTGGCGAGAAGCGACGGCGGTCGGTACAGGTTGCACCCGACCATTTGTCCGAGTCGAATCGTCTTTGTCAATTGGCTGATCGCAGCCATTGCCGTCCAGCACTCGAACACCGCCTCGTGTGCCGGCCGCGGCACGTTGTGGAAGTGGTCGTACACCCAAACCGAGTCGAAGCCAGCCTGCTCGGCGCGGACCGCGACATCGACCGATGCTTGCCACTTCTCCGTTGCCGTCGGGATGCTGACGAGTTCCATCTTCCAACCCTGAGGCATGAAGACACCGAAGGTGATCGAGGAATTGTGGATGCTCGTCATAGTGGGAGATCTCCAGTCGCTTTCCTGGTGGTGCCGTGGTCCTTGTACGCGGCAATCGTCCGCTGGGCGATGCGCATCTGGTGAATCTCGTCAGCACCATCCGCGAACCGGCTCCATCTCGCCTGTTGCAACATTCCGGCGAGCGGCGTGTCGGTCGAATATCCGAGTGCGCCGTGTACCTGGATCGCTCGATCGACGATGTTCCACAGACTGTTGGCGACGAAATGCTTCGCCATCGACACCTCAGACGTGAAGTCGAGACCGTGTTCGATCTTGTAGGCAGCATGAAGGATCATCAGCTTTCCCTGATACATCTCCATCGCAGAGTCGGCGATCAACCACTGGATACCCTGCTTCTCGGCAAGGAGCGAACCGTGTGAGAAACGCTCGAGGGAACGCGCAACCATCATGTCGAGAGCAGCTTCCGCTTGACCGATCCAACGCATGCAGTGCGCCAATCGAGCGGGACCGAGTCGATACTGACCGAGCAAGTGACCTTGACCTCTCCCACCGAGCATGTTGCTCGCCGGAACGCGTAGGTCCGTGATTCGGATCTCACAGTGATTGTGGCTCCCCGACATCGTCTCGATGTCTCGAACGACTTCCCAGCCGTCACTCGGGATGTCGACGATGAAACACGAGTTTGCGGCCTGCGGTAGGTCGGGATCGTCCTCCGTTCGCGCGACGAGAAGGGCGAACTGTGCGCCTCGAGCTCCAGAGATGAACCACTTGTGGCCGTTGATCACCCACTCGTCACCATCCTGATAGGCGGTCGTGCGAATCAAGGTCGGATCACTTCCGGCAACCTCAGGCTCGGTCATCGCAAAGCACGACCGAGCGGTTCCTTCGCACAGCGGACGGAGGTACTTTTCCTTCTGTTCGGGTGTCCCCCAGTGGAGCAACGTGTGCTGATTTCCTTCATCTGGGGCCTGGGCGTTGAGGACGTACGGTCCGATGCCAACTTTGCCCGCTTCGGCCGACACCGCTGCCATCGCCGTTGGGCCGAGCCCCATGCCACCCCATTCCTTGGGCATGTGTGGTAGCCACAGGGACCACTCGTCGCGCGCAGACTTGCGCAAGGAGACGATCGACTTGATGACCTGCGACCGATCGGACTGATCGATCGATTCCCATCGTGGACGAACGACAGAGTCCATGAAGTCACGGACCTTGACACGGACCTCTTCCACCTCAGGTGGGAACGAAAAATCGATCACTCACGACCCCCATGTGTTGAACGTCTCGACGCTACCAAGCACCTCGGTCGGCACCGAAGGCGTGCTGTGGTCGTAGCCTTTGTTCGTGGCTCGAAAAGGTACTCGCACCCGGTCTTCGTGGGATACCGAGGGACTGCTTCACGGCAACGAAAAGCGTGCTGCTGTGCAGGACATGTTCGACCAGATCGCCCCGCGCTACGACCTCGTCAACCGCATCATGACCTTTCGTCTCGACGTTCGGTGGCGAAAGATTGCCCTCCGTGCACTCGGCCTACCTGAAGGCAGTGTGGTCCTCGACCTCGCAAGCGGGACGGGCGACATGTGCATCGACCTTACGGCTGCCGGAATGAAGCCGGTCTCGGTGGACCTGTCGTACGGGATGTTGCACGCCGGGAGGAGTGCAGCTCCTCGTGTCCAGGCCGACATCCTGCAACTCCCCGTTCCGAATGCATGTGTAGACGGAGTGACGTGTGGATTCGCGCTGCGCAACCTCGTCGACCTCAAACAGTTCTTCGAAGAGCTCCACCGCGTCGTACGCCCGAATGGTCGAATCAGTTTGCTCGACGTCGGTGTTCCCCAGAATCCACTCCTGCGATTTGGCAATGGCATCTACTTCGGGAGGATCGTTCCGCTCATTGGCGGTCTTCTCTCCGATCGGGCTGCATACCGCTACCTCCCGAAGAGCGTGGCATATCTGCCCGAACCGCATCACCTCGTCGCGCTTCTCGAGAGTTCCGGTTTTGAGCACGTCGTCCACCGCCAACTGAGCGGAGGCCTCACGCAATTGATCCACGCAACGAGGTCGAGTTGAGGTTCGTCGTCCGACCGCTCCGCGAGTTCACTGACGCGTCCATCGATCTCAACGACTACTGCGGATCGTCTGGACACCTTTTCGTCCGTGATGGCGTCGGAATCGCCGGTCGCGGGACCGCCGCCCGCACGACGAGAAGTGGAGCAAAGGCCCTCCTCGAGTCGATCACCGTCGACTGCCCAGAGGAGAGAAGTGGAACCCGGCCACTTCTGATCGGATCGATCCCATTTGATCGCGAGCGCGACGGAGACTTCATCCTGCCCGAACAATGGATCGTCAAGGACCTCGACGGTGCCGAATGGTTTGCATTCCTCGAAGGTTCAACCCCCGACATCTCGACTGGGCGTCGAGCAAGTGCGACATCCAACGGTTTTCGCGTCCGACCCGGCATCGCAGTTGAGCGTTACCTTGCCGCGGTCGAGACGGTGCGGGATGCCGTACGCGCCGGAGAGATCACCAAGGCGGTCATCGCCCGTGACGTCGTCGTCGAGGCGGACCAACCAATCGACGTTCACGGATTGCTCCTCCGTCTCAAGGCTTCGTTCGGATCGAGCTATCGGTATTCCTTCGACGGACTCGTCGGCGCATCGCCAGAGCTCCTCGTAGAAGTCCGCGGCAACGAGATCGCGAGCCATCCACTCGCAGGGACCACCCCCCGCACCGGCGACCCCACCATCGACGAGCAGCTAGCCGCCGATCTCCTTGCGAGTCCGAAAAACCAGATCGAACATCGTGTAGTCATCGACATGGTGCACGACACCCTGCTTCCCTACTGCTCCTACCTTGACTGGGAGCCCGAGCCGACTGTCGTCAAGGTCGCCAACGTCCAGCACCTCGGAACACGCCTGCAAGGCGCACTTTCAACGCCGCGGCTCGACGCGCTCGAAGCGGCCCACCTCCTTTCACCGACGCCCGCTCTCGGTGGATTCCCGCGAGAGAGAGCGCTGCAGTTGATCGCGCAACACGAAGGAATCGATCGCGGTCGATATGGCGGAGCGATCGGGTGGTTCGATTCGGCAGGAGACGGGACCTTTGCAGTCGCGATCCGCTGTGCGGTGTTCAGCGACGACAGGCGTATGGCGAGGTTGTATGCGGGTGGCGGGATCGTCGCCGAGAGCGATCCACTCGCAGAACTCGCCGAGACGCAGGCAAAATTGCAAGCAATGCTTGCCGCCATTATCAGGCCGTAGGAAAGGCCCTTTCGAGCTCCGCCACGACCGCCTCGTTGATCCTGCGGTGAATCTCAACGTTCTCGCGGCGATCGCTTCGGACATGCGAGAGCCGGACGCCGTCTCGCAACGACATCTCGATCAACTCCTCCTCACTCGTGACCTCGCGATACTCGATGCCATGCGCCTGACACAACGCAGAAAATTCGGTGGAATGCGGAGTTCCGAAGAGTTTTTCGAATTGATCGACGTCCAAAGCCTCGGCCTGCGGCAGGAACGAAAAGATCCCTCCTCCTCGATTGTCAACGAGGACGAGATGGATATCAATCGCGTGGTCGACGATGTTCACGAGCGAAGACGAATCGTGGACGAGGGCGACGTCTCCGATGAGGACGGTGACGGGCTCGCCTGACCCAAGGCCGACGCCGATTGAGGTCGCCACGATCCCGTCGATTCCGTTCGCACCACGATTGGACAGCACGCGAAGATCATTCCGCTTCCCGCCGAACCACTCGACGTCTCTGATCGGCATACTCGAGGACACGACGAAACACGTGTCGTCACCCAGCTGGTCTATGAGAAGGTGCGCAACCTTTGCCTCGTGTAGCGAAGAATCGCTCATGGACTGGTCGATCACATCTCGCGCGAGGCCCTCCGCAGACGACCAATTCGCGATCCACGCTTCGTCCGGGTGTCCCTGCAGGTCCCCGATCGCTTCGAGCAGCGACTCGATCGGACCACACAGCGACTGAGTCACCACTCGATCGGGGTCCGTGACGACGTGGCGACGTGAAAGCGCGACATACTTCGCCCCTGCCTGGGCAAGCCAGGCATTGACCACTTTCGATACGGGTGGTTCACCGATTCGCACGATGACGTCTGGTTTCAGGAGTGATTGCATCACGCCCGACCGCAAGATCGGATCAGCAGCCGAGATGACAGGCGCATTCGTCATGCGATCACTCGAGATCCGTAGACCGCTCCGTGGATCGGCAATGACCGGCCAGCCGAGACGATCGAGCCAACCTCCCACGAACTCCGCGTCAGCGATTCCTTCCCCAGCGACGATCACACCACGAGAGCTGTTGAAAAGGTCGTCGAGCGAGGCATCCCTATCCACGTGAGTCTCCGTCACGGGCTCGTATGCATCGCGCGGAGGAAGATCCCCGGCGACCCCGACGAGCGGCTCGCGAAAGGCAAGATTCAGGTGAACTGGCCCCGGATTGTGTCGTGCGCACGCGGTTTCCCAGGCCGAGCGGGCGATTCCTCGCCAAGTTGGAGCATCGGAGGAACTCTGAGGCTTGACGTCGATGAAGTCGCGCACCGCAGATCCATAGAGGTGCTGCTGGTCGATGGTTTGAGGAGCGCCAACTCCGTGGAGTTCCGGTGGCCGGTCGGCGGTACACACGAGCATCGGCACGAGCGAAAGACCCGCCTCGACGACAGCCGCGTGGAAATGCGTCGCAGCCGTCCCGGACGTGCACAGCACGAGAGCAGGGACCCCCGTCGAAAGCCCGATCCCAAGAGCGCAAAACGCGGCCGAACGCTCATCATGGAAGACGTGAACGTCGATTTCATAGCGAGCCGAGAGCGCGACTGCGAGTGGTGTACTTCGTGAGCCAGGAGCAACGACTGCATGTTTGAGCCCGAGAGCGATCCACTCGTTGACCAGCGTCGCGCAAAACGTCGCTGCATCCGAGTGCTTCTGATTCATCCCCTCTATCGTGGCACCTGTGAAGGTAGAAATCTTCTCCGACCTCGTCTGCCCGTGGTGTTTTATTGGAAAACGTCGGTTCGAACGAGCGGTCGAAGCGCTCCGGTCAGACGGCTTGGCCCTGGACCTCGAGATCGTCGTGCGCCCGTTCCAACTCGATCCAAGCGCCCCAATCGGCGAAGCGACGCCGGTCGCCGACGCCTACGCCAAGAAGTTCGGAGGACCAGAGAAAGCCGAGGCCATCTTGCGCCACGTGACCGAAGTGGCCGCAGCCGATGGGATCACCTTCAACATGGACGTGGCACTCCGCGCAAACACACTCTCGGCGCACCGACTCCTCGCCTATGTCGAATCGCGATACGGAGCAGCGGCGCAAATGGACGTTAACGAGGCAATCATGAACGCCTATTTCCGAGATGGGCGCGACATCGCCGACCACGACGTTCTCGCAGAGTGCGCCGTCGGCGGCGGATGCAACCCTCAGGAAGTCCTCACCATGCTCCGCTCTGACGCTCACCGTGACGAAGTCGCAGAATGGCTCGCAATCGCCGCCGAGAATGGGATCACGGCCGTGCCAACCTTCATCATTGACGACCGTTGGTCGATCCCCGGCGCGCAGGATACGGAGATGTTCGAACGCGTCCTCCGCCGAATGCTCACGCAGGAACGATGAAACTGCCCTCCTCAATGAGTGGATCGGGTGAACCAACACTCACCCTCGTGCATGGTTTCACGCAGACAAGAGCGTCCTGGAGTCCGATCATCGATCTTCTCGATGACCGATTCCGCTGCGTATCCGTTGACGCACCACACCATGGCGAGGCGCAATCGGTGTCAGTCCAGTTCGAATCAGCGGCGGACCTCGTGGGCGCATCCGCGGCAGGGTCGGTCCTCGTGGGATACAGCATGGGAGGACGGCTCGCACTCGCGGCAGCAATACGTAATCCATCCCTGCTGCGCGGGCTCGTCCTCGTCAGTGCTACGGCTGGAATCTCCGATGACGCATCCCGCGCAGAGCGCCGAGCATCCGACGAAAAACTTGCAGCGCGAATCGAATCGATCGGCACGGCCAAATTCCTCGAGGAGTGGACGTCCCAGCCGATGTTCGCCGAGACGACCCTCGATCAACAGGATTTGCGCGGACGCCTCACCAATCTGCCGCGATCGCTTGCAGCGAGCCTTCGTCTGTGTGGTGCAGGCGCGCAGCCTTCGTATTGGCAAGAGTTATCTGCCATCAGCGTCCCGACGTTGATCATCGCTGGTGAGCGCGACAAGAAATACGTCCAACTCGGACGCGACCTCCACGAAGGGATTTCCTCGAGTGAATTTGTCGTCATCGGCGATGCGGGACATGCCGCGCACCTCGACCACCCAGCTCGATGTGCCGAGGTGCTCGCAGACTTCGTGAAACGTCGAATTTCGGCTTAGGAGGCCACGAGTCCGAACGCAAGCAACATTCCGACGACCAGTTGGACGCGAGCAGTTCCTCCGAGCACGGGGATCAGCTCTGCGCCACGAGCGCCTTGAACCACTCTCCTCACCGGCCGATACGCAAGCCCGTATCCACACAAGGCAAGGGCAGCCCACGGGCGGCTTGCGGCGAGAGCGGCGATTCCGACCGCTGAAATGCCGATTACTGCGCAGTACAGCCATCGGGTCCGACCGTCTCCAAGCCGAACCGCAAGTGTCTTCTTTCCTGCAACCGAATCGCTTGGTATGTCACGAAGGTTGTTGACAATGAGCAATCCGACCGCAAGTGCACCGACGATGCACGAGGACACGACATCTGCCCACGCGATCCGCTCACTCACGGCATACGTAGTCCCCAGCGTTGCGACGACACCGAAGAACACGAAGACGAACAACTCGCCAAATCCGAGATAGCCGTACGGGGACGGACCGCCGGTGTACGTCCACGCAGCCACAATGGATGCAACCCCGACTGCGATTAGCCACCACGAGGTCGTGGCTGCGATTCCGAGGCCAGCCACTGCAGCTACAACAAAGCAAGAGAATGCGGCACGCTTGACGGTCGGAGCCGGAACCAATCCAGATCCGACGAGTCTCAACGGCCCGACCCGGCGCGCATCGGTCCCCTTCACTCCATCCGAGTAGTCATTCGCGAAGTTCACACCTACTTGCAGGGCGAGGCTGACCAGTAGTGCCAGGGCCACGTTCGAAAGATGAACGATCGAATCGTCGTGCCGTGCAATCGCCGTGGAATATCCGACTGCCACGGGCACGACCGCCGCGGGAAGCGTCTTCGGACGCGAACCAGCAATCCACAATCGAACGGAATTCGTCACCTCTTCAGTGTCGCACGAAAAGTCGGCTTAGCCTGTATTCGTGAACAGGCTCATCGCAATCGACATCCCTGCCTCTGATCGATTCATTGCTGAACTCGACCAAGCATGGAGCGACGGCGATGCAGTACTCCCTCTCGACCAACGCCTATCGCCCGAACTTCGACGTTCGCTCGCCAAAGCTTTTGGAGCAAGTGCCATCCGAACGAGCGATGCGCAGATTGAGCTCTCGGGAGGTTCCCAGATGGAAGCCGATGAGGCTCTCGTGATCGCTACGAGCGGATCTACCGGTGCTCCAAAAGGCGTCGTTCACACCCATGCATCCTTAAGTGCTTCTGCCGTCGCATCAACATCCGCACTCGGCTCCACGTCGCAGGACCACTGGTTGGCATGCATCCCGGTTTCACACATTGGCGGATTCAGCATCATCTCTCGTGCGAGGCACTCCGGTGCGGCACTCACACTCCACGAAACCTTTGACGCCGCGAGATGTGAATCAGCCGCGCGGTCTGGGTGCACGCATGTCTCACTCGTTCCGACCGCACTGAAACGAATTGACTCAAGCCTCTTCAAGCGAATCTTGCTCGGGGGCCAAGCCGCCCCACCAGACCTCCCTCCCAACGTGACCGTCACTTATGGATCCACGGAAACCGGCGGCGGTATCGCATACGACGGAGTGGCGCTTCCTGGAGTGGAAATTCGAATTCGCGACGGCGAGATCGATATCAAATCTCCGACGCTTTGTACTCGCTACATCGGCGCTTCACTAAAGACGCTTGATGGGTGGTTACCTACCGGCGATATCGGTCGCCTCGTCGACGGGCGACTCGAAGTGCAAGGGCGTCTGACCGACATGATCATCAGCGGAGGCGAGAATATCTGGCCCCAGCAAATCGAACAGGTACTGAGGGAGATGTCCGAAGTCGACGATGTCGCCGTCGTCGGCGTAGCTGACGACGAATGGGGTCAAGTGGTCGAGGTGTTCCTCGAGACGCGACGCTCGGTCCAGCGCGAGGAGGTTCGCGAGGCAATTCTCGATCGCCTTCCTGCCTACTTCATGCCGAAGAAGATCTATTGCATGGAGTCCTTCCCACGTACTTCGAGTGGCAAGGTCGACAAAGTTGCACTCGCTACGCTTGCGCGGTGAGCACCCGCCTTCCCCTTCGTTACTGGCTGCAGTTCTCGGCCTCTTCGATATCAAATATTGGTGATGGACTAGCGCTCGCGGCGACACCACTCCTCGCACTCAGACTGACGAGCGACACAAGACTCATCGGAGCGGTGAGCTTTGCAAGTTCGCTTCCGTGGCTCGTTCTCACGCTGCCGGCGGGCGTGATTATCGACAGAATTGATCGACGAACCACCATGGTCGTCGTCAATTGTCTCAGAGCCGCGCTGTATTCAACGCTGGCGATTCTCGCCTCGACGAATGCGATGTCGATTTGGATCCTGATATCCCTCATGACGGCCATCGGGGCGTGTGAAGTGGTGTTTGACATGACCGCCCAAGCGATTCTCCCGGCAATTGTCGAGAAGGAATCGCTCGAGCGCGCCAACGGACTGCTCTATTCCGCAGAAATGATCTGCAATAACTTCATCGGATTGCCGGCCGGATCGTGGCTCTTCGTTATCGCAGTTGGAACACCATTCGGACTGAACGCAGCGTCGTTCGCACTCGCTGCAGTCATCATCTCACGGATTCCCTTTCGCCCCGACGCAACCCAGAGCAACAAAGAAGTTCGGCAATTTCGCCGCGACCTTCTCGATGGCTTGACGTGGCTTTGGCGCCATCGGTTCATCCGACTGCTCGCCCTCATGCTCGGCTGCGTCAACTTCGCCGGAGCCCTCGGTGCCGCAATCTGGGTGAAATATGCGGCAGACGAACTCGGAGTCACTGGTTCGCTCTATGGGGTCCTGCTCGCAATCCTCGCAATCGGTTCGATCCTTGGCGGAATGATTGGAGATCGAATCGCCAGCAAACTCGGACGGAACACGATCGTCTACGCCTATGTCATTTTTGCCATTGATGGTCTGATCTATGCGCTCTTCCCATCAATTGCAGTCATCGCTTGCTGGATGCTCTTCATGGGAGTGGCAAGTACGACCTGGAACATCGTCACCGTATCGCTCCGGCAACGCCTCATACCGGAGCAACTCTTCGGACGAGTGAACAGCGTCTATCGGTTCATCGGCACCGGATCGATCTCGCTTGGCTCGCTCGTCGGGGGCTTCATCGCCCATGCATTCGGACTGAGGGCCCCGTATCTCGCCGGCTCGATCGTGGCGACAATTGCGCTCCTCGCCGGAGGAGCAAAACTCATTCGCTACATGGTTCCCGCGGTCACACCTGCGCCACCGTCGATCACGTAGGTCTCGCCGGTAATCCACGACGCAAGGTCGCTTGCAAGGAAGGCAACGAGGTTGGCGATGTCTTGCGGTTGGCCAAGGCGCTTCGTTGGAAGTCGCTTGGCGAGTGTCTCCCCGAAATTGTCGACAAGCATCTGAGCAAAGTCAGTCACGATCAAGCCCGGGGCGACTCCAACGACCCGCGTCGAACCGAGCTCACCCGCCAACTGACGAGTCATGTGAATGATTGCGGCCTTCGTCAGGTTGTAGACCCCGAGGCTGGCTTCGGTTCGGAGGCCGCCGATGGATGCGACATTGACGATGACACCCGGATGGTCCTTCATCCAGTGCTTCCACACGGATTGAGTCCAGAACACGGGACCCCGGAGGTTGACTTGGAACGTCTTGTCGTAACGCGACTGGTCGACATCCATCATCGGCCCGGCATACGGATTCGTCGCCGCATTATTGACGAAGATGTCCAGCGATCCATATTTTTCGAGCGTCTTCCCAACGGCCACCTCTGCGCTCTCTACGTCGCCGGTGTTCGCCGCGAAATACGAGATGTTCCCGCCGATCTCGTCGGCCGTCGCACGCAGGGAATCCTCCTTGCGAGACACGATCATCACGTTCGCGCCACAGCGGACGAAGGTGGTCGCGATTGCCTTGCCGATACCTCGTGAGCCACCAGTTACAAGCGCGGTCTTGCCGTGAAGGGAGATGTCCATCTACCCGACCCTAGTGGTCAGACAGAAACGCTCGTGACCCGTACACGCTTGATGCGCCGGCCGTCGAGGGTCTCGACGCTGAATCGCCACCCATTCCACTCGACGTGGTCACCGAATCGAGGCACCTTGCCGAGTTCGCCAAAGATGAATCCGCCCAAGGTGTCGTAGTCCTTCTCCGGAAGGGCGAGTTGGAGTTCATCGTTGACCTTGGAAATGGGGAGTGATCCGGCAACGAGGAATTCTCCGTTTCCGATGGCTTGGACTACGGCATGTTCCTCGTCGTGCTCATCGACGATCTCGCCCACCAGTTCTTCGAGGCAGTCCTCGAGCGTCACGAGTCCGACGATCGTGCCATATTCGTCGGCCACCATCGCCATGTGGTACTTGTTGGCCTGCATCGCGCGCATGATCTCTGCCACGAGCTTTGTTTCCGGAATGACGTCCATGTGATGCATGAGACCAACGATCGGGTCCGCACCTTGGCCCGCACGCTCTGCTCGCACGAGGTCCTTCACGTAGACAACACCGACGACGTCATCGATCTCGTCGTCGTCCTTGCGGAAGACCGGCAGGCGACTAAAACCTTCTTCGACTGCCTTATTCAATGCGATCGTCACCGTGAGATCGTCATCGACGAAGACGATGTCCGGGCGAGGCACCATGACTTCGCGAACGACGGTGTCCCCAAATTCGATGACCGACTCGATCAGCTCACGTTCCTCGTGCTCGATAACGCTCTCCTGCGCGGCGGCCTCGACGATGCCGAGAAACTCCGATTCACCGATGAATGGGCCTTGCTTCAGTCCTTCGCCCTTGACGATCACGTTCGTCAACGAAATCAGCAGGCTGGATGCGATTCGAAGGGGCCAGAACCGAACGAGCATTTCTACAGGTCGTGCAGTCATCGTCGCGCCCTTCACTGGATGCAGGAGCGCATACGTCTTCGGAACGGCCTCGGCGACGACGAAGAAGAGTACGACGTTCAATACGACACCGACGACGACTCCTGGGGCGCCAAAGAGATCTCCCGCGACTATTCCGGTCAACGTCGCCTGGATCGTCTGACACACGTTCACGGTGAGGAGCAGCGGATTGACCCAGAGCGTTGGCTGTTCCGCCAAACGAGTGAGTGCCTTGCCAGAGCGGACCCCCTGTTCGAGGAGTGCCGCCGCTCGGGGCTTGGTCATCTGCGAGAGGCTCATTTCTGCAAGCGCAAGAAACACAAGGATGACGAGAAGTACGACGATCGCGAGAATCATCCACGCATGCATGTTGGAAAAAGTGGTCGCGATCACATCGATCCTTCGGGAACGTGCCGGAAGGTTTCCGGAGCTTTACCACACCAAAAATGGGTTTCAAGGTGCTTGCGTTCCAGCGACCACATTTCGGCCTGTGCTTCTGGCGTGTCATGGTCGGAGCCAAGAACGTGAAGAATTCCATGAACGATGAGGAGTGCAATTTCACTTTCAAAATCGCCAGCATGCGTAGGGGCCTGGAGCGACGCGACAGCAGGACAAATCACGACGTCGCCGAGAAGGAGGGGGTGGTCGTGAACATCGACAGGCTTCTTCGTCGGACCGAACGAAAGCGCCCCCGGCCCAGGAGTCCTCGATGCCTCGATTGCGTCGATCGGAAAGGCAAGAACGTCAGTTGGTCCCTGCTTGCCCATGAACTGCTCATTCAATTCGGTCATCGTCGATTCATCTGCAAAGACAATGGTGAGTTCGCTCTGCCCTGTCACACGTTCGTCAATCAACACGCGAGTTGCGAGCGTCTGCCAACGCGACAGGTCCATCGGATGGGCATGCTGTTCATCAACTACGAAGACTTCAACGTCGCCATCTCCCCCGCTTCTCCGAGGCGCATACTTTCCCGGACGCCGCAACATCACGAAGCTGGCTCGCCTCGGCGAGCCTGATCGTTCCCCTCGTAGGCCGCGACGATGTCTGCGACGATTCGATGGCGCACGACGTCAGACGCATCGAGGTGAACGAAGGCAAGGTCACGAATTCCCGTCAGTACCTTCTCGACTCCACGAAGCCCGCTGCGGCCGTCTGGTACGTCGACCTGCGTCGTATCACCCGTGACGACGACCTTCGTTCCGAAGCCAATACGCGTGAGGAACATCTTCATTTGTTCAGGAGTGGTGTTCTGGGCTTCATCCAAGATGACGAACGAATTGTTGAGCGTTCGACCACGCATGAATGCGAGCGGCGCCACCTCGACTATTTGACGCTCCAGCATTGACCTCGCCTGCTCCGCGCCGACCATGTCGTGTAGAGCGTCATACAACGGTCGCAAATATGGATCAATCTTGGCAGCGAGATCTCCAGGGAGGAACCCCAAGCGCTCACCAGCCTCTACCGCTGGTCGCGTGAGGATGATCCGCTGCACTGTCTTCGCATTCAACGCTTGGACAGCCATCGCTACGGCTAGCCAACTCTTTCCCGTTCCCGCTGGACCGATTCCAAAGGTGACGACGTTGTCACGGATTGCATCCACGTACCGTCGCTGTCCGCTCGTCTTAGCTCGTACAGTCTTGCCGCCACTCATGCGCACGATGTCTTGAGTCAGCACAATGCTTGGCCGTTGGTCCGCACGAATCATCCCGATAACTCGAGAAAGTATCGTGATGTCCAGATTTTGACCGCCTTGAACGAGCGCGGTGAGCTCCTCGAACAGTTTCCCAACGAGAACTGCTTCGGGACCCTCGATTCCGACTTCATTGCCACGAACGAGTATCGAGGTCGACGGAAACTCGTCTTCTATCACCCGCAGGTTCTGATCTCTTTCGCCAAGAATCGAAGACATGAGATGAGTTCCAGGAACGACGACTGTCACGCTCTTCGTAGTGGTGCTCATCAGCGGATCACGATCGATGTTGCGGGGCGCTCATGGCTACCCCGTCAATCTATCGGTCTGAATTCGACGTCGTTGCGGTGGGCCTGTCGTCATCTGCTTCGTGTGGCGCCACTGTCACGGGCGCGAAATCGAGTGCGTAGTAGCGCTGAACAGTCAGCGGTATGAGCGTCGCATCGCCCACCATTCGCGCCATGCGCGTCATCAATTCGGCCGCGCCACCGCTCGCGGTCGGCTGATTGTCCTCGGGCATGTCGAACACGAGGAGTGCTCCTTCGCGGGCCTCCACAGCCATTGCGTGCCGCGCAAGGAACATGCTCGCGCCTTTCGTCGTCCAGGCCGGGTCGATGACCGCCCACACGACGTAGTGGATTCGACCAGCAGCGAATTTGGCCGGATAATGCTTCTTGAAGTACAGCTCGCTCAACCAGCGAGTTCGCTTCACGTCGGTCGCGACCAGGGTCATCGCAATAGGAATATCCCCCTCCCATACGACCCAAGCCCGATTCGTGGGATCGAGCACTTGGTCGTCGAACTCGAGACGATCGAGCATCTCGTGAGTAACTGCATCCTCGGCTGTTCGTGCATACGCGCGCCGATAGAGCGTCCACAGCTGCTCGCGCAACTGGGGATCACTGACCGGCGAATGGCGAGTGACAAACATCAGCGGTTCTCCACACGAACAGACGGACGCCGAAACGCCCGTCGAGGACTAGTCCTCCGCCTATTCCAAAATTACTCCATCCGACCCCGATTTTCGGGGATGTAGTACCGTTTTTCCGTGCCAAACGCGCCACTTCATCGCGTTTCATTGACTTTGGGAGCACTTGGAATCATCGTTGGCGTCGCCAATTCCCTGGCAGACAACGACTCCGTAGCGTCGATCGCATACCTTGCAGCGACCACGTTCCTAGCGGTGGCCCTGCTCGTCTCCGCCATCGTGCACAAGCCCGACCGACGCGTGTGGGTCATGTTGCTGCTCATCGCCGCAACGTCGATCGCGGGACAGATCCTCGACAATCGTTTCGACGCGACAAGTCCTCAACAAGCCGTCGCCGAGGCGTGCTTCCTCCTTGTCCAGATCCTGCTCGCCGTCGGACTGACGTACATCTCGGCACGCAGGCTCGGAAGCGATCCGACAAGTGTCCTCGTTGACGGCATCATCGTCGGTCTCGGCGCCTGGTTCCTGATCTGGGTCGGGCTCTTGAAACCGATCATCGATTTGACGAATCAATCGCTTCTCGTCAACGGGCTCCAAGGAGCCACACTCGCAGCGAGTTCGGTCGTGTTCTTCACCCTTGCCACGCTCTTCTTTGGGGATTCGTTGCGGACACCAGCAGTCTGGCTCGTCGCCGGTGCGATCACGTTCACGCTTGCTGGCGATGTCCTCTATTCGGCCGTCGACGCGGGTCGGATTGACATCAACACGAATCATGCTCTCAGTGCATACGTCGCTTCACTCTTCTTTGCCGCCGCAGCATTCCTCCATCCGACCATTCGCACTCTGACGAACAAGTCGACCGAACGCCAACAACGGCCACTTCTTGGTCGACTGATCGTGACAACATCCGCGCTCACGATTCCGGTCATCGTTCTCGCCACGGTCGATCCCATTGACGCCTCCGACAGGGCGGTTCGTGCGGTATCCATCGCCGTACTCACCATCGCGGTCACGGCCCGTGTCGTTCAAGCCGTCGTGAACAACGCGCGAACACAGCGTCAACTCATCGCCTCCGCTCAAACTGATGCGCTCACTGGCCTGCCGAGCCGTTCCCTGATGTTGAAGCACGTGACGAATTCGCTCCTCGGCGCCTTCGATGAAGGCCGTCATCCAAGCGTGCTGTTTATCGACGTCGATCGCTTCAAGAACATCAACGACTCGCTCGGCCACCAAGCAGGTGACGATGTCCTCGTTGCGGTAGCACAACGTCTTCGAAATGCACTGCCAAGTCATTGCGTCGTCGGGCGAATTTCCGGCGACGAATTCGTCGTCCTCGATAGCGAAACACGGTCCCCGAGTGATGCAATGTTGATTGCAGACGCAATCCTGGATTGCTTTCACGAGCCGCTGTCCCTTCGCCAGGGAGACGTCTTCGTGTCGGCTTCAGTCGGGGTCGCGACGTATCAACCAACGGTCTCGAGCAATGCGGATGACCTCCTGCGCCACGCAGATACTGCGATGTATCGAGCGAAAGATGCTGGCCGTAACTGTGTGGCGGTGTTCGACGAGTCGATGCTAGAGCGCGTCACGCAAAGGCTCGCCGTTGAAACAGCGCTCTATCGCGCCCTCGAACGACGCGAGTTGAAACTCGTGCACCAACCAATCGTCGACATCGAAGACGGTGAGGTCGTCGGATTCGAAGCCCTCATGCGCTGGCAACGTGACGATGGATCGATGATCTCGCCGGCGGAATTCATCCCCATCGCAGAGGAAACCGGAACGATCGTGCCCATAGGAGCATGGGCGCTCCTTGAGGCGCTGACCCACCTGCGCTCATGGATCAACGAGGGAATCTGTCGAAGCGATGCGACGATGTCCGTGAACGTCTCGCCGCGCCAGCTCCACGACCCGCAGTTCGTTTCGGTGGTCGCAGAGGCGCTGCGTCGATCGCGAGTCGCACCCGACCAACTGTGGCTCGAGGTCACGGAAAGCGTGATGATCGCAGAACCAGAGCAGGCACTCAACGCACTCAATCGGCTGTGCGACATCGGTGTGCGCGTCGCGATCGACGACTTCGGTACCGGATATTCCTCCCTTTCGCTCCTCCAGAAGTTCCCCATCCAGAGACTCAAGATCGATCGATCGTTTATCAATGGAGTTGCCGATGACCTCAGCGCGCGATCGCTCGTTCGCACGATCATTGCCATGGGAGACTCACTGGGCCTCGACATGGTCGCCGAGGGTGTGGAGAGTGTGCGACAACTGCAGACACTCTCCGAATTGCGCTGCGCCAAAGCTCAGGGATATCTCATCAGCCATCCGGTGCCACCCGACTCCATGGGATCCACGGTTGCCGCACTCGACCAGTTCGGCTCGTGGTCGCGCCTTCGCGGGCCCCGCAATACTCCTTAGGCGGAAGGTCGTCGCGGGAAGAACGCGCTCGTCGTGCGCCGGTATTCCTCATAATCCGGTCGCCGTTTCGCGATCGAGTGCTCGAGCATCGGAACGCCCGACACCTTCATCAACAGGATTGACATCACGGCGGGCCCGATGAGGCCGACGAGGCTCGACCACCCAGCGATCGAACCGATCCCGATCCCCCACCACACGAGAAAATCTCCGAAGTAGTTCGGGTGACGGGTATAACGCCACAGCCCATCGCGCATCACTCGCCCCGCATTCTCTGGACGGGACTTGAATCGTGCAAGCTGAATGTCACCGATCGTTTCGAACATGAATCCGACGCACCACATCACGATTCCCGTCGCGAGAAGCACCGGCCGAGAACCGCTTGCGATGTGCGCAATCTGCACTGGGAGCGACACGATCCACATCAACATTCCCTGCAGGTAGAAGACCGAGACGAGGCTGACCAAGGGGAATCGAGCGCCGAACTTCCTGCGCATCGCCTGATAGCGAAAGTCCTCCCCTTTGCCAAGGTTGCGCCACGCAAGATATCCCGCAAGGCGAAGACCCCAAACGGTGACGGCGATTCGGACGATCAAGTCGGCCATGCCCACCGAATCGCTCACGAGCCAAGACGACCAGGCAACGACGACGAAGCCCAAGCCCCACACGATGTCAACGATCGAGGCGTCACGGGCCACGAGGCTCGCAAGCCACACCGCACTCATCATCCCAATGATGACGATGAAGTTGACGGCAAGCAGATTCATCAGATTCGAACCCTACTCAATGTCGTGTTGATTCTTCGCGCCACAACACCAGGAGACTCGCTCCGACCGCAAGAATCATCGCCCCAAGAGTCACGCTCACTCCGAGAGGTGGCACCCAAGGCGGGTCATTCCACATCTGACCAATGTTCCCCGGCGTCACCCCGACGCTGTAGCGGCGAATCATCACCCCGAAGGACCACGCGACCGAGATTGCCCAACCGAGACCCAGCCAAGGAATCAACCACGACCTCCGAGAAATTCGAGCGCCGAGGAGCACAGGGATACCAACGAGGAACGGTGCTAC
>CAYFJS010000003.1:0-48142 GCA_964343495.1 uncultured Acidimicrobium sp. | reverse complement strand
ACCTGCTCGAGCGCATGGCTTCGCGCATCATCAATGAGGTCCGAGGGGTGAACCGGGTGGCCTACGACATCACTTCCAAGCCGCCAGGCACCATTGAGTGGGAGTGACCATTTCCCCAGATTTAGTGGCTTTTTGGCCCTTCTGACATCAAATCGTCATATTCGGTAAACTCATCCCATCATGTTTCGTCTCGCCGATGGGCGACTTCGACGACGCGTCCCGACCCTGGTCGCCTCCTTCCTTGCCGTCACCCTGACGGTCGGGGTTCCCGTGGCGACCGCGACCCCAGACCCGGGGACCGGGGGGTCGAGCGACCAGCAGCGCCGGGTGAATGAAATCATCGCCGAACTCGATCGAATCGGCGACCAGATCGACGCCTTGGGCGAGACCTATTCTCTCGCGGTCAACGACATGGAAGACCTCGATGTCGAGATCAAGGCGACCGAGGCACGCATCGCGCAGAAGGAAAAGGAACTCGCTGCAATGCAGGCCGAGCTCCAGCAAGTGGCACTCCGTTCGTTGATTCGTGGCGGGATCTCGACCAGTCTCTCGAGCATCTTGAGCTCGACGAGCTCGCTCACCGACAGCGTGCGCAAGAAGTACCTCACGTCGGCCGCGCTCAACACAGGTGCGGGGAATACCGACGCATTGCAGGGAATCATCGATGACTTGAACAAGGAGCGTGCGACGCTCGAGAAGCAGCGCAAGAAGGCCGAGGAGCTCGCCACGTACGCGGCTGGCCGACTGAGTGCAGCAGAAGCGCTGTCCGCCGAGTACGAGGCACGTCAGGCAGCGGCAGAGCGCGAGCTCGGATCGCTCCTGCGCAGTGAGCGTCAGCGCCGCGAGCAGGCCGCGCTCGAACTCGCCCAGCGCGAGGCCGAGGCGTTCAAGTCGAAGAAGTACACGAACATCGTGGCCCCGTCCTCGCAGGCAGGTGCGGCGATCAAGGCGGCTCTGTCACAGCTCGGCGTGCGTTACCGCTTCGGTGCGAAGTCGCCGGGCAGCGCGTTCGACTGCTCGGGTCTCACGTCGTGGGCGTGGGGTGTCGCGGGTGTAGGTATTCCGCGAACGTCACGCACCCAGTACGCCGGGCTCATTCGAATTCCGACCGCTGCGATCCAGCCGGGCGACCTCATCTTCTCGGGCTATCCCATCCACCACGTGGGGATGTACATCGGCGGTGGTCAGATGGTGCACGCCCCGCGCACGGGAGACGTTGTGAAGATCAGCGCGGTGTCGTGGTCCGCAGTCGTCGGCGTCGCCCGCCCTCGCTGACCGGATCGCACTGGGTTGACGTTGACTACTCTGAACCCATGACGACGACACTCCAAGGTTGGACGACTGGCTCGTTCACCGCTGACGGCATCACGCACACGACGTATTCCAAGGGCACCGGTCCCGGTGTGATCGTCGTGCACGAGATTCCCGGCATCACGCCGAAGGTGCTCGAGTTCGCGGAACGGGTCGTGGCTCGCGGATTCAGCGTGGTGATGCCACTCCTCGTCGGTGAGGTCGGCCGACCACCGAGCGGCGGCTACATGGGGTCGTCGATGATGAAGATTTGTGTCTCGCGCGAGTTCTCGACGCTCGCGATGGGTAAGACCTCGCCGGTCGTCGGTTGGTTGCGCGCATTGGCCAAGGATCTCCACGGCCGCGTCGGTGGGAAGGGGATCGGGGCGGTCGGGATGTGCTTCTCCGGCGGCTTTGCACTCGGAATGATGGTCGACGACGTGATGGTCGCGCCAGTGCTCTCACAGCCTTCGTTGCCGTTCGCGATGGGCAAGACCCGGTCCGGTGATCTCGGCCTCTCCGCCGACGAGGTCGTGCGTGTTCGCGAGCGCGCCGAGGCGGGCTGCCAGGTGCTCGGACTGCGCTACACGGGTGACAAGTTGGTCGGGACGCGCTTCGACGCATTGCGTGCACTGCTCGGGGATGCGTTCATCGCAGTGGAGTTTGCGTCGCAGAACAAGAACGACCACTCGGTGCTCACCGAGCAGCCCCAGCAGGTGGGCATCGACAAGGTGCTCGACTTCTTCGACGCCAAATTGAAGTAGTCAGTCGATCGCGACCACGAAGCGCGGATCGCGGAACGCTCTCAACGCACGCTCTACGTCACCACCCTTCGCGCAGCGTTGGATGAGGTGTCGGGCGAGACGACCCTTGGCCGCCTTGGCATCGTGTCCACCAGCGGCACCCGAGCGTTCGTTCAACGACACGCGAAGCCACCGCGACGACTCGAACAGTGAGCGATCGAGCGCGCCGCGATGCTCCTGGGGAAGCAAGTCGACGACGACCGCAGATCCGGCGAAAGTTTCGAGGGCTGCAGACAACTGTGGCATCCACCACTTGGCGAGCGTGCCGAACGGCGCGAGGCGCGCACCCATCTTCAGCCGGTAGTCGGGAATCGGGTCGGATGCGCGCACGAGTCCGAGCAGACCGGAGACGACGACGATGCTGTTGAGCGCTCGGGTGCGTTGCGGCGCGGTGAGCGTGGCGATGTCGAGGTGGTCCCACACGACTCCCGTGTAGCGCTGCCACGCCGGAAGTGTCGGCGCGCCGCGGAGCGATCGGTTGGCCATCGTTGCGCGAACGAGGTGCTCACCTTTGACGCCGAGGAGCTTCGCGTCACCACCCTTGATCTGTGCGAGACGTCGGGCGATCTCGTCGCGGTGTGCACCGAGTTGTCGACCGAACGTCCCGCTCGATGGCTTCCACGCGACTTTCGCCACGCCGCCCTCGGCCTTGCCTTCCGATGGCGGGAGGAGGACGACATACGTCGGTCTTGGGGTGGCGGTCGACGGCACGACCCGAAAGTCTGCCTCACCGATGACTACCCTGAACGCATGGCTCGTGTGAAACCCGTGCAGGATTGGGCAACCGACTTCGACCACGCCGATCCCGCGTACAACGAGAACGCACACCAGATTTGGGACACACTTCGGGCAACGTGCCCGGTGGCCCACACCGATCGCTACGGCGGGGCGTGGTTGCCCGTGCGCCATGACGACGTTGCCGCAGTCGCCCGCGACACCGACAGCTTCTCCTCCGAAGGTGCGGTGCTCGCGAATCGCCCGCCCGCCGAGGAGCGCATCTCTCTCGCTCCGATCGGTGCGGCGCCACCGATCACCTCCGACCCACCGTTCCACGCCGATGCTCGCCGGCTTCTCCTACCGGCGTTCAGTCCGCAGGTCATCGCCGGCTGGGAGCCCGAAGTGCGCCGGTTGTGCAACGAGTTGCTGGATCGCATGGGCGACGCCGACGTCGTCGATGCCGCGGTGCAGTATGCCCAACACATCCCCGTGTACGTCATCGCTCGCATGCTCGGTCTCCCCGTGGAGGACAGCGACTACTTCCGTGAGACGGTTCACCTCGTGCTCGAGGAGATCGGTGCGGAGTTCGGTGAGCGCCAAGGCGGTTTCGAGAAACTCGATGCATACCTGCTCGCGCACGTCGAAGACCACATCGAAAACCCACGCGACGACCTGATCGGATTCCTCCTCAACGCCAGGATCTTCGATCGCCCATTGGAGACGCAGCACATCGTCGGCACGATCGTGTTGTTGCTCGTCGCCGGAATCGACACGACCTGGAGCTCGATCGGCTCGTCGATCTGGCACCTCGCTCAACACCCGGACGATCTCGCGAGATTGGTCAGCGAACCCGAGCTCATGCCAACTGCGATCGAAGAACTCTTGCGCGCATATGCCCCGGTGACGATGGCGCGCATGATCGCCAAGGACGCCGAGATCGGTGGCTGTCCGGTGAAGGCGGGGGAGAACGTGCTCCTCGCGTTCCCCGCGGCGAACCGGGATCCCGAGGCGTTCCCGGACGCCGACAGAGTGATCATCGACCGTGAGCACAACCGTCACCTGGCGTTCGGACTCGGCATCCACCGCTGCCTCGGCTCCAATCTCGCTCGGCTTGAGCTGCGCGTTGCGGTCGAAGAGTTCATTCGGAGGTTCCCGAAGTTCGAGCTCGCCGATGAGTCGGCGGTGACCTGGAGTCTCGGCCAGGTGCGCGGGCCACGCCAGTTGCCCGTGCGCGTGTTGCAGCGTTCGTGACGCTGTGCTGAACTCGCGCCGATGACGATCGACCTCTCGCTACTCAACCCGGACCAGCGGGATGCAGTGCTGCACCCGAGCGGCCCACTGCTCGTCGTCGCGGGCGCCGGATCCGGCAAGACCCGTGTGCTCACCCAGCGCATCGCGCACCTCATCGACACGGGGGTGCACCCGATGCACATCCTCGCGATCACGTTCACCAACAAGGCGGCGGGTGAGATGAGAGAGCGAGTGGCGGCACTCGTCGGGCCCGTCGCCCACAAGATGTGGGTGAGCACCTTCCACTCGGCATGCGTGCGGATACTCCGCGCCCAGGCGGAACACATCGGATATCCGAAGACGTTCTCGATCTACGACCAGTCTGATTCGCAGCGCCTCATCGGCTACGTCATTCGCGACAAGGGGCTGGATCCGAAGAAATTCCCGGCGCGCGGCGTCCAGGCCCGGATCAGCCTGTGGAAGAACGAACTCATCATTCCCCACGACGCGGCGTCGCAGGCGTCGAACTTCATCGACGAGAAGTACGTCGAGGTGTATCGCGAATACCAGCACCGTCTCGAGAAGGCCGGAGCAATGGACTTCGATGACCTCCTCACCAACACCGTGCGGCTGTTCCGCCAACATCCCGAGGTGTTGCGCACCTACCAAGAGCGCTTCCAGCACATCCTGATCGACGAGTACCAGGACACCAACATGGCCCAGAACGCGATCGTGTTGATGCTCGGAGCGGCTCATCACAACGTCTGCGTCGTCGGTGACACCGACCAGTCGGTGTATCGATTCCGTGGCGCGGACTTCCGCAACATCCTCGAGTTCGAGCACGCATTTCCCGAGGTGACGACGGTGGTGCTCGCGCAGAACTATCGCAGCACGCAAGTGATCCTGGATGCGGCGAATGCCGTGATCACGCACAACGAGGCGCGCAAGCCGAAGGAGCTATGGACCGATCGGGGAGCCGGCGAAAAGATCGTCCGCTACTTCGCCGACGACGAATTCGACGAGGCCAACTGGGTGGTGGCGCGCCTGCGCGACTTGCACGACAAGGATCATCGCAAGTGGAGCGATCTCGCGGTCTTCTACCGCACGAATGCCCAGAGCCGAGTGCTCGAGGAGTCGTTCATCTACGCGGGGCTGCCATACAAGGTGGTCGGTGGCACGAAGTTCTACGACCGCAGGGAGGTCAAGGACGCGCTCGCGTATCTGCACGTCGCCGCCAACCCGCTGGACGAGATCAACCTCAAGCGAATCGTGAACACCCCGAAGCGTGGAATCGGGGAGTCGTCGCTCGCCAAGATCGACGCATATGCCGCATCGGCGGGCATCTCTTTCGCGCTCGCACTGCGCGATCCCGCGGCGGCGGGAGTCGGAGGAGCGGCAGCCAAGGGAATGGTGGCGTTCAACGCACTGATCGACGAGTGCGGCGCGCTCATCGACCAGGGTCCTGGTGTCGTGCTTCGTCATGCAATGGAACGCAGTGGGTATCTCGCTGAGCTCGCCGCCGAGGGGACGGTCGAGTCCGCCGGACGTGAGGAGAACGTCCAGGAGTTGATCGGCGTGGCGAGTGAGTTCACCGTCGTGGATGAGTTCCTCGAGCAGGTCTCACTCGTTGCGGACACCGACGAGATCTCCGAAGACAATCACGTGACGCTGATGACTCTGCACTCGGCGAAGGGCCTCGAGTTCCCCGTCGTGTTCATCGTCGGGGTCGAGGAGGGAGTCTTCCCACACTCTCGAGCATTGAACGACCCCGTCGAGTTGGAAGAGGAACGTCGGCTCGCCTATGTCGGGATCACCCGCGCGGAGGAACAGCTCGTGCTCACCCATTCGTGGAGCCGCACACTGTGGGGAAACACGCAGTACAACCCACCGTCGAGGTTCCTGAGCGAAATCCCCGATGAACTCGTGCACAAGGAGGGCAGCGTCGACACCGGCGAGGATTCGCGTCGCTACCGTGCGACGACGACGCCGTCACGAGCGAACCTGCCACGGCTCGATCGTCGAGCGACCTCGAATGCGGTGCAGCAACCGATGAACCACGGCTTCCGAGTGGGGAACGACGTCGTGCATCCAACATTTGGCGAAGGCGTCATCATCGACATTCGCGGCGAAGGTGAAAAGGCCGAGGCGACGATCCGGTTCTCCCTCGTCGGCACGAAACATCTCTCGCTCGCCTGGGCACCGCTGAAGGCGGTCTAGTTCCCCCGCAAGTCGATCAAGAGCGTCGTTCTGTTCTCGACGATCGGGCGAACGTCGCGCGGTGGCATCAACTTCTCGACGCCGAGCGTGCGGCCCTCGCAGTCGGTGAAGGTGTGCGTCTTGGCGACCTGCGTGACGAGGCAGGATTCGTCGCGATCGGCCGGGTAGGCGTAGTAGACCTGCCAACCTTTTGCCGGGTCTTGTCCGTTGTGTTCGATCACGATCGATCGTTTGCCGGTGGCGTCGCGCAAGTCCGGATAGAGGATTGGTCCATCTTTCTTCACGGCCTCGGCGATGTCGGCGACCTTGCCGACGACGAAGGTTCGGTCACCCGGTTGCACCGTGACCTCCGCGCGATTGGTGGCGACGCCCGCCATGAACCACGTCACCCCGAAGAGCGCGGCAAAGAAAGCGATTCCACCGAGGATCGGCACCACCGCGCGGGCGACCGGTGAGCGCAATTCGAGGCGAAACATAGGACAAGTGTGGCGGATCGGCGTGTGGTCGGCACGGTCGTGGCGGGTTGGTATGGGTCACGGTCGAGGGCGTAGGGTCTATGTCTCGTGAAGCGTCCGTATCGCGTCGTCGTGGCCAAGCCCGGTCTGGATGGTCACGACCGTGGCGCAAAGACCATCACCCGCGCCCTGCGCGATCATGGCTTCGAAGTCATCTACACCGGATTGCACCAGACCCCCGAGCAGATCGCCGAGACGGCGTTGCAGGAAGACGTGGATGCCGTCGGGCTGTCGCTCCTCTCGGGGGCGCACCTCACGCTCTTCCCGCGAGTGATGGAGGAGTTGCGGTCGCGCAAGTTGGGCGAGGTGCTCGTGTTCGGCGGCGGTGTGATCCCCGATGCCGACGCGCGCGAACTTCGCAATCAGGGCGTGTCGGAGATCTTCGGGCCCGGGTCGTCGCTGAAGGACATCGCCACGTGGCTCGAGCAGACCCTCGACGCCCGCGAATCGTAGAAAGCAGAGACATGGACCTCTTCGAATATCAAGGCAAGCAGTACTTCGCGAAGTTCGGCATTCCGGTGTCAGCAGGAGGTGTCGCACACACCGTCGAGGAAGCGGTCGCAGAAGCGGAGAAGGCGAAGTACCCGGTCGTCGTCAAGGCACAGGTTCAGGTCGGCGGTCGCGGCAAGGCGGGTGGCATCAAACTTGCGACGAACGCGGACGAAGTGCGACTGCACGCCGGGAACATCCTCGGCATGGACATCAAGGGCCACGTCGTCAAGCGCGTGTGGGTGGAGCACGCCTCTGACATCGCCGAGGAGTACTACGCGTCCTTCACGCTCGATCGCGCCGCCAAGCAGCACCTCCTCATGTTGTCAGCGCAGGGTGGCGTCGAGATCGAGGAGGTCGCGGCCAAGGATCCGACGGCGATCGTCAAGCTGCACATCAATCCGATCGACGGACTGAGCGCGTCGCGTGCGCGTCAGGCTGCAGTGGACGCCAAGATTCCCGAGCGTGCGCTCGACGGGGTCGCCGCCATCCTCGTCCAGCTGTACGACTGCTTCACCAAGGGTGACTGCGATCTCGCAGAGATCAATCCGCTCATCCTGAAGCCGACCGGCGAGGTACACGCACTCGACGCCAAGGTGAGTCTCGACAACAATGCGTCATTCCGACACCCCGAGTGGGCCGACTATGCCGCGACCGAGGAACTCGATGCCCGCGAGCAACTCGCCCGCGAGAAGGACTTGCAGTACATCGGTCTCGACGGCACCGTCGGGATCATCGCCAACGGCGCTGGTCTCGCGATGAGCACACTGGACGTCGTCAATCAGGTCGGTGGCAAGGCGGCAAACTTCCTCGACATCGGCGGTGGCGCGAATGCGGAGCTGATGACCGCCGCCCTCGAAGTGATCAACTCGGACAGCAAGGTGCGCAGCATCTTCATCAACATCTTCGGCGGCATCACCCGCGGTGAGGAGGTCGCCAAGGGAATCGTGGAGGCGGTCAAGCGCGTGCAGTTGCGCGCGCCGATCGTCATCCGGCTTGACGGCACGAACGCCGAGGAGGGTCGGGAGATTCTCGCCAGAGCGGGGATTCCGGAGTCGCAACTGACGAGTCGGCCGACGATGTTGGACGCGGCGCGTACCGCAGTGGAACTGGCCAAGTAGGGGGCGCCATGGCAATCTTCGTCAACGAAAACACGAAAGTCATCGTCCAGGGTTTGACCGGCGGTCAAGGTCGATTCCATGGACTTCGCAACCGCGCCTACGGCACCAAGGTCGTCGGTGGCGTGACGCCGGGCAAGGCCGGCCAGGACGTCGAGGGCATCCCGGTGTTCGACAGCGTGGACGATGCAGTTCGCGCGACGGGTGCAAGCGCATCGTTCATCGCCGTACCGCCGAAGGCCGCGCCAGCCGCGATCCTCGAAGCCGCGCGCGCTGGCATCGAGTTCATCGTGTGCATCACGGAAGGAATTCCCGCACAGGACGAAGCGCGTGTGTATTCGACTCTGCAGCGTGACTATCCCGCGACGCGGCTCCTCGGACCGAACTGCCCGGGGATCATCTCGCCGGGGAAGTGCAACATCGGCATCACCGCAGGAGAGATCGCCGAGTTGCCGAGTGCGAAGGGACCCAACGTCGGCATCGTGTCGCGCTCTGGAACGCTCACGTACCAAGCGCTGTACGAACTCAAGCAGCAGGGCATCGGCGTGAGCACCTGCGTCGGAATCGGTGGAGATCCGGTGCCGGGCACGTCGTTCGTCGATTGTCTCGCTCAGTTCCAGGCGGATCCGGAGACCCACGCGATCATCATGATCGGTGAGATCGGTGGCTCGGCGGAAGAAGAGGCAGCGGAGTTCATCAGCAATCACGTGACCAAGCCGATGAGCGCCTACATCGCTGGCGTCACCGCTCCTGCGGGCAAGAAGATGGGCCACGCTGGCGCGATCGTGTCGGGTGGCAAGGGAACTGCGCAAGGGAAGATGGATGCGTTGCGAGCCGCTGGGGTACAGATCGGTCTCAATCCGACCGAGGCTGGATCGCTGATGGCCGACATCGTGAAGAAACTTCGCTGACACAAGACCCGCACGTCGCAGTCGGCAAGTGGTGCATCACTACGCTTGATGTGCCCTCATGAATCGTCAGAATTCGCTGAACTACATGCCCGGATTGGACGGGCTGCGCGCAATCGCCGTCGTCTCGGTGATCATCTATCACGCCAACAAGTCGTGGTTGACGGGCGGATTCCTCGGTGTCGAGGTGTTCTTCGTGATCAGTGGCTACCTGATCACCCTGCTCCTGATCACTGAGTCGGAGGCCAACGACCGCATCTCGTTTCGGCAGTTCTGGCTCCGTCGGGCAAGGCGACTCCTCCCCGCACTGTGGACGCTCTTGCTCGGTGTTTGTACGTATGCATCGCTCTTCATGCGCGACGAGCTCGGCAAGTTGCGCGGGGACGTCATCGCGGCGTTCGTCTATGGCTTCAACTGGTTCAAGATCTGGTCGAAGTCGAGCTATTTCGATTCCGCGCAGGTCGATCCCCTCCGACACCTGTGGTCGCTCGCAGTGGAGGAGCAGTTCTATCTCATTTGGCCGTTGTTGATCGCCGTCGTGCTGCGCATCTTCGGAAAGCGTCTCGTCACGCTCGGCGGAGTCTTCTTCATCACCGCGGTCGGTGTCGCGTGGTACGTCGCTGCGACCTACGCGCCAGGATTTCCCGAGCCAACGCCCCTCGGTTCACCGGATCACTTCGTTTCCCTTCTCGGCCATCCCGCGTTGAAGATCGATTTCTTGTTCCTCGGCACGCTCGGGCGATCGGGTGGGCTCTTCCTCGGCGCGGCGCTCGCATTCTGGTATCGACCGTCGATGTTCAGCCAGCAATACCCGTCGAGCGATCGGCACGCGGTGAGCGCGATCGGCGCAGTCGGTCTCGTCGCACTTGGCGCGATGATGTGGCGCTTCCACGACGTGTACGCAACGACGGTGGACCTCGCCGACGGGACGACGGAAATCGTCCGTCGCGGCTACGACCCGCTCTTCCAGGGCGGATTCCTCCTCGTCGGTCTCGCGAGCATCGCCGTGATCACCGCGGCAGTCCATCCGCACTCGACGATCGGGAAGAGGCTCCTCGGGAATCCGATCTTCACCTATCTCGGCCGTCGTTCGTACGGGTTGTATCTCTACCACTGGCCGGTGTTCCGCTTCGCACGTGGCGCCGATCCGACACCGATGTCGATCGTGCAATTCATCTTCCTCGGGCTCGTCATCCTCGCGATCACGGAAGCCTCCTATCGATTCATCGAGATGCCGATCCGCACGGGTGATTTCGCCGAGTGGTGGTTCACGATTCGCCATCCTCGCAACGACGCGACTCGTAAGCAGCGCCAGAACATTCTTGCGATTGCCGTCGTCGCTTCGGTCCTTCCCATCTTTGGTCTCGTCAGCGTGGCGATCGGCCAGGGCCAAGGTCAAGTCGCCGAGAGCTTGAAGGACAACGAGCAGTCGGTGCAGAACCTCGTGGCATCGACGACGATCGCGCCGAACCCGGGGGACTCGACGGGAACAACCACGCTCGACGGCCAGATCATCCCCATCCTTGCCATCGGCGATTCGGTGATGCTCGGCGCGGCCAACGTCCTCACCGACCGTGGCATCACGGTGGATGCGATGAAGAGCAGGCCCTTCCGTCAGGCCCTCGAGATCGCCAACTACGTCAAGTCGATCAACCGGCTGGGTGACTTCGTGATCATCCACCTCGGCACGAACAACTATGTCGACCAGAAGACGTTGGATGAGATCATGGTCCCACTCGCCGACGTCGACCGCGTGGTGATGCTCACGACGCACGTGCCGAATCGACCGTGGCAGGATCCGAACAACGAGTTGATCAAGGCGATGCCGAATCGCTATGGCAACGTCACGGTGTTGGATTGGTATTCGATCGCCGAGCAGCACCCCGAATACCTCTACAGCGACAAAATTCACTTGAATCCAGACGGCCAGGCGGTCTACGCCGATCTCATCATGCAGGCCATCGGCAAGTAGCGTCGTGCCCATGACTACACCAGTTCGTGTTGCCGTGACCGGAGCAGCCGGTCAGATCGGGTACAGCCTTCTCTTCCGCATCGCATTCGGCGCGATGCTCGGACCGGACACCAAGGTGATCCTCCAATTGCTCGAGATCACACCAGCGCTCGGAGCCTTGTCGGGGGTGAAGATGGAACTTGATGACTGTGCGTTCGCACCGCTCGTCGACGTCATCACGACCGACGATCCCAATGTTGCCTTCGGAGACGCCGACATCGCACTCCTCGTTGGCGCGATGCCACGCAAGGACGGCATGGAGCGCAGCGACCTTCTGAGCGCCAATGGTGGCATCTTCAAGCCCCAGGGACAGGCCATCAGCAGGAACGCGAAGAAGGACGTGAAGGTGCTCGTCGTCGGCAATCCGGCCAACACCAACGCGCTGATCGCGATGAACAATGCGCCGGACATCTCGCCGCGCCAGTTCACGGCAATGACGCGTCTCGACCACAACCGAGCGATCTCACAGATTGCGACCCGCCTCCAGCGTCCGGTCACGTCGGTGAAGAAGATGACGATCTGGGGCAATCACTCCACCACGCAGTATCCAGACCTCTTCCATTGCGAGGTCGACGGGAAGAACGCGGCTCAGCTCGTGAATGATCAGAAGTGGATCGATGAGACGTACATTCCGACCGTCGCCAAGCGTGGCGCCGCGGTGATCAAGGCTCGTGGCTCATCGTCGGCGGCGTCAGCCGCCAACGCCGCGATCGATCACGTGCGTTCGTGGGTCAAGGGCACGCCGGCAGGGGACTGGGTGTCGATGGCGGTGCCGTCAGACGGAAGCTACGGCGTTCCCGAGGGCATCATCTCGTCGTTCCCGTGCGTCTGTGCCAATGGCGACTACTCGATCGTGCAGGGTCTCGACATCGATGCGTACAGCCGTTCGAAGATCGATGCGAGCGTCGCGGAGTTGCTGGACGAACGCGATGCGGTCAAGCAACTCGGTTTGATCTAGCCGTCGTTTCGTCGTTCGTTCGCGGTTCGCGCGCGGGAGAGAGCCGTGGCGTCGCTGCATGCGGTCGAGGACTTCCTGACGAGTGCGTTCTTTTCCTTCTTTGGTGAGAGCTGTTCGCCTTGACGCCATGCGTCCAGGTACCTCCACGGCCAGATCTCGCCCTGTAGGAGGATCTCCTCTGCCGTCGGGCAGATGCGCGAGAACCCGACGTGCGTATGGCACAACGTGCGGCGGGCATTGCCGGAAGAACCCATCACGCCGATCCAGTGTCCGGCTTCGACGCGTTGCCCGGCGTGCACCTTCACGCGCCCGAGGTGCGAGAAGTAGTAGCGCACGGTGTCGTCTCCCAGGAGCGTGATCGTGAGACCGCCTCGAGTGCCTGGTTCGTCGACGGACTCGATCCATTTGTCCTTGCGCCGAACTTGGCCGATCGTTCCCGAAGTTGGCGCGAGCACCTTGGCATAACAGCCGATGACGTCGGTCGCTGGATAGTCGAGGTGATCGTGTGAGTAACGCACGGGCACGCGAGTGAACGGGAACACGTACTGGGGAGTTGGCGTGTTCGAGACGGGCGAATCGGATTCCGCGTTGACCCGTTCAGGGAGGGCCACGAGCAACGAGACGGTGAGCGCGAGGTAGCGAAGGCGAACCCGCACGATGCCCCTAGGCGGAACGGCGTTTCTTGTTGACGGCGCTCGCCGCGACGACCATCGCGACGCCGATGATCACGATGGCGAGACCCTGGATCGCCTGGGCGTTGACGACTCGGGTGACGAGGAGTGAAGTGGTGAGCGTGACGGCAATCGCGCCACCGGCGATGACCTCGAGCTTGAGCAACTTCGTACTCGCGAGGAACAACGCGACCGAGATGATGAGCGCAGCGAGCGTGGCAACGATGCTGTCCTTCATCACGCCGAAAGTGAAAGTGCCGAGTACGTAGCTAACGGTGCCGACGACGCGCGCGCTCAATGGGAAGCCGATCGCCGACCTGCTGACAGCGATCAATGCGGCGCCACTCGCGATGAACAAGAGCGCCGCAACGAGTGAGTCCTCGAGGTTCAGCGTGCCGATCAGCGAGGCCACGAAGATCTCCGTGGCGATGACGAAAATGAGCGTTCCCGCGAATTGGGTTCGCCTTGCCACGAGGAGACCAAGCGCGACACAGATCGCGGTGACGATGGACGCCGAGTGGTCGGAGGCAAGACCTGCCTGATTGAGGAAGATTCCCGCCGCACCAGCGAGCAGTCCGACCGACACCACCGTGAGTGCCTCGGCGACTCGTGAGCGCCACGTGTTCTGTTGGTGGAGGAACTTTGCCCCCACTCCGATGACGATGCCCGCCACGAGCATCCCGATGGCGATGCCGAGTGGGCTCGAATCCTGAACGAGTGCGATCGTCAGCCATGTGACGCCGATCGCCGCGATGAGGCCACCGAGATATGCGAAGAGTTCGTTCGCTTCGATCGACCACTGCGGTGCGTCGCGAAGGACCGATGCTTGCACTGCGCTCAACGTTCCACTTCGCTCGAGATCGGCGATCTCCTCGCGAACGGTACGTCGCCTGCCCATGCGCCAATACTACGGGTGTTACGGTGATTGCTCGGGATGCGCACCTTCTACATCGACACCGATACCGCGAGCGACGATGCGGTCGCACTCGTCATTGCTCTTCGTCATCCCGACATTTCAGTAGTAGGCATCGGAATAGTTGCCGGGAACGTCCCGCTCGAGATGGGCGTCCAGAACGCGCTGTATACGCGGGAGATGTGTGGCTCGAGCGTCCCGATCTATGCGGGGGCGGCTGCACCGCTGTCTCGACCGCTCGGAACAGCGCAGAACGTCCACGGCAATGACGGCATGGGGGACATCGGGCTCGTGCTCGCGGGGCGCAATCCCGACCCGGGGTCGGCCGTCGATGCACTCATCGATGCCGCGCACACCAACTCTGGAGAACTCGAGCTCGTCACGCTCGGTCCGCTCACCAACGTCGCGCTCGCCATTCGCAAAGACCCGACGATCGTCGGCCACATCAAGCGGTGCGTCGTGATGGGGGCGGTGGCCGATCACATCGGCAACGTCACTCCCGTCGCCGAATTCAACATGTGGGTCGACCCGGAGGCCGTCGATGTCGTGCTGCGTAGCGGGATGAAGCTTGAGTTCGTCGGCTGGGACATCTCGCGCTTCGACGCGTGCATCCGACCGGAGGAGTCCGCGCGCATCAGAGCGATAGGAACCCCGCTCGCGGAATTCGCCATCGACATCCAACGAGCAGTCGCCGAATTCTGCGCGACCGAGACCAAGGTGCCGGGCTTCGATCTACCGGATCCCATCGCGATGGCGTACGCCATCGACTCATCGATCGCGATCTCGACCAAGGAGATGTTCCTCGAAGCGGTGACGGGTGACGGACCGGCACGTGGGATGGTCGTGATGGACACGCTCGGCGTCACCCACCGCGAACCGAATGCACTCGTGGTGACGAAGGGCGATCACGAGCGATTCATGACGATGCTCGCCGACGCGGTGTCGTGAGCGACTCCATCCTCTCCAAGGGATTCGTCGAGCTCGCGGTCACGACGCGCAGCGGTCGTGACGAATCGATCCATCACGGCGCGGTCGTTGCCCTCGAGAAAGACGGGTCGATTGCTTTCGCCGTCGGTGATCCGAGGCTCGCGATCTTCCCGCGCTCGTCGACGAAGCCGATCCAGGCGACGGCGATGGTGGCGAGTGGGTTGGAGCTTCCACCGCGATTGCTCGCACTCGTCTGTGCCAGTCATGATGGGCGACAGGAGCACCTGCAGGGTGCACGCGAGATCCTTGCGTCGGTGAACCTCACGGAGTCGGCGCTCGCGAACACTGCCGATTATCCGCTCGATGACGACGCCGCGCACGCCGCGATCGCTTCTGGACTGGCGAAGTCATCTCTCCAGATGAATTGCTCGGGCAAACACTCCGGAATGCTCGCGACATGTGTGCACAACGGTTGGGCGCACGATGCGACGTATCTCGACGTCGACCATCCGTTGCAACGGCGAATCACCGAGATGGTGCCGGAGTTGACGGGGGAGGAGGCCGCACACATCGCCGTCGACGGATGCGGTGCACCCGCACATGCAATTTCGCTCGTGGGGTTGGCGACCGCGTTTCGCCGTGTCGCGACAGCACCCGACGGATCGCCGGCGCGACGAGTCGGGGACGCGATGCGCGGGAATCCTCGGATGGTGGGCGGACCGACGCGTGACGTCACCCTGTTGATGGAAGGTGTTCCCGGCCTCGTTGGCAAGGACGGCGCGGAGGGCGTGTTCGCCGTTGGTCTCGCTGACGGTCGCGCAATCGCCCTCAAGGTCGCCGATGGTGCGAATCGAGCGCGACCACCACTCATGAAGTGGGCACTCGAGCGCCTCGGGGTGGACGTTTCGGGTGTCAACCCGGCGGCGTTTTCCTCACCCGTGTTCGGTCACGGTGAAGTCGTCGGTGAGGTGCGGGTCATCGCCCGCACGTAGCCGTTACTTGCCTTCGTAGTACGAGTCGGCGACTGACAGTGCCTCGTCCAAGATGGCGATGCCCTCGCGGACTTCGTCGGCGCTGACGGTGCACGGCGGGGCGACGTGGGTGCGGTTGAAGTGCGTGAACGGCCACAGTCCGCTCTTCTTGCACGCTGCCGCGAAGTCGACCATCGGCTTGTTGTCTGCTCCCGCGGCATTGAACGGCACGAGTGGCTTGCGGGTGGCGCGATCGCGAACGAGTTCGACCGCCCAGAACACGCCGAGTCCACGCACGTCTCCCACCGACGGGTGCTTTTCCTTGAGCTTGGCGAGCTCGGGCTTGATGACGGTTTCACCGATGGTGCGGGCGTTCTCGACGATCTTCTCCTCCTTGAAGATGTTGATCGAGGCGACTGCGGCCGCACACGCGAGCGGGTGACCGCTGTAGGTGAGGCCGCCTGGGTAGACGCGATCCTTGAACGAGTCGGCAATCTTCTGACTGATGACCACGCCACCGAGCGGAACGTAACCGGAGTTGACGCCCTTGGCGAAGCAGATGAGGTCTGGCGTGATGTTCCACTTGTTGACTGCGAACCATTCGCCGCAGCGACCGAAACCGGCCATGACTTCGTCGCACATCATGACGATGCCGTAGCGGTCACAGATTTCTCGCACGCCCTTCAGGTAGCCGTCTGGCGGAACGAGGATGCCGTTCGTGCCGACGACGGTCTCCATACCGATCATCGCCACGGTGTGCGGACCCTCGACCATGAGCACGTCCTCGAGGTGCTGCAGCGCTCGCTCACACTCTTCCTTTTCGTTCGCCGAGTGGAACGCGCTGCGATAGGCGTATGGTCCCCAGAACTTGACGGCGCCTGAGGTGCCGGTCTCGTTCGGCCAGCGGCGCGGGTCACCGGTGAGGGCGATCGCACCCGAGGTGGAGCCGTGGTAGGAGCGATACATCGTGAGGATCTTGTGGCGACCGGTGTGCAGTCGAGCCATGCGCACCGCGTTCTCGGCGGCTTCGGCTCCGCCGTTGGTGAAGAACACCATGTTCAAGTCACCGGGTGCGAGCTCGGTGATCAGCCGGGCTGCCTCGCTGCGGGCATCGTTGGCGAACGCCGGCGCGACGGTGCAGAGCTTGCCGGCTTGCTCCTGGATCGCTGCGATCAACTTCGGGTGCTGGTGGCCGATGTTCAGGTTGACGAGCTGGCTCGAGAAGTCGAGGTATTTCTTGCCGGTCGAGTCCCAGAAATAGGAGCCCTCACCACCGGTGATCTCGACGGGGTTGAGCGTTCCTTGCGCCGACCACGAGTGGAATACGTGGGCGCGGTCGTCGAGGTATGCCTTGGTCTGGGTTGCTTCGATCGTCATTCGACCATGCTACTGAGGCATTCCGTCGCGGGCGTGCCCGAACTACAGCGTGGAGAGCACCCGCTCGTGCAGTTGTGGCCACGCGCCGGCGAGCCCCGCATGCAACTCGAAGTTCGCCACGCTGCTCAGTGCGACCCACTGGAGGTCGTCCGACTCGGCGTTCGCCGCGAAGGCCCCGACCTCGCCGTGAGCGTGGGCGATCACCGTGTCGTAGCGCCACGGACCGTGGTCATCACTGAACACGTCTCGCACGAGGAACTTGGTTTCGTCGATACCGGCCTCTTCCTGCGCCTCGCGCTTGGCCGCGGCGATCGAGTCCTCGTGCGAATCGAGAGCGCCACCGGGAAGTGCCCACGTGCCGCCACCGTGCGTCCATGCCGCACGGAGTTGCAACAACACGTGTGGTTCGGCCATGTCGAGACGAATGAGGAGCAGGCCTGCGGCGCCGTGCAGACCCCAGTGACGATGTCCGCAGGTGCAGTAGACCCAACCGTCGCCGTCACGAAACGCCACGGCTAGAGCGTAGTTTCGTCGGCCAACTTGGCGGCCCGCCGTGCCTCGGCGCGCGCCGTTGCCTGCGCCTTGGTGATCTCTGCGTGGTGTGCGCGACACAACACTTCGAGGCCGCCACTTCCCGTCGCGTCGGGGAGCAGATGATGGTGACAGCCGGGTCCGTAGCCATCCCCGTTGCGTGGCGTGATGTGGTTGACCTCGCAATCTCGGCGAGCCGCCGTGCATCCAGGGCGGACGCACCGGTACTTCGCACGCCGTTTCGCCGTCGACCGCGCGAATCTCCAGATGTGCTCTCGCTGCCACGCCCGACCGCACTTGTCCGAGCACCACGTGCGGCGGCGGGGAGAGTCGATGGATCCGTCGCACCACTGGCAGCGACCCGGGGCTCCGGTCCACTTCGACAACGTGCAGGTGATGCGTTCGGCAACGAGCGGCGGGAGCGCCTCTGTGTGAACGGAGCGTTTCGTAGTGGAGCGTTTAGTCGCCATTTCTGGTCAAAGAATAATCTGCACGTAACACAGACAAGACGCCCACGAAACATCGGTTCGTTAGTTTCGTCTCGCGTTTGGGCGCAATGGGGCCTCCGGACTCGTCGTATCGATCAGTTCAACGACAACCCACACGGGTGTCGCACAAGGAGGAAACATGTCAGTGTTCGCAGACACGGCCGATGCCGTGACGATTCTCGGACAGCAGGTCAGCTTGCTGTGGATCGTCATCGGTGCCGCCCTGGTGATCTTCATGCAGGCGGGGTTCGCCCTCGTCGAGACGGGGTTCTGTCGTGCCAAGCACGCGGCGCATGTGGTGGCGACGAACTTCGCCATCTTCGGCCTCGGCTTCGTCGGCTTCTACTTCGTCGGTTTCGCACTCGCCTTCGGCGGGTTTTCCTACTCGGCATTCGGCATGGACTCGCCGGTCGGAAGCGCGTTGATCGGCAGTGGTGACTGGGTGTTTGCGTGGAAGGGCGGCTGGGCGCTCGCCGGTGACGCGATGACCCCGGCGGTGCTCGGGTTCTTCCTCTACATGGTCGCGTTCATGGACACCGTCGCGACGATTCCGACCGGTTCGATGGCGGAGCGCTGGAGGTGGGGAAGCTTCGTCGGTTGGGGCTTCTTCTGTGGCTCGATCTATTACCCGGTGATCGCTGCGTGGACGTGGGGTGGCGGTTGGCTCGCCAAGACCTGGAGCACGATGTCGCTCGGCGCGGGCTACGTCGACTTCGCCGGGTCTGGTGTCGTGCACATGGTGGGTGGCGTCGCCGCACTCACGGGCGCGCTTGCTCTCGGTCCGCGACTCGGAAAGTTCAACGCTGATGGTTCCTCGAACACGATCGCTGGACACCACATCCCGATGGCGATGCTCGGAACGTTCATCTTGTTGTTCGGTTGGTTCGGCTTCAATGCGGCGAGCACGTTCGCCGCGACCGACGTGCAGTTCGCGACCGCGGCAACGAACACCGCGATCGCGGGCGCCTTCGGTGCGGTGGCCGCGATGCTGTACATCACGCGCAAGACCGGCAAGCCCGATCCGGGAATGATGGCCAACGGCATGTTGGCCGGACTCGTCGCAATCACTGCGCCGTGTGCGTTCGTGTCGCCGTGGGCAGCCGCGGTCATCGGCGTGGTCGCCGCACTCATCGTGATCGAAGCGGTGTACTTCTTCGAGCGTCGCGGCATCGACGATCCGGTCGGAGCGATCTCGGTGCACGGAGTCGGCGGGTTGCTCGGCATCCTGTCGGTCGGCATCTTCGCCAACGGCTCGTACGGTGCAGGCTGGAACGGCTCGAGCGTCGAGGGCGTGAAGGGTCTGCTCTACGGGGATGCGGGCCAGCTCGGCGCGCAGGCACTCGGTGGCGTGACGATCCTCGTCGTCAACGGCGCGCTATCGGCGGCGTTCTTTGCGATCCAGAAGAAGGTGCTGAAGAAGGGCATTCGATCATCTGCACAAGACGAGATGGAAGGCCTCGACATCGCCGAGATGGGAGTGCTCGCATACCCCGAGTTCCAGGGGTCGCACCGCTAGTTCACGGAATCAGATCGACGTGGTGGTGAGGTCGTCCCCGAGGACGATCTCACCACTGAAATGGCGCGCCGCAATCGAACGCCACTCGTCCTCTTGGCCGGGCTGAATCGGCGGGACGTAGTGCGTGAGGATCAGCGTGTTCACGCCGGCACGCTGCGCGGTCTGTGCCGCCTGCTCGACCGTGGAGTGGTAGTCGAGGATGTCGAGGAACCGCTTGTTCGGGATCAACTTCACGAGATCGTCGCGGAGGACGGTCTGCACGTAGGCATTCGCGCCGCGACAGAGTTCGTCCAGTTCCGCACACGGGACTCCGTCGCCCCCGAGCACGACGCTCGTCGTGTCATCCTCGAGACGGTAGGCGACGGTGGGCTCCACCGGTCGGTGGTTCGTCGCCCCGACGCTCACCTGCACCGGCCCGATCGAGAATCGATCGCCGGGTGCGACCTCGACGACCTCGACACGCGGCTCCCACGTCAGGGTGTCGAGATGGTGTGCCAGTCGATAACTGATGTCGGGGGCGAGTGCCGCGAGCGTCGCCCGCACGACCTCTGCGGTGCGCGGTGGTCCGTAGATCGTGAGCGTCGTCGGCTGCTGGCTCATCACCCAGTGCGTCGTGATCACGTCGTTCAAGTCGGTGAGGTGGTCGCTGTGCAGGTGCGTCACGAGCACTGCGTTCAACATGACGGGTAGCGTTCCCGCGGCAGCGAGCCGCATGACGACGGCGCGTCCGGCGTCGACCAAGATGTTGTGTCCACTCGTGCGAACGAGGGTCGCGGGCCCGCCACGGCGTGGATCGGGGAGCGGGCTACCCGTGCCGAGCAACGTGATGTCCATCGCTCAACTCCTCGGCGTCGCGGCGATGAACTGAGCGATGATCGCGGCGACTTCGACGCCCTTGTCCTCCTGGATGAAGTGCCCGCCACCTTCGACCGTGGTGTGTGGCTGGCCGGCTGCTCCAGGGATCACGCGCATGAAGATCGCGTCACCGCCCTTGGTCACCGGGTCACGGTCACCGAAGCAACACAGCACGGGTCGCTCGAACTTGCGCAACACGTCCCACGCGAGGACGTTGTCGCGATGTGCGGGGTCTGCAGTCGAGGTCGGCACGAGCGAGGGGAAGATGCGCGCACCGGCCTTGTACGTGTCGTCGGGGAAGGGCGCGTCGTAGGCGGCCACGACCTCGTCGGGAAGCTTCGTCGCCGACCCTCCGTTGACGATCGTGCCGATCGGGAACTGCGGGGATTCCTGGGAGAACTTTTGCCATGCGAGGAACGCATCGGTCAGTGGCTGTTCCCCGGTCGGGAGGCCGGTGTTGCTGAGCACGAGCCTGGCGAAGCGCTCTGGCGCGCTCGCCACGAGTCGTAATCCGACGAGTCCGCCCCAGTCCTGACCGAAGAACGTCGCGTTGCGCAAGGAGAGGTGGTCGAAGAGCAGTTCGGCCATCCAGCCCACGTGGCGCGCATAGGTGTAGTCGGTCTTCTCGGTCGGCTTGTCGCTCTTGCCGAATCCGACGAGGTCGGGTGCGATCACGCGATGACCTGCGCCGACCAGCACGGGGATCATCTTGCGGTAGAGATAACTCCACGACGGCTCGCCGTGCATGAGGAGGACCGGGTCTGCGTCCCGTGGCCCTTCGTCGATGTAGTGCACGCGCAACGGTCCGGTGATCGACTCGCCGACGGTGTGGTAGTGGGGCTCGAAGGGATAGTCGGCCAAACCATCGAATCGGCTCTCTGGCGTGCGGAGTGCTTTCATGACAACACCTTTCGTATTCCGGTCGTGAGCGTGGTGGTGATGGCAGAGATCGTCATGTCGTAGTCGTTGCGCATGATGGTGAAGGACTCGAAGTTGCACAGAGAGTCGATGATCGTCGCGGCATGGGCTCGCTCGGAAGCGGGGAGCGATGAAATTTCCGTCGCAAAGTGATCGGCAATCTGCCGGCGCAGGAGCGCGCGGGCGCGACGCAATTGTTTGGCGATCACGGTGTTGCGGTGGGCGAACACCCGCGAGGCGCGACCGATGTTGCCGATCGAGGTGAAGAGCCGGACACGTTGCTCCACGAAGTGTGCGATCTTGTCCTCCGTGGAGCCCTTGCTGAACGAATCGATGGTGGCGTGCTTGCTCTCGCGCTCGAACTGCACCGCGCAGACCGTCCGATAGAGGTCGTCGAGGTCGTCGAAGTAACGGAAGATCGAGCGCTCCGAGAGCTTCGCCCGCTCGGCGATCTCCGCCGCCGAGACGTCGATCTGTCCTTCGCGGAGTAGGGCAAGCAGCGCATCCACGATCTCGGCGCGGTTGCGTTCGCGACGCAGAACCCGGCCGTCGGTCTGGGCATCGACTGCAGAGATGCTCATTGGGTGATCGAGTCGAGCGTCGCGTGGAGTGTCATCGCGTAACTCTGGCCAACTGCGAGACCCGGTATCGACGACACCAGCGTGTCGGCAGCTGCGTCGCTGTCGACGAGGGCGAACTGCACGGTGTCCCACTTGCGGCCGTCGCCGATGATCGTGCCTTCAGCAGTCAGCCCCGTCGAGTTGGGCAGGCTCGAAAACACCGCGTCGCGATCGCTCGTCTGCCTGACGACCATCACCACCCGACGGGTCTTCACCTCGGTCGGGCGCGGACGGTCGTCGAGCGTCGGGTCGAGCGGTCGGCAACACACGAGCGTCGTTCGCTTCATGCCCGCCGCCTTGTGCTCGTGCTTGTCGGCGAAGTCCTTTCGCTCCTGCATCTCGATGAAGGACTTGCGCGTGGCGTAGCGCACGATGGCGATGCGGTCCCAGTCTTCCTCGCCGATGTGGTTCTTGACGACGTCGGCGACGAAGACGATCGTCGCACCGATCTTGTTCAGGATCGAGGCCGGGTTGTACCGATCGTCGGCCTCGCGTCCGCTGATCTTGGGGGCGTTCTCGGTGTCGTACTGGGCGACCTCGTGGTACTTCATCAGGTTGACCATGTAGATCGGGCCGTCCTCCTCGGGTGGTCTGGTCGCGAGGTGGATTGCGTAGTCGAAGTCGATCTTGCCGTAATCGTGCTTGAGCTTCGGCTTCTCGCCGGTGGTCGTGTTTTCCCCCATGACATCCCCCAGGGTGCGCGGATCAATGTTTTGACAGAGTGTATGACAATACCTAGAGTTTGCGCAAGGGGGCAGTGCATGAGTCAATACGAACCGTCATTCACGGGCGTCATCGCCGACACGTATCAGGAGTCGACACCGGCGTGGCCACCACTACCCGAAGGTCTGCACGGCTCGAACGTCATCACGATCGTCTTCGACGACATGGGCTTTGCGCACCCGAGCTGTTTCGGGAGTGCGATCCCGACGCCGAACATCGATCGCCTCGCACGTTCGGGACTTCGCTACACCGGTTTCCACACCACCGCGCTCTGTTCGCCGTCGCGAGCATCGTTGCTGACGGGTCGCAACCACCATTCGGTCGGGATGCGCGGGGTGTCGAATTGGAACACGGGATTTCCGAACATGCGTGGCGGCATCACCCCGGCGGCGGCGACGATGGCGGAGGTGTTGCGCGAGCGTGGGTATGCGACGTTGTGTGCGGGCAAGTGGCACCTCGCGCCGATGGAGGAGTGCACCGCCGCTGGACCGCACACCAACTGGCCACTGCAAAAGGGGTTCGATCGCTTCTACGGCTTCCTGAACGGTGAGACCGACCAGTTCTATCCCGAGCTCACGCGCGACAACCAACACATCCTTCCGCCGCGATCGCCCGAGGAGGGCTATCACCTCACCGAGGATCTGATCGACCAGTCGACGACGTGGATTCGCGACCTTCGCTCGGTAAGACCGGACCGACCGTTCTTTTTGTACCTCGCCTTCGGGGCCCAGCACGCCCCGCACCACGCCCCCGACAGTTACCTCGCCAAGTGGCGCGGCGCGTTCGACGAAGGTTGGGACGTCCATCGCGAGCGAGTCTTCGAACGCCAAAAGCAGATGGGCATCATCCCGAGCGACACGACACTTGCGATGCGCAATCCGGGCGTTCGCCCATGGGACGAGCTCACCGCGAACGAACAGCTCTTCGCCTGCAGATTGCAGGAAGCCTTCGCCGCCATGCTCGACCACACGGATGCACAGATCGGTCGACTGATGGCGTTCCTCGACGAGATGCAGTTGAGCGACAACACGATGATCGTGCTGCTCTCCGACAACGGAGCGAGTCGCGAGGGCGGACCGCAGGGCGTGATGGACGAGTGGAGTTTCTTCAACGGCGAGTGGGAGGACGTGGACGACATCGTCGCCAATCGGCTGGATGACATCGGCACGAAGAATGCCCACTCCAATTACCCGTGGGGGTGGTCGCAGGTCGGCAACACCCCGTGTCGCTGGTACAAGTCGCAGACCTACGGCGGTGGGATTCGCGACTCACTCGTGATCTCGTGGCCGAAGGGGATCGCCGATCCGGGTTCGATCCGATCGCAGTTCTGCCACATCTCCGACATCGCGCCCACCGTCTACGACGCGCTCGGCGTGAACCCGCCATCTACCGTCAACGGCCACCACCAGATGCCGATGCACGGCGAAAGCCTGGCGTACACCTTCGGTGGGCCGACGACGAAGCGCCGGTCGTCCCCGCAGTACTTCGAGATGATGGGTCACCGCGCGATCTGGTCGGAAGGGTGGAAGGCGGTCACCTTCCACGACCAGGGCACGCCATACGACGCCGACACGTGGGCGCTGTTCAACCTGGATGCGGACTTCTCCGAGATGCACGACCTTTCGACTCGCGAGCCACAGCGACTCGCGGCGATGGTCGAGCTGTGGTGGGACCAGGCACGCAGGTACGGAGTGTTGCCGCTCGACGATCGCGGGATCGAGATCTTCGGGTCGAAGTCGCGGCCGGGTTCACCGCACTACGGCTCGACCTACACGTATTACCCGCCGGTCGCGCACATCCCGTCCGACGCCTGCCCGATGTTGAGCGGTCGAGCATGGACGATCACCGCTGACGTCGTCGTTCCGTCTGGTGTCCTCGAGGGAGTGATCTACGCCCGCGGTGGGCACAACATCGGACACTCGATGTTCGTGCGCAACGGAGAGTTCAACTTCTATTACAACGCCCTCGGCAAGCATCAGCGGGTCGCGGCGCCGCTCGCACTCACGCCCGGTCGCCACCAACTCGGCGCACGGTTCGATCGAGACGGCAACACGGGGACGTTGACGCTCGTCGCGGACGGCAAGGATCTCGCGAGCGTGCACATCCCGAAGATCATGCGCATCCTCGGCTCGATGGGCATGGACCTCGGCTCGGACCGACTCTCGCCGGTGTGCCCCGACTATGTGGCACCGTTTCCGTTCACCGGTCTGCTCGACAAGGTCGTCTTCGAGATCCGCAGCAAGCCGACGCGCACCGACGAGCTCGCCCAGATGCGCGCCGAGGCGGCCAAGGAGTGACGTCGCGCGTGAGTCGTGGGATGCTGGGCGTGACAACGCGAGGGGGAACAGATGAGTGAGTTGATCGTCGATTCGTTGCGACGCAGGATGCGCGCGGTGTTCTCCCTCTACGAGGACGCGACGCAGTCGATGTCGGTCGAGCACGTCAACCACTTCGAAAGGGAGGGTGTGCTCCCGATCGCATTCAGTCTGTTCCACATCGTCAACATGATCGACTCCTCGTTCATGCTGATCACCGGCGAGATGCCGACGTGGAACGACGACTGGAAGGCGAAAGTGCAGATGTCGATCCCCGATCACGGCAAGCACAAGACCGTGGACGAGATGATCGAACAGCGCATCGGTGACTACGAGGCGTTCAAGGAGTACATGGCGGTCGTCTTCTCGCGCGTCGAGAACTGGCTCGCCTCGATAGCACCCGCGGACCTCGACCGCGTGGTCATCGCACGGCCGTTCCCGCCGCAGATTGCGAGCACGTTCAGCGCCCGAGTGGCAGGCGACGGTGGCATCACCGTGCTCGATGCGCTCGAGTGCTGGATCTACCAACACTCCCTGCGGCACATGGGAGAGATCGAACATGCTCGCGGCCTCGTCGGCCTGCAGGGCATGACGTCCTAGCGGCGCGGTCCGCGGATGAGTGTGCCCGGGAGTTCGCCGGTGAAGGAATCGTCGGCCACGGTTTGCACCCCGGAGACGAACGTCGCCGTATAGCCGTGCGCGGTCTGCACGAGGCGTCGCCCCGACGCGGGGAGGTCGTAGGCCATCCGGGGCATGTCGAAGCCGAGTGCGTCGAAGTCGATCACGTTGATGTCGGCTTTCATCCCTGGAGCGATGAGTCCACGGTCGCACAATCCGTGGAGTTCGGCGGTGTTGCGGGTCTGCCGATGGACCACGTGTTCGAGCGAGAGCTTCGGTCCGCGCACCCTGTCTCGAGCCCAGTGGGTGAGCATGAACGTCGGCATGCCTCCGTCACAGATCGCCCCGCAGTGCGCGCCAGCATCGCTCAGTCCGTTGCGGGTCTGTGGGTGTTGCATCAATTCGTACGTCATCGACAGGTCGCCATACATGTAGTTGAAGAACGGTGAGTAGATCATTCCCTTTCCACCGTTCGACAACATGTGGTCGACGATCAGTTGCATCGCGGGGACGTTTCGCGATTCGGAGAGGGCGAGCACGCTCTCCGATGGATCCGGCTCGTAGTCGATGTTGGCGCTCGTGACGAGGTACATCCGCTTCAGCGCGTTGGTGACGAGTCCTTCGTAGAACCTGTCGGTCGGCACCTCGTCGACGAATCGCTGGCGACGAACGGGGTCGCTCAGTGCGACGACGCGCTCGGCGAAGGGAAGGTGGGCGACCTCGTGGTACGCGGGATGTGCGAGCAGGGGATGGACGCTGCCCTCGATGCACATGATGATGCCGATCGAGCGTCCGGCGATCTGGCCGACGATGTTTTCACCATTCTTGTGCGCCTGATCGAGCAACGCGAACGTCTTTCGCCACACCTCGCTGCCGTCGTCGAGCTGATTGAAGTTCACGCTCACCGTTGCACCCGAGCGCCGCGCGAGTTCCTGCATCCACGGCCACTCCTCGACCGGCACACGGGTGTGCTCGGGGCTGAACTGGAAGATGCCGTGACCGACCCGGCGCATCGCATCGGCGATGCCGTAGAGCTCGTCGGGCTCGGCGTGGGTGCCGGGGACGAGTTCGCCGCTCTTGCTGCGGTGCAGTGACGTGCGCGAGGTGGAAAAGCCGAGCGCTCCGGCTCGCAACGCCTCCTCGGTGAGTCGACTCATCATGGCGATGTCGTCTGGTGTGGCGACCTCGTTCGCCGCTCCGCGATCACCCATCACGAACGCGCGCAGCGCACCGTGGGCGATCTGGGTGCCGAAGTCGATGACGTGTGATCGGCGTTCGAGGGCGTCCAAGTACTCGGGGAACGACGTCCACTCCCAGGTGATGCCCTCGACCATCGCCGAGCCGGGGATGTCTTCGACACCTTCCATCAGTTCGATGAGCCACTCGTGGCGGTCGGGTTGCGCTGGGGCGAAGCCCACGCCGCAGTTGCCCATCACGACCGTGGTGACACCGTGCCAGCTGCTCGGCGTGAGCCATGGATCCCAGGTGGCCTGCGCGTCGTAATGCGTGTGCACGTCGACCCAGCCGGGCGTGACGAGGAGGCCGTCGGCATCGATGACTCGAGTGGAGTGCGCGGTCGAGAGCGAACCCGGGTCGCCGACCTCGGTGATGGTGTCGCCCTCGAAGGCGACGTCGGCGACGCGCATCGGTGCGCCAGAGCCGTCGACGAGCGAGGCGTTGGTGATGACGGTCCTGCGCGCGTCGGCCATGCAGGAAATCTACCGCTCGCGGAGAATGGCTAGACGAAGTGGTGGCGCATCGCGCCGACGCCCTCGAGCGTCGTTTCCACCACGTCACCGGCTTGCAAATACACCGGCGGCTTGTGCCCGTGGCCGACGCCCGCCGGGGAACCGGTGTAGATGACGTCGCCGGGATACAACTCACAGATCGAGGAGAGGTACGACACGAGGTGATCGATCGGAAAGATCATGTCGGTGATGACGGCGTCTTGTCGCCGTTCGCCGTTCACGCTGCAGCCGATGCGCAGTGCGTCGCGCTGCTCGACGCCATCCATGTCGGCGACCCACGGTCCGATCGGTGAGAACCCGGTGCGGCTCTTGCCCATGCTGAATTGCGGGGGAGTTCCCGAATACTGCAACGTTCGGTCGGACACGTCCTGGCCCGCGCACAAACCTGCGATGTGCTGCCACGCCGACGACCGGCTGATGTTCTTGCCACCGGTACCGATGACGACGACGACCTCGGACTCATAGTCGCAGGTTTCACCGACGATCGCGATCGAGGCGTACGGCGCGTGGAGCGAGCTCTGGAACTTGGCGAAGATGAGCGGCTGCTTCGGGAGCGGGCTACCCATCTCCTCGGCGTGACGCTTGTAGTTGAGGCCGACGGCAAACAACTGGCGAGGTCGCGGAACGGGGCAGTCGAGTCGCTCGAGGGGAATCGTCGTTGCCTGTGCCGTCGTCTGCGCGGCGAGTGCGCGGAGTTCGTTCCACAGCGGGAAGCACGCCATCGGATCTGCAGGCAACGATTCGTTGCTCGCCCGCGCGACGTCGATCACGTCGCAGTGCGTGGCTGTCGCACCGACGACGAGTTGTGCGCGCGAGTCGACCGAGGCGAGACGAAGCTGCATCGCGGCGCGGGCTACTGGCGACCGCGGGCCGCGCGGCGCTGTGCCTCGGCGGCCTGACGTGCTGCGCGATCCTTTTCCTTGCGCTCTGTGCGCAGTCGACGCTTTTCTGCTTGGGCCGCCTCGTCCTTCGCGGCGGCCGTCGTCGTCACTGCGGCCTTCGCGGCAGATGCGGGGATGGCGAAGCGTTCGTCGCTCGCCACGAGTTTGCGGAATCCACCGAGCGACACGCTGTATTGCACGGCCATGAGGCGCACCGCATCCAACGTGAATTCCTCGGCGAGCGGGGTGATGATCATCTGCAGATCCTCGAGGCTGGGATCGTCGGAGCGGTCGCCGAGCATCTCGATCGCCTTCTCGGTCGCACCCTCGGCGAGGAGGATGCCGACGTCCAGGTGGGACTTGCGCGCCGCCAGCCCCGCGCGAACCTTGGACGCGATGGTCGTCGCGTCGTCGAAGGAGCCGGCCGGGAGTGCGAGCACCTTGGCGAGCGGGTCGCGGAGCTTTTCGCCGACCGCCATGGTCAGGGTCGAGAGCGACTGGTCGCTCAGCGAGTCGAGCACTGCGGCGTATCGACGTTCAATAAGAATGGTGTCTCGGGAGGTGCTGACGGCCATGGTGATCCTTCGTGTGGCGACGCCTGATTGCGCGGAGGTCATGCTAACGGGCGCAGGGAACATGCGATGAAGTCGGCGACGCCCGCCATGGTCGCCCTCGATGCCGCATCCATCCACTACGTCGCGCACTCCTTCGATCACGACGTCGTCACTGCGAGCGACGTGGGTTACGGCAAGGCCGCCGCTGCAGCGCTCGGCGTGGAGGAGGGACGTGTGTTCAAGACGTTGCTCGCCCGCGCGGACTCCACCTTCGTCGTGGCCATCGTTCCCGTCAACACGACGGTGTCCTTGAAGTCGTTGGCGGCCGCGCTCGGTGTCAAGCGTTGTGAGATGGCCCGACCAGAGGACGCACAGCGCGTGACCGGGTACGTCGTCGGTGGCATCAGCCCGTTCGGGCAGAAGAAACTGCTCGACACGGTGATCGACGAGTCCTGTGCTGCACACGAGTCGATCTACGTCTCGGGGGGCCGACGGGGACTCGACCTCGAGGTTTCACCCCACGACCTCATCGCGGTGTTGCACGCGCGCGCCGCATCGATAGCCCAGGAAGGGTAAGGTCGCACCATGACGACCTTGTCGAGTGAACGACTCACCAATGTGCGCAAGTGGAACCTCGGGCTCACCGGGTTGCACATCATCCAGGCCATCGCCATCGCGGTCATGGCCGGTGACTTCGCCATCACGATCACCTCGACGTTCCCCGAAGGTCCTCCGGGAACCCGCATCGACACTCCCGGATCGCTCTTCGATTTGCCCATCGGTCCCGCAGTCGCGGTGTTCCTCGCACTTGCCGCGCTCGACCATCTCATCACCGCGACGGTGATGCGCGACACGTACGAGCGCGATCTCGCGCGTGGGATCAACCGATTCCGCTGGGTGGAGTACTCGATCAGCGCGACGCTCATGCTGATCCTGATCTCGTCGTACTCGGGCATCACCGACGTCGCTGCACTCCTGTGTCTCGTCGGTGCCAACGTCGGGATGATCCTCTTCGGCTGGCTGCAGGAGACGATGAATCCACCGGATCGCACCACGACGACGATGAAGCCGTTCTGGTTCGGCACGTTGGCAGGCATCCTGCCGTGGGTGGCGATTTGGGTGAACGTGATCGGGGCGAAGACCGTTCCCGGATTCGTGTTCGGCATCGTGGTCGCCGAGCAGATCTTCTTCTTCAGCTTCGGACTCAATCAATGGCTGCAATACCGCAAGGTGGGCAAGTGGGCCGACTACCTCTACGGCGAGAAGGTGTACCTCGTCCTCAGTCTTGCCGCGAAGTCGTTCCTTGCGTGGCAGATCTACGGCGGTTCGCTCGCCAACTAGACGCTTCAGCGTGTCGAGTTGGTCACGAGACCTTGGATCTCACGCACGACCATGTTGTGGTGTGCGTCGAGGGTCACCGTGCCGAGTGAACCTCGAGCGCCGAGGCTCGACACCCATGTCACCTCCCATTCGATCGACACGGTGGCGTGAAAGACGCGGTCGTCCTGAGTCGAGGAGGAGTGCAGGTAGGTGTACATGCACGGCGATGGAAGCGTGTCGCCGAACGCCTCGATCCACGGAATCCCCGGCCCGCGGCAGGTCACCTCTCCGGTGCCGAGCGCTCCGTCGCCCGGATCGAACGTCAGTTCCTTTGGCGTGGCCGTCGTCGTCACGCTGACTGGGCCGGCAGGCGTCGGCACCCATGCGGTCGCAGTGATGGGGATCCACAACAGTGGATTGACCCAGATCCACGTGCCCAACTTGACGACTCCGCGATTCGCGGGCGGCGCGAAGTTGCCCCACGGAGCGGGGATGTTCTCGTAGACGACGGATGATGCCTGCTCAGCGAGCGTGGCAGTCGAGACTTCGGGGATCCAGTGATACGTCGTCGCCGGATCGCGGTCGAGACACGTGTAGTCATACAGGCGATAGGTCGTGGTGCCGACAACCTTGGTGACGTCCTCGGCATCGCTGTGCGTATCCCGCGGGAGCGCCACCGACCACTCGCACTCCGCGTCGGAGTCGTTCGCGCCTGGCGGGGAACCCCAGCGAATGCCCGCCATCACACGTGCGCCGTCGACACCTGCCGAGACGTCGATGGACGACGAGTTCTGCACGTCCGACGCATTTGTCGTAGTCGGGATCGCGAGCGCCGCTACGACGACGATCGCGCTCAGTCCGCGGTGAATCCGCATAGGTCCTCCTCCATGTTCAGTTCCGTTCCACGAGCCGACACCCATTTCCATCGTCCCGACTCGAGGGCGATCTCCCAGCGTGTCCGCGCCGAGACCACCGCATCGTCGACGATGATCGGGTTCGTCGTGGACTCGGCGGTGTCGTTCGAGTGACCAAGGTCGAACAGCACCACCGAGTCCAACGAGCATGTGTGCAGGACGGCGCGCCCGATGTCGGTCATGTCGATCGATTCGATGCGGTAACGGAATTTGCCCTCCTTGGGGAGCGTGCGGAATCCCGCAGCGGTGCGCTGGGCCATCAGATTCGTGAGGAAGGTTCGGTATTCGCTCCCGGTCGCGGTGATCAGTGCGACCGCGCAGCGATCCGGACGCTGGCCGCATCTCGTTCGTTCCGCGATCGCAGCTGCGAAGTCCCGCACGATCGCAGCGCGCGAGTTCGCGGGCTCCGTCCCATCCTCTGGCACGGCCGACGGGGCCGAATCGTCGTTGACGACGTCAATCGTGTGAACTTCGGCGGTTTCCACACGCCAGCTGTTCGAGTCCTGCTCGCGGGCGCATCCGAGGAGCCCGACGAGGACGATGAAGAGGAGTGGTGATGTTCGGGACAACTCTGCCTCCGCCGATAGCAGTGATGTGACGACTGATGTGTGTGCCGATTGTGGCACGGGGTGCTGATTTCATACCCAGTCGAGGTGGAAGTTGCGGACGGTAGAGTTGATGAACCCCAAAATGAGCCATCCGCACCCCGACCACGAGGCCGAACAGGCCCACATCGATCGAGCGTACGACTGCCTCGAGCGCAGCAAGACCGACGCCTGGCGCATCCGCGACCTGAACGAGGCGAGCACCGGCGGCACCTTCCAGGCCCGCTACGAGCGCAATGCCTTCGACGAACAGCTCCTCGCGAGGCTCACCCAGCTCGACCTCGGGGACGCCGCGCTCGTCTTCGGTCGCATCGACAGGACGGCAGACGGGGAGGGACTCGAAAGCTTCCACATCGGTCGACTGGCGGTCGCGGATCTCGATCGTGAGCCGGTCGTCGTCGACTGGCGCGCCCCGGTGGCGGAGCCCTTCTATCGCGCGACGGGCCGTGAGCCGATGGGGCTGGTGCGCCGCCGTCACTTCGCCGTCGAGGGCCGGACGCTCCTCGGGATCGAAGACGAACTGTTCGGCGAGGGGCACCTCGGAGTCGGCCACGACGAAGGCTTGACGAGCGTCGTCGGGCGCGAGGGGATCCGCGGCTACAGCACGCTGCTCACCGCGCTCAGTCGCGGACGGACGGGACAACTCGGCGACATCGTTGCGACCATCCAGTCGGAACAGGACGAGATCATCCGCGCGCCACATGCCGGAGTGCTCGTCGTGCAGGGTGGCCCGGGAACGGGCAAGACCGTGGTTGCACTGCATCGCGCCGCATATCTGTTGTACACGCATCGCTTCCCCCTCGAGGACCAAGGCGTGCTCGTGATCGGACCGAACCGAGTGTTCCTGCGTTACATCGAGCGCGTTCTCCCGTCGCTCGGCGAGGCGGGCGTCGAGCAGAAGGTGCTTGCAGACCTCGTCCCAGGTCATCGCATCGGTCTGCGCGAGTCGAACGAGACCCGTCGCGTGAAGGGCGACGTTCGCATGGCGCGCGTCATCGAAAAGGCAATTCACGATCGTGAGCGAGCATTGCGTGACGATCTCGTCATCCCGTACGGCGCGAGCAATCTGCGACTACGTGTCAAGGAGAGCGCGCGGATCGTCAAAGAGGCACGCCGCCGATACCGACGACACAATGCGGCGTGTCGCTACGTCGAGACCGAGGTGGTCGCCGCACTCGCCGCCACCGGGCGCAATCCCGACGTCGACCTCGAGGCGCTGCGCGAGGGCCTACGAGAGATCGTCGAGTTCCGCGCCGCGATCGCGCGGATGTGGCCGGTGCTCACGCCCGGTGAGTTGCTGCACGACCTGTTCGGCTCGCCCGCGTTGCTCCGCCTCGCGTGCACCGACGTCCTGGGTGTCGACGAGCAAGATGCACTACATCGAGCGCGAAGTAGCTCACTCGGCGAAGTCGTGTGGTCGGAGAGTGACGTCGCGCTCCTCGATGAGGCGCTCGCAGGACTCGGACCGCGTCCACGCAAGAGCGGACGGATCAACGAGGCCGACGAGGTGCGCTCGTATGGTCACATCGTCATCGACGAGGTGCAGGACCTCACGCCGATGCAGTTACGGATGGTCGCCCGGCGATCGCTGAACGGTTCGATGACGGTCGTCGGCGACCTCGCGCAGGCGACCGGGCCGTTCGCACCCGACGACTGGAACGACGTGCTGCGGTTCTTGCCCGACAAGCGCGAGCCGCAGGTGGTCGGCCTGAGCGTGGGTTACCGCATCCCGTCCCAGATCATGGAACTCGCTGACAAGGTGATGAAGGAGGCGGCGCCGTCGCTTCGCGCCCCGACGTCGGTGCGCGACGGCGAACACCAACCGCACATCATTCGCTCAACGTCGCTCCTCGACGATGTCGCCGTTGCGACCAAGCAAATGGTCGCCGACGTGGAAGGCGGGAACGTCGCCGTCGTGTGCCCCGACCAGATGGCGGACGCGGTGTCTGGCGCGCTCACGAGGGCCGGACTTGCACACGGTCGCGCGGGTGCGACCGCGCTCGACACCTCGCTCACGGTCGTGCCGGTTGGTGTCGTGAAGGGTCTTGAACTCGACGGAGTGGTCGTCGTCGAGCCCGCGGAGATCGTGGCAACCAGCCAACACGGACTGCGCCTGCTGTACGTGGCGCTCACGCGGTCGACGCAGCGCCTCACCGTGGTTCACGCGGCCGATCTGCCGGCCTCGATGCGCTGATCAGGACGTCGAGTCGAGCAACAGCTGCAGGAACCGCGCGGCCTTGTCGGCTTCCGCGGGTCGGTTGCGCACCACGCTCGTGCGAGCGAGTTCGACGATTCGCGTGAGGTCCGCGACGAATTGTTCGCCCTCGCTCGTCGCCTGCGGCTCGAGGGCGATCCACACGGCCTCGATGTCGGAGAGGATCGACTTCGCCTTCGCTCTGTCCTGGGCGAACGTCGCGAGTGACAACTGATCGATTCGGTCCTTCAACTCGGCGAGGAGGTCCGCGGTCGAACCGCTCGGAATCGACGTCGTGGTCGCCGTCAGCGTCGTCGTGGGGGAGGTGTCGACGATCGTCGTCGCACATCCCGCGAGCAGTGTCGAGCAACTGACGGCGACGAGGAAGCGGCGCATCAGACCTGGATCATGATGCGCGACGTGGCGAAGGCATCCAGCGTGAGGTCACGGTCGGCGATGCGTACCGTGCGCGATCCGTCCATCTCGCCCGAGACAACGGTGCCGACCGCACCGGGAAAGAACTTCGAGCCCTCGAGCAAGTCGAGCATCCCTGGCGCGACCTCGAGCTCTTCGGGGATGCGTGACACGGTGAACGAGTCGCCCACGTGCACCGACTCGAGCGGGGCAACGCGCTCGTCGCGGTGTTGCGACCCGGGGATCGGGTTGCCGTGCGGGCAGGTGGTCGGCGCGCCGAGGAGCGTGTTCAGCGCGCGCTCGACGTCGGCGCTGATCACGTGTTCCCACTTGCAGGCCTCGTGGTGGGCCTGGGACCACGACAGTTTGAGCACGTCGGTGAGGAACCGTTCGGCGATGCGGTGCCGGCGTACGACACGCTCGGCGAGCTGGTCACCCTTGTGGGTAAGGGCGATCCGTTGGCCGCGGATGTTCACGAGACCCTCGGACTCCATGCGCTTGATCATCTCGGAGACCGACGGTCGGGAGACCCCGAGGCGCTCGACCAAGCGGGCCTGGATGATCTCGACGTTGTCCTCGCGCAACTCGAAGATGCACTCGCAATATTCCTCGAACGCCGGGTGATGTTCGCCGGGCGTGGCCATGCACTGAAGGATACCTATTGACTACCCTTCGGCCATGGCCGACCACCAGGTTCTGGAGGGATTCTCCACGAGCGTGAGTGCGTGGTTCGCATCGTCGTTTCCGCAGCCGACGCAACCGCAGATCGAGGGTTGGCCGCACATTCGCAACGGTGAACACACGCTGATCTGTGCGCCGACGGGAAGTGGCAAGACGCTGACTGCGTTCCTGTCGTGCATCGACCGACTCGTCAGCGATCCGCTGCCGCCGAACATCCAGCGCACGCGCGTGTTGTACATCTCCCCGTTGCGTGCGCTCGCCTTCGACGTGGAGAAGAACCTGCGCGCGCCGATCGTCGGCATCCAGCACGCCGCGGAGCGTCTGGGGGAGATGTTCGTCGAGCCAACCGTCGGCATCCGCACCGGCGACACCACGAGCAAGGAACGCAAGCAACTCGTACGCAACCCACCCGACATCTTGATCACGACGCCCGAGTCGCTGTTCCTCATGCTCACCTCGGCCGCGCGCGAGACGCTCGCCAACGTCGACACCGTGATCATCGACGAGATCCACGCGCTCGCGCCGACCAAGCGCGGCGCACACCTGATGGTGTCCCTCGAACGACTCGAGGAGATCACCACGAAGCCCTTCCAACGCATCGGGTTGTCGGCGACTCAGCGCCCGCTCGAGGAAGTCGCGCGCTTCCTCGGCGGATCACGCGACGGCATGGCGCGTCCGGTTGCGATCGTGAATGCCGGCGTGCGCAAGGAACTCGACGTGCAGGTGATCGTTGCGGTCGAGGACATGGGTGACCTCGGCAAACCGACGACCGAACTTCGCAGCGGTCCCGCGACGGCTGCACTCACCGAGCGTCGCTCGAGCATCTGGCCGAGCGTGTATCCCAAGATCCTGGATCTCGTGCTCGAGCACAAGAGCACCATCATCTTCTGCAACGCGCGTCGCCAAGCGGAGCGTCTGGCCGCCAACATCAACGAGCTCGCCGTCGAGCGCGGCGTCGGTGGAAGCGGCGTGCACGAACTCGTGAAGGCGCACCACGGCTCGCTTGCCCGTGAGCAGCGCGTCATCATCGAGGACCAACTCAAGCGCGGGGAACTGCGCGCACTGGTGGCCACGAGCAGTCTGGAACTCGGCATCGACATGGGTGCGGTCGACCTCGTCGTCCAAGTCGAATCACCGGGCGCGGTCAGTCGCGGCATGCAGCGAGTTGGTCGCGCGGGTCACCAAGTGGGTCAACCGAGCATCGGCAAGATGTTCCCCAAACATCGCCACGACCTCTTGGAGGCCGCGATCGTCGCCAAGCGGATGATGGCTGGGGAGATCGAGTCGACCCGCTTCCTGCGCAACCCGCTCGACGTCCTCGCCCAACAGATCGTCGCCCACGTGGCGATGAACCCGCAGATCACCCGCGGCGCACTCGCCACGCTCCTGCGACGCTGCGCGAACTTCTCCGACCTCTCCGACGATGTGCTCTCCAACGTGCTCGACCTGTTGAGCGGTCGGTACCCGAGCCAGGAGTTCGCCGAGTTGAAGCCTCGCCTCGTGTGGGATCGCATCGAGGACACGTTGCGCGCACGCGACGGAGCGCAACGACTCGCGGTGACGAACGGCGGAACGATCCCCGACAGGGGTCTGTTCGGAGTGTTCCTTCCCGACGGCACGCGGGTCGGTGAACTCGACGAAGAGATGGTCTACGAAACTCGCCCCGGCGAGACGTTCATCCTCGGTGCGAGCACGTGGAGGATCGAGGACATCACCTTCGACCGCGTGACCGTGAGTCCCGCGCCGGGGCAGCAGGGCAAGATGCCGTTCTGGCACGGGGATGGACCGGGAAGACCCCTCGAACTCGGGCGCGCGTTCGGAGAATTCATTCGCCAGATCCGCGAGCGAGACGCAGTGCACGCCTACGACGAACTCGTCGGTCGACACGGCCTCGACGACCTCGCCGCACGCAACGTCGTGCAGTACCTCACCGAACAAGCCGAGGCGACGGGTTCGGTGCCGAGCGATCGCACGATCGTCGTCGAGCGATTCCGCGACGATCTCGGCGATTGGCGGGTGTGCATCCACAGCCCGTTCGGCACTCCGGTGCACGCGCCGTGGGCGATGGCCATCCAGAACCGACTGAGCACCCGATTCGAGGTTCCCGTCGACACGATGTGGAGCGACGACGGCATCGTCATTCGATTGCCGGAGGCGATGGAGGAACTTTCCGTCGACGACATCGTGCTCGACCCGACCGAGGTGCACGACGTCGTCGTCGCGACGCTTCCGCAGACCTCGTTGTTCGCTGCACGATTCCGCGAGTGCGCCGCGCGAGCGTTGCTCCTCCCGCGCCGCCGACCGGGTCAGCGCACGCCGCTCTGGCAGCAACGTCAGCGCGCTGCCGATCTGCTCGCCGTGGCCGCCAAGTATCCGACGTTTCCGATCCTCCTCGAGACGAGTCGGGAGTGCATCCAGGACGTCTTCGACGTGCCCGCACTCGCCGAGGTGCTGACCCAACTGCACAGTCGCTCGATCGCCCTCGTCACCGTCGACACGCCGAAGCCTTCACCATTTGCCCAGAGCCTGTTGTTCAACTGGATCGCCACCTATATGTATGAAGGGGATGCGCCACTCGCAGAGCGTCGGGCAGCCGCCTTGTCGCTCGATCGTGACCTGTTGAACGACCTCCTCGGCACGCAAGAGCTACGCGAGCTCCTCGACCCCCAGGTGTTGATCGACGTCGAATGCGAACTGCAATGCCTCGTCGAGTCGCGTCAGGCGGAGAGCGGCGACGAGGTCCACGACCTGCTGCGGCGCCTCGGTGACCTCACGCTCGCCGAGATCGAGTTGCGCACCAATGGGGACGCCAAGGCGATGGTCGATGGTCTGCTCGCCGACATGCGCGCGATCGCGGTGCAGATCGGCGGAGAGGAGCGATTCGTCGCGGCAGAGGACGCGGCGCGGTATCGCGACGCACTCGGCTGTGCGTTGCCGCTCGGATTGCCGAGCGCGTTCACCGATCCCGTCGACCATCCGCTCGAGGACCTCATCGCTCGGTACGCGAGGACGCACGGTCCGTTCGTCGTGCGTCAGGTGGTCGAGCGCTATCGGATCGCCCTCGAGCGTGCGAGCGTCGTACTCGACGGACTCGCTGCCTCCGGAAGAATCGTCGACGGCGAGTTCCGACCGCGTGGCATCGAGCGCGAGTGGTGCGATGCCGAGGTGCTTCGCCAATTGCGCCGTAGGTCGCTCGCGCTCTTGCGCAAGGAGATCGAACCTGTCGAGCAGCGCGCCTATGCGCGATTCCTCGCCTCGTGGCAGGGAATCCCGCCGACCCAGCGCGGCCAGCACGCACTCGTCGAGGCGATCTCGGTGATGCAGGGGTGTGCACTCGTCGCCTCGAGCCTCGAGACCGACGTCCTGCGCGCACGGGTGCGGGGTTATCAGTCGGTCGATCTGGATGCGCTGTGCACGAGTGGAGAAGTGGTGTGGGTCGGTGCCGGAGCGATCGGCTCCACCGACGGCCGCATCCGGCTCTACTTCGCCGACCAGTTGCCACTCCTGCGCGCGTCGGTCGAGGAGCTCGAACGCCCGACCGGTGAGGTTCACGATGCGATCCGCACGATGCTCGCCGAACGTGGTGCACGGTTCTTCACCCAGCTGCGCGAGGCCGCGCCCCAGGCAACCGATTCCGAGTTGTTGACCGCGCTGTGGGACCTCGTGTGGTCCGGCGAGGTGACGAACGATTCGCTCGCCCCCTTGCGTGCGCTTCTCGCCTCGAAGCCGTCGCAGCGCAACGAGTCACGGAGCGGCGTCACCTACACGCGCATGGGTCGTCGGTCGGGTGCACGGTTGATGCGCTCGCAACGCGGAACCGTCTCTCGCGTCGGGCCACCGGCTGGAGCGGGGCGCTGGAGCCTCGTGTCCGACATCGTCGCAGAGGTGTCACCGACGGAATCTCTGCACGCCACCGTGATGCAACTCCTCGAGCGCTACGGCGTCCTGACGCGCGAGGCCGTGCTCGGTGAATCCACGCGCGGCGGGTTCGCCGGCGTGTACGGAGTGTTGAAGATGCTGGAGGAGCGCGGCACCGTACGCCGGGGATACTTCGTCGAGGGTCTCGGCGCGGCGCAATTCGCGCTGCCGGGTGCCGTCGATCGATTGCGCGCGGAACGAGAGACGATCGACACCGACCTACATCCCGATCGAGCGCCCGAACCGATCGTGCTGTGCGCCACCGACCCCGCACAGCCCTACGGATCGACGATGGACTGGCCGGCGACGACCGGTCGACCATCGCGCAGCGCCGGAGCGCTCGTCGTCATCGAGGCCGGCGAACCACTCGTGTGGTTCGACGTCCGCAGTCATCACCTCGTGGTGTTCGATGCCGCGCTCGAGCGCACGTCGTGGATCGAGGCGTTGGAGAGTGCGACGAAGGACGGTCGCATGTCGCGCCTCGAGGTGCGCAAGGTGAACGGCAATTCGATCAACGATGAAGACCTCGTCGTCGACGCGGTGCGTCAGGAACTCCTTCGAGCCGGTTTCACTCCCGGCTATCGCGGCTTCGTCAAGCTCGACTGACGAGCGTCACACTCCGCGCGCGCGGTCTTCTTTTTCGGCTGCCTTGATCGCATAACCGAGAACGATCGCGGGGGCGAGCAGGATCGAACCGACGATCAGCCCGCCTGTGGCGACTCTGCCGATCCACGGCGAGAAGTGGGCGACCAGTCCGTAGGTGACTGCGGCTATCGAGACCCCGAACGCCCCATAGCCGGCGCGGTTGGCACGAGCGGTCCAGCGAGCGATGACCTCGCGTCGATGGCGAACCGGATCGGACTGTGCTGGGGTGGAGGTCATAGCCTGAAATCCCATGGTAGAGGGCGCTTCCGTCGAATCTCCGTTGAGCGTCGAGGTGCGCGACAACGTGATGCTCCTCACGATGTCGAGACCGTCGCGACGAAATGCGGTCAACCTCGAGATGTTGCACGCGTTCGAGCGCGCCTTCGAGCAGGCGCGTGCACGCTCGATACGCGTCATTCTCCTCACCGGCGAGGCACCGTCGTTCAGCGCCGGAGCCGACCTGGCGGGCGTGAAGGAGGACGACTTCCAAGACGCACTGCACGGCGTGTTGAAGTCATTCGTCGATCCGGGCGTCGTCACGGTCGCCTACGTCAACGGGCACGCACTTGGTGCAGGCGCGCAATTGATGGCTGCGTGCGACGTGCGGGTGGCCGCGCCACAAGCAGTTGTCGGAATTCCCGCTGCCAAACTCGGGCTCGTCGTCAACCACTGGACCATCGAGCGGCTCGTGCGCGAGTTCTCGTGGCCCGTCGCGCGGAACATGTTGTTGACGGCATCGACCTACGACGCAGCGTCGTTGCATGCGATCGGAACGATCCATCGACTCGGCTCGCTCGCAGACGCAGTCGCGTGGGCGATCGAGATCGCCGAACTGGCACCGCTCACGCACTACGGACACAAACTCGCCCTCGAGTCGAGCGCGGGCGAGCCAGACGTGGATGCGTTGGTCATTGCCGCGCGCACTCGCGCGCTCGAGAGCGCAGACGTCACCGAGGGCAGGGCCGCATTCGCAGAGAAGCGCAAGCCGAAGTTCACCGGGTCATGAGCGTCGTCGACTTCGCCGACGTCGTGGTCACTTACGACGGATATCCGGCGCTCGCCGGTGCCACGTTGCGTGTCGAGTCGGGGGAGATCGTCCTCGTGCGCGGTGAGAACGGCGCGGGTAAGTCGACGTTGCTGCGGACGATTGCGGGCTTGATGCCGATCGAGCGGGGCACGGCACGCGTGCTCGGTGTGGATGTCGTCGAGCATCGTCAGGCGGTGCGTGCCCGCATCGGCATGCTCGCGCACCGCAACGGGTTGTTCCTCGATCTCACCGCACGCGACAACGTCGAGTTCTGGGCGAGATGCGTCGACGCAACTTCGAATGACGTCGACGATGCGCTCGATCGCATGCACCTCGACCACGGGCTTTCCTCGACGGTCGTCACCAAGTTGTCGGCGGGGCAGCGACGTCGAGTAGCGCTCGCCTCGCTTGTGGTGCGCCGCGCGGAGTTGTGGCTGCTTGACGAACCGCATTCCGGTCTCGACGAGCAGTCGCGCATGGACCTCGACGGCGTCCTCGGAGACGCCTCGCGTGCAGGTGCGACGATCATTGTCGCATCTCACGACACTGATCGGATGGCGAAGTTCGCACATTCGACGATCACCTTGGCTGCTGGTCGGACGGTGAGATCGTGAGTCGCGTTGGGGTGGTCGGCGTCGCGCGCATGACCGCGCGCAAGGACCTGACGGTCGAGTGGCGCGGTCGAGTGCTCGTGAACCAGGTGCTGCCGTTCGCGGCACTCGTGATGGTGATGTTCGCATTCGCCCTCGACGGCGACGATCTCCTGCAGCGTGCGGCGAGTGGTCTCGCGTGGATGGCAACGGTGCTGTCGATGTTCGTCGTGATCTCGCGGTCGTTCCTCGTCGACACCGAGGACGGGGCGCTTGATGCGATGCGGGTCGCGGGTCTCGACATGCGCGGCGTGTTCGTCGGCAAGAGTGTCGCACTGTTCGTCCAGCTCTTCGTCTTGAACGTCGTGCTGATTGCGCTCTCGCTCTTGCTGTACCACGTGTCGCTGACGTTGGAATCGGCGATGTTGCTCGTCGCGGTCGTCGTCTGTGCGACGGCGGGACTCGCATTCGTCGGCGTCCTCTACGGGGGGCTCGCGGCGATGTCGAAGGGTCGCGAGACGCTGTTGCCGCTGCTTGTCCTGCCGGTCGTGGCACCGATCGTGATTGGGGCGGCGCGGGCGACGGAGGCGGCGTACGGCACTGCGGGGGCTCGCGTGAGCGAGGGCTGGCCGTGGGTTGGCCTCCTTTTCGTGTTCGCCGTGGCGTTTGCCATAGCGGGTCTGTTGTCCTTTCCTGCGCTGATTGAGGAATGATTGAGCGCCATGTCTTTTTCCCCCACGACCCAGGCGACGAAGGGCGTCGGCACGCCGACGACCCGGCTGGTCGGGGTGATCGCCGTCGTCACGCTCGCGTGGGTGATCTTCGGCGGACTCTTCGCCACGCCTCCCGAAGCAACGCAGGGGGAGTCGGTGCGCATCATGTACGTGCACGTACCGTCCGCATGGGTCGCGTATCTCGCGTTCATCACGACGGCGGTCGCGTCGGCGTCGTACTTACTGTCGCGTCGCCGTTCACTCGGTTTCGACCGCGTGGCCGGAGCGTCCGCCGAGGTCGGCGTGGTGTTCATGGGCATCACCCTCGTGAGCGGAAGCCTGTGGGGCCGACTCACGTGGGGAACGTTCTGGCAGTGGGATCCCCGCCTCACGACGACGTCGTTCCTGTTCGTCACCTACCTCGGTTATCTCGCGGTGCGCGGCCTCGGCGGAACGCACCATCAGCGCGCCAAGCGCAGCGCGATCCTCGCGCTCCTCGCCGTGCTCGAGATTCCGCTCGTGCACTTCAGCGTCGTGTTCTGGCGCTCGCTCCACCAGCGGGCGAGCGTGCTGAGCGCTGACGGCGACGTGAAGATGGACGGGCTCATGTTGTTCACGCTGCTCGTCGGCGTCGTCGCCTTCACCGCGTCCTTTTCGTGGCTCGTCATGCATCGCAGTCGCGTGCTCGCCATGCGGGATGTGGTCGAGTCTCGGCGACTCGACGTGGCGATCGCCCAGCGCACGGGGCAGGGGAGCTGATCGTGGAAGACGTCGGCTTCATCGCCACCTCCTACATCGTGACGTTCGCGGCACTGATCGCACTCGCGTTCACGACGTGGCGTTCAGGTAAGGCGCTGTCGCGCGAGGTGAGCGACGAGGACAAGCCGTGGACCTGACACCGCGCACGTCGTCGGACAATGCGCCACTCGCACCGCGCAAGCGCAAGACGACCTGGACCGCGATCGTGGTGCTCGTCTTGGTGGTGATCGCCGGTGGAGTGATCGTCTCGCAGTTCCTCACGAGTGCGATCGACTACTACTGCAACGCCGATGAGGTCGGCGTGCGTGCAGGGTGCGAGGCCGATCGCCGTATACGCGTACAGGGCACGGTCGACGAGGGCTCGCTCGAATCGGTAGACGGGTCGACGCGCTTCAGCATCAGCTTCAACCACGCGACCATCAAAGTGGTGTACGACGGCGACCCCGGCGGAATCTTCCAAGAGTGCATCCCGGTCGTCGCGCACGGTCGACTGGTGGGTGACACGTTCCAGGCGAACCGCATCGAAGTGAAGCATTCGAACGAATACATGGCGAAGAACGCCGACCGAGTGAAGAATGCGGAGGCCGAGGCGTGTTCGCAGCAGGCGGGCTGAGCGGCCCGATCGGGCGCGGATTCCTCCTCGTCGGCGTGGTCGCCGCGCTGTTCGGAGCGCTGGCTTCGATCACCGCGGCCCGGACTCGGGATAAGAACGTCACCAAGTTGATCCCGCGCTTCGCCGCGTTGCTCGTCGTGGCCGCGTTCGGCGCGTTCGCATCCATGGAGCACGCGATGATCACGCGCGACTTCTCGCTCGCCTACGTGCAGAAGGTGGGGAGTTGGTCGACGCCAGCGCTGTACAACTTCGCCGCCGTGTGGAGTGCGCTCGAAGGATCGATCCTCATGTGGGTCGTCATCCTCGCGGGCTACACCGGTGCCGTCGCGTTCTGGGTGCGCAAGCATCGCGAGGACACCCTCTCCCAGGTTGCTCTCGCCGTGATGTTCATCGTTGCGCTGTTCTTCTTCATCCTTTCGTTCGGTCCGGCGAACCCGTTCGTTGCGGGACCGCCAGGAGTCCTCGACGGACCCGGGCCGAACCCGCTCTTGCAGAACCACATCCTCGTCATGTTCCACCCCCCACTGCTGTATCTCGGGTATGTCGGCATGACGGTGCCGTTCGCGTTCGCGATCGCCGCGCTCGTCACCGGTCGGCTCGGCGAGGGATGGTTGCTCGCGACACGACGTTGGACGTTGTTCGCCTTCGGTTTCCTCACCTTCGGGATCATCCTCGGGAGCTGGTGGAGCTATGAAGTCTTGGGGTGGAGCGGCGTGTGGGCGTGGGACCCGGTGGAGAACGCCTCGCTGATGCCGTGGATCACGGCGACCGCCTACATCCACTCGGTGCTCGTACAGGAGCGCAGGGGAATGTTGCGCGTATGGAACCTGTCGCTTCTCGTGTCCACGTTCAGCTTGACCATCCTCGGCACGTTCCTCACGCGCTCCGGCGTGTTGAACAGCGTGCACGCGTTCTCGGAGAGTTCGATCGGCCCGTGGCTGCTCACGTTCTTCGCGCTGATCCTGATCGCATCGATCGCTCTCATCGGGTGGCGCGGCGACATGTTGCACGCTCCAGGTGCGATCGAGACACCGGTCTCGCGCGAGGGGGCGTTCCTCGCCAACAACCTGCTCTTTTCACTCTTCGCCTTCGTCGTGTTGTTGGGGACGGTGTTCCCGCTCATCGTCGAGGCCCTGCAGAAGCGAACGCTCGTCGTCGGTGAACCGTTCTTCGATCGGCTGACCATTCCGATCGGTCTCGCGATGCTCACGATCATGGCGATTGCGCCCGTGCTCCCGTGGCGGCGCACGTCGGCCGAGACGCTCTCGAAGCGACTGACGTGGCCCGCGTGGGTCGGCGTCGCATCGCTCGCCCTCGCGGTGATCCTCGGAGCGACGGGAATCTGGCCGCTCGCCACGTTTGCCCTCGGTGGTTTTGCGGCCGGCTCGGCACTGCGACACCTCGTTCTCTCCGTGCGACGGCACGGACCGCTCGGTGTCGTCGGGCGATCCAACGGTGGGATGGTCGTGCACCTCGGGGTGATCCTGATCGCGGTCGCTCTCGCCGCATCGAACAGCTACACGCACAGCCAGGAGCTCTCGCTCGAGGTCGGGAAGACCGCCACGTTCTCCGGGCACACGTTCGAATTGATCGACGTCGTCGAGGTGAAGACCGACCGCGCGACGAGTGTGAAGGCGCTCGTCTCGGTGGACGGCGGCAAGCCGTATGCGCCTGCGATCACCAAGTTCACCAAGGTCGGCATGAACGTCGGGACGCCGAGCGTGCGCGCAGGTCTCGCTCGTGACGTCTACCTCACGCTCGAGCCCCCGGTCCGCCAGGATTCCGGCAAGGCCACGATCAAGGTGTTCCTGAAGCCGATGGTCTTGTGGTTGTGGATCGCCGGAGGAGTGATGGCCCTCGGCACCCTCCTCGCGCTCGTGCCGACGAGGCGGCGCAGCGAGGACGAAGAGTCGTGAGCGGATCACGCAAGATCGCACCCCTCGTTGCACTCGTCGCGACGATCCTCGCCGTCGCATTCATCGTCGTCCTCGTCGTGGCGAGCCCCGACTCGCAGACGGATGCGGCGTCGCCGCTCCTCGGCAATCCAGCGCCGAGCGTCGTGACGACGACGATCGACGACCAACCCTTCGACCTCGCGCGGCGCAAGGGCAGTTGGGTGGTCCTGAATTTCTTCAACTCCACGTGCGTGCCGTGCAGGGCGGAACACCCCGATCTGCTCGCGTTCGCCAACGCCCAAACCTCGAGTGAGCAGCCGGTCGAGTTGTACACCGTCGTCAACGACGACTCCGACGAGGCAGTGCGAGCGTTCTTCGACGAGCACGGGGGATCGTGGCCGAAGCTGCGCGACCAAGACGGGGCAATTTCGGTCGCCTTCGGCGTGGCACGAGTCCCCGAGACGTGGATCATCGACCCGAACGGATTCGTGCGTCTGCGCATCGCCGGCAAGTTGACCGAGGGTCTGCTCGACGAACAGCTCGCGCTGCTCAGGGGCCAGTCGTGACGTCGACGTGGCGCAGGATCTCGTGGGCTGCCGTCGCCGCAATCGCGGTAGTGCTCCTCGTCATCGGATCGACGCGCACCAGTGAGCCGCTCACCCAGCAGGATCGCATCGATGCGATCGCCAAGAGGCTCGCCTGCCCGACGTGTCAGGGGGAGAGCATCTATGTTTCCCGCGCGCCGGCCGCCGAGTCCGTTCGCGCCGAGATCGCCCGTCAGGTGGCGAGCGCGCAACGCACCGACGACGAGATCATCGCCTACATCGAGAACCGCTTCGGCAGTTCCGTGCTCCTCGTTCCGCGTTCGAGCGGGCTCGATGCACTGATCTGGATCCTGCCCGTCTCGTTCGGAATCCTCGGAGTTGGCGGACTCGGGTTGCTCTTCGTGCGCTGGCGCCGCGCGCAGTCATCACAGGACTCGTCGCGCTCCACGTCACGGCGCGCGATCATCGTCGCCACGGTCGTCGTCGTGGCGATCGGTGCGGGCTGGTTCGTCGCCAACTCCGCCGGCCAACGTCTCCCCGGACAGAGTGCATCGGGTGGAATCGAGGACTCCACGGCTTCGATGTTGTCGCAGGCGCGCCAGCTGAATTTCTCCGACCCGCAGCAGTCGATCGAGTTGTACACCAAGGTGCTGAAGTTGAGTCCAGACAACGTCGAGGCATTGACCTATCGCGCGTGGCTCGTCGCGCTCGTCGCGCGCGATGCGACCGACGACGTCAAGGTCGTCGCAGTGGCGACGGCGCTCGAGGGATTACAGCGGGCCACCGAGATCGATCCGCAGTATCCGGACGCGCATTGCTTCATGGGCATCGTCAAGTTCCGCTTCGCCGGTGATGCGCAGGGCGCCAAGGAGGCACTCGATCTGTGCGAGGCGAGCAATCCACCGGCGGAGGTGGCCGGCTTCGTCGATTCGATCAGGGCCGAGGTCGCTGCGGCGCTAGGCCAGTGACGGCGGAGGCCAGACTTCGGCGCGCGTGAACGTGTCGCCGTCCTTGTGCAGCACCCACACCGAGGCCTTGCGCGTGTCGCGCATGCCCTCGATCGTCATTCCGCGGCGCACGAGCGCATCGAGGATGGCGGGGATGATGTCGCCGTGGCTGCACAGCACGGTTCGATCGGCGACACCGAGGACGTAGTCGAGGGCGATCTCATACGGCAGTTCTTCGTACAACTTCGGTTCGTTCACCACGACGAGACCGCACCGTTCGGCGAGCGGCTCGAGGGTCTCGCGGCAGCGCAGCGCAGGTGACGACGCGAGTGCGACTGGGTTGTATTCGCTCAGCCGATCGGCGAGGGCGAGTGCCTGACGACGACCGACGTCGTCGAGGGGTCGCAGTGCATCCTCCCGGTCCCACTGGCTGCGCTTGCCAGCCTTGGCGTGGCGCACGAGAAAGATCGACATCGGTCATGAATCTAACGGTGCGGTCGGCCAAACTGAGAGGCGATGGGTTTCTTCGATCGCAATCGTGAGAACGTCACGAAGATGGGTTACGACGACTCGCGACTTCCACCGGGTCAATATCTCACGGAACGCTTTCCCGTCCTGCATGTCGGCGACGTCCCGACGTATGCGCCGGGTGAATGGGATCTGAAGATCTTCGGTCTCGTTCACTCACCGTTCACGTTGAGCTTCGAGGAACTCACCGCACTTCCAGCGGTGACGCTCACGACCGACATCCACTGCGTGACCAAGTGGTCGAAGTTCGACACCGTGTGGAAGGGCGTGCGCGTGCGCGACCTGCTCGAGCGAGCCGGTGTCAAGGATGGAGCGGGCTTCGTGATGGGGCACGCCGAGTACGGCTACACCGCAAACCTGCCGCTCGCAGATGCGACCCGCGACGAATCACTCGTCGTCTATGAATACGACGGACAGCCGATCGAGCCGATCCACGGGGGACCGGTGCGACTGCTCGTGCCGAACCTGTACTTCTGGAAGTCACCGAAGTGGTTGCGTGGCATCGAAGTGCGTGAGACCGACGCTCCCGGATTCTGGGAGCAGAACGGCTACCACATGTACGGCGATCCGTTCCTCGAACAGCGCTTCTGGGGAGACTGAGCGCGTCAGACTTCGGTCGCGCAGAAGGTGTCACCCTTCGGCAAGGACGCCGACAACGATGGGCTCGTGTCGCCGTAGATCGCGCCCAACATGCCCTTGACCATCCCGCGGTCGACGGCACAGATCACCGGATGTTCGATCGCCACCTCGCCGAACGGGCAGTGGTTGTTGACGATACGCAATTGGTTGCTGCGCTGGTCAGTGTGGGCGGCAAAGCCATGCGCCGTGAGTGCGTCGGCAACAGCCTGCAACGCGGAGCGCAACGAGCGGTGACCTGCGGAGAGATCGTCTCCTTGTAGACCTGCGGCCATCGCCTTGCCGTATTGCTGGCCGACCTCTTCTGCCATCTGTG
>CAYFJS010000002.1:0-55885 GCA_964343495.1 uncultured Acidimicrobium sp. | reverse complement strand
CTTTCCCTCAATGACGAACAACTTCAATTGAAGGACTGGATCCACCAGTTTGCAGTCGACGTCATCCGTCCTGCAGCACATGAGTGGGACGAGCGGGAGGAGTTCCCGTGGCCAATCGTCCAAGAGGCTGCGAAGATCGGGTTGTACGGCCTCGACTTCATCATGAATGCGATGGGTGATCAGAGCGGCCTCACGCTTCCAGTGGCCATCGAAGAGATCTTCTGGGGTGATGCTGGAATCGGAATGGCGATCATGGGATCGGGTCTTGCGGCCGCAGGAATTTCCGGCAATGGTACGCCCGAGCAGATCATGGAGTGGGTGCCACAGTGTTACGGGACCGCGGATGACGTCAAGGTCGGTGCGTTCTGCGTGAGTGAACCTGACGCAGGAAGCGACGTCAGTTCACTGAGGACACGCGCCGTGTACGACGAAGCAAAGGATGAGTGGGTGCTGAACGGCACGAAGGCCTGGATCACCAATGGTGGAATCGCCAACGTGCATGTCGTCGTCGCCGCAGTCGATCCAGAGCTGAAAGGTCGTGGCCAGGCGAGCTTCGTCATCCCGCCCGGGACGAAGGGACTCTCGCAAGGACAGAAGTATCTGAAGCACGGCATCAAGGCGAGTCACACCGCAGAAGTCGTTCTCGACGACGTCCGTGTTCCTGGGCGATGCTTGCTCGGTGGCAAGGAGAAGCTCGATGCGAAACTTGCCCGGGCACGTGAGCGCGGAAAGTCGGGCGAGGCACAGCCAGCAATGAAGACGTTCGAGGCCACACGGCCTGCGGTCGGAGCCCAGGCCCTCGGCATCGCGCGCGCGGCGTACGAATATGCGCTCGACTATGCCAAGGAGCGCAAGGCGTTCGGTAAGCCGATCGTGATGCACCAGGCGATTGCGTTCAAGCTTGCCAACATGATCACGCGCATCGATGCATCGCGACTGCTCATCTGGCGTGCAGCCTGGCTGGCAAGAAATGGTGGCTTCGTCAATGGCGAGGGCTCGATGAGCAAGTACTACGCGTCAGAGACCGCAGTTCGAGTGACTGAAGAAGCGATACAGATCCTTGGCGGCTACGGCTACACGCGCGAATATCCGGTTGAACGCTGGCACCGCGACGCCAAGATTCACACCATCTTCGAGGGCACCTCGGAGATCCAGCAACTCGTGATTGCGCGTGCCATCAGCGGATTGCGCGTGGAGTAATCGTCAACCCTTGTCGCGCGCTGCGATGAATGCAGCAACACAGGTGTCAATGTCCGAAGTCGAGTGGTTCGCACACACCTGCACCCTGATACGTGCCTTGCCCATCGGAACGACGGGGTAGGAGAACGCGACGACATAGATACCGAGTTCGAGGAGCGAACTCGCCATCCGTACCGCTTCGTGCTCGTCGGCAAACATCACGGGAACGATCGGGTGTTCTCCAGGAAGGAGCGTGAAACCGGCTTTCGCCATTGCGTCGCGGAAGCGTTTTGCGTTGGAGCGGAGAGTCTCTCGTAACGCTGCGCCATCGGCGACAAGGTCGAGGGCGACGAGTGAGCCGGCAATGACAGTCGGTGGAATGGAATTGGAGAACAAGTATGGTCGGGCTCGTTGGCGGAGCAAGTCGACGATTTCTCGATGTGCGCTGATGTATCCGCCCGATGCGCCGCCAAGTGCCTTGCCGAGCGTGCCAGACACGATGTCGACCCGATCCCTCACGCCGAACATCTCCGGGGTCCCTGCGCCTGTCGCGCCGATGAAGCCGACGGCGTGTGAGTCATCCACCATGACGAGCGCTCCGAACCGCTCTGCGAGGTCACAGATCTCCTTCAGTGGCGCGAAGGATCCGTCCATGGAGAACACGCCATCGGTGACGATGAGGATCCGTCGAGACTCCGATGCCGCTTTCAGTTGCGCTTCGAGATCCACCATGTCGCGGTTCTTGTAGCGGAATCGCTTTGCCTTGCACAGTCTGATGCCGTCGATGATCGACGCGTGATTCAACTCATCTGAGATCACCGCATCGTTTTCGTCGAGGAGGACCTCGAACACCCCACCGTTTGCATCGAAACAGGACGGGAAGAGGATCGTGGCGTCCGTTCCGAGGAGCGACGAGATCCGTGCTTCAAGTTCGTCATGCTGGGTTTGCGTGCCGCAGATGAAACGGACACTCGCCATACCGAAGCCGTTCTCATCGAGCGAGGATTTTGCAGCCTGGATGATTCTCGGATGATTCGCGAGGCCCAGGTAGTTGTTCGAGCAGAAGTTCAGGAGGTCCTTCGAGCTGCTCGACACATGGGATGCCTGTGGCGAGTCGAGGAACCGTTCGCGTTTGTACAGACCAGCTTTCTTGATTTCGTCGAGAGTCGACTGGAGTTCTTCACGGACGCGCGTATACATCTCAGTCTTCAGCTCCAGTCCATGACGACTTTGCCCGAGTTCGACGACTTGGCAGCCGCAAACGCCTTTTGCCAGTCATTGGCGGGGAACCTATCGGTGATGACGTCGCGGATGTCGAGTCCGGTCTGGATGAGCGAGTTCATTGCGTACCAGGTCTCATACATCTCCCGCCCGTAGATGCCCTTAATGGTGATCATGTGAGTGACGAGTTTCGCCCAATTGATCGAAATCTCCTTGCTTGGGAGGCCGAGTACGGCAACGCGTCCACCGTGAGCGAGGTTGTCGAGGATGTCGGGCAGCGCGGTCGGGGCGCCACTCATCTCGAGTGCGACGTCGAAGCCCTCCTTCATCCCGAGGGTCTTTTGGGTCTCGGCAATACTCGAGGTGAGCGGGTTCACCGCGACGTCGACGCCCATCGCCCGGGCGAGTGCCAGACGCGATTCGTTGATGTCGCTGACAACGATGTATCGGGCTCCGACATGGCGCGCCACCTTCGCTGCCATGAGCCCAATGGGCCCGGCACCGGTGATCAGGACATCTTCGCCCGCGACCGGGAATGCCAGGGCGGTATGCACGGCATTTCCGAACGGATCAAAGATCGCTCCGAGTTCTGCGTCGACAGCTGCGGAGTGCACCCACACGTTGCTCGCAGGGATGACGACGTATTCGGCGAAGGCTCCATTGCGATTGACTCCGACACTTGAGGTGTTCTTGCACATGTGACGGCGACCAGCTCGACAGTTGCGACACGTGCCACAGATGACATGTCCTTCGCCCGACACGAGCGCACCGACCTCGAGTGAGGTGACGTCCGAGCCAAGTTCGACGATTCGCCCGGAGAATTCGTGGCCGATGATGAGCGGCGCGTTGACCGCTGACGCAGCCCAGGCGTCCCATGCTTCGATGTGCAGGTCTGTTCCACAGATTCCCGTCCGTTCGACGCGAATCTTTACTTCGTTCGGTCCTGGTGTCGGTTCAGGGCACTCGATCATTTCGAGTCCGGGTGCCGCCGACGGCTTGAATAACGCGCGCATGTGATGTTCCTTGTCTCGCCCGACCTCGGTCGGAAACATCGTAGTGTCGGGTCTCAAAACTCCGACTGTCGCGTTGGACGTCGGAGCGAGGACGGTTCAGTGGGCTGACGTCGCCGGGACAGCGTTCTTTTTCGGTCGGGGGTGCATCGTCGGCTTCGCGTCAATATCTCTGATGAAGAGTGCCGCAAACACGGCGCCGAGGAGCGAGATCACAATGCTGCCGGCAAAGGCAAAATGGAACGCCTGCAGGGTGATTTCGGGTGTCGGCGACGCATCATTCGCGAGGTGGATGAGGCGGGAATGGAAGAGAGTGGCAAGGATGGCGACACCGATTGCTGCGGAAGCCTGACGCTGGGTCGAGAAGATCGCAGATGCGCGCCCAGTGTCCTGCTTGGCGATATTTGCGTACGTCGCGGCCTGGAGTGGCACGAACGCGAACGCCATGCTGAGGCCCCGAAGGAACATGAGTTCGCGAATCGTCATCTGGCTCACACCGAGCGTCACAAACATGAACGGAATGTTCGAGAGCGACACACCGAGCAATCCGGCAGCAACGAGTCGACGGGGACCGACTGTGTGGTACAGCTTGCCAACGAACTGGCTCGCAAGGATCACGCCCACTGCTTGTGGGAACGTGGTCAACCCTGATTGGAGTGCGGAATATCCGAGGAGTGATTGCAGGAATTGGGGGAGCAGGAAGAGGAACGCTGCGAACGACGCGTAAGACAACGTGTTGATCATGTTCGAATTGCGGAACATGCGATCGCGATAGAGGCGAAGGGTGAGCATCGGTTGGTCAACTCGAAGTTCGACCGTGACCATCGCAATGGTGAGCGCAATTCCGATGAGGCCCGTGACGAGAACTTCTCCGGAGCCCCAACCCTTTTCGGGACCTTGCGAGAGTGCATACAGCATTCCGGCAAGACCGGTTGCGGCAAGGACGAATCCGGAAATGTCGAATCGGCCGGCGGTCGGTTCTTTGCTCTCGCGGAGGAACAATGCGCCAAATATCAAGCCGAAGATTCCCATTGGGACGTTGACATAGAAGATCCATCGCCATGAAAGGTGGTCTATGAGGAGACCGCCGATGATCGGTCCCAATGCCGGGGCGATCACCGTCGGAATGACGAGCACGGTTGAGGCGCGGGCGCGTTCCTCTGGAGGAAATGCTCGATAAAGCATCGCAGTCCCCACCGGGGTGAGCATTCCACCACCCACGCCCTGCAGGATGCGGAACGCGATCAGCTCACCAATGCTGTGGGCCTGGCCGCACAACATCGACGAAGTCGTGAACATGAGGAGCGCAAAGAGGAACGTTCGCTTGGTGCCGATGCGATCGCCGATCCAACCCGACGATGGAATCCACACAGCGATGGAGAGGAGGTATCCGATGACGACCCATTCGATTCCAGCACCGGTTGCGTTGAAGGTCCTTTGCAACGTCGGAATGGCGACGTTGACGATCGTCGTGTCCATGATCTCCATGAACAGTCCGAGAACGAAGATGACGGCGACTACCCACTTGTAGTCGAAGGGAAGTTTGCGTGTGGTCATGGGGAGTACTCCAGTCGCAACGACCCTAATTCGCGAGGGGCTGCTCGTCGGTCATCGGAGGATGCCGACCGGCTTTGTCGTATGAACGCCTACCGATCGCGAGGATCACCCGAACACGTGGTGCAGAGGATTGTGTCCACCGTGCGCGCACAGTTCCCGCAGACCAAGGTCCGTTTTCGGCAGGTGTTTTGCGAGCAATTGTAGAAATCCTTCGTCGGTTCGCCGCAGGCGTCACACGATCCGATGAGCGAAGCGCCATCGGCGAAATCGGTGACGAGGCGCTGGTCGAAGACGTACAGGGAGCCTTCCCACAGACCCGAGTTCTTGAACGTCTCTCCATAGCGGACGATGCCACCGTCGATTTGGTAGACCTCTTGAAAACCACGGTTCTTCATGAGCACCGTCAGGACCTCGCAACGAATTCCGCCCGTGCAGTAGGTGACGACTGGCTTCGATTTCAAGTGGTCGTATTTCCCACTTTCGATTTCAGTGACGAAATCATGTGTGGTTTGTGCCTCGGTGACGACCGCATCCTTGAACTTTCCGACCCGTGCCTCGAATGCATTGCGGCCGTCGAAGAACACGACGTCGGAACGTCGTTCGACGAGTTCGTGAACCTCGTGTGGAGAGAGGTGAACACCGCCGCCGACGATGCCATGTTCGTCAACCTTGATTTCATCAGGTCGTCCGAATGTGACGATTTCGGGGCGGACCTTGACTTCGAGTCGAGGGAAATCGTTTCCAGTGCCTTCCGACCACTTGAAGTCGATGTCCTTGAAGGCAGGGAACTCTCGCGTCGTGCGGAGGTACTTCTTCACCGATGCGAGCGATCCGCCAACGGTTCCGTTGATGCCGTCCTTGGAGAGCAAGATCCGTCCCGTGAGCCCCCATCGCTCGCAGAGTTCGCGTTGCCAGAGACGAACGGCGTCGGGATCGCGAAGCGGAGTGAATTTGTAGAAGAGGAGGATCTTCGGTTCGATGACCATCTCGGTTTATCGCGCGTAAGTCACGCCACCGTCGACGATCAGCGTCGAGCCGACGACGTAGTCACCGGCGCGAGACGCAAGATAGATCGCGGCACCTGCCATGTCTTCCGGCGTTCCGATACGACCAGCTGGGATCATCGGCGCGATGGCATCACCGTGGTCACGCGCCACCTTGTTCATCTCGCTCGCGAACGCGCCCGGGGCGATCGCACTGACGATGATGTTGTCCTTGGCGAGTCGGAGCGCCATGCGCTTGGTCATGTGGATGAGGCCCGCTTTGCTGCCGGCGTAGGAATACGTTTCCATCTGGTTGATCGAGATGCCGTCGATCGAAGCGATGTTGATCACCTTGGCGAGGTGGCCAGACGAGCCCGCGGCGCGAAGCTGTGGAGCCAGGGCCTGTGTCAAGAAGAATGGTGTCTTCAGATTGAGATCGACGACCTTGTCCCAGCCTGATTCAGGGAACGTGTCGAACTCGGCTCCCCATGCAGCACCAGCATTGTTGACGAGGATGTCGAGACGATCCTCACGTTCAGCGATCTGTGCGGCGAGAACCCCGATTCCCTCCTTCGTTGATACGTCGCCGGGTAGGGAGATGCAGTCGCCGAACTGGGAAAGTTCCTTCGCCGCCGCGTCACATTGAGCTGCCTTGCGGGCGGTGATGTAGACGCGCGAGCATCCGTGTTCGAGGAAACCCTGCACGATCATCGCGCCGATTCCGCGCGAGCCACCGGTGACAAGTGCGATCCGTCCATTGAGCGAGAAGATGTCTTTCATTCCCGTCAGACTACGGGCGTCTGAAGTCGGCGGGCGAGGCGTAAGGTTGAGGCATGCCAAGCGACGGATTTCTCAAAGGTATGAATGCGGTGCACCGCGTGATCATGGCGGTAACCGGTGGGCGGAAGGGATGGCAGTTCGGTGCGATGCCCGTCGTCGAATTGACGACGATTGGTCGCAAGTCTGGCGAGAAGCGCACCGTACTGCTCACGTCACCGGTACAAGACGGAGATTCGGTCGTCGTCGTTGCATCTCGGGGTGGCGATGACCATCATCCGGCCTGGTACCTCAATCTCGTTGCGAACCCGAGCGTGGAAGTACGTGTGAAGGGCGGGCCGGCCGTGGCGATGAGTGCGCGCACTGCGACCCCCGACGAGCGGACGCGCTGGTGGCCGGGTGTGGAGGCTGCGTTCAGTGGGTACCGCTCGTACCAACAGAAGACTTCTCGCGAGATTCCTCTCGTCGTCTTGACGCCAGTTCGATAGGACATCGCTCCAAAGCCGAGCGGTAGCGTGGCGGTATGCCCGCACCAGGAATGCATTCAGGAATCACTACCGACGACGCAATGAACTTGGCGATGTCGGCCAAGGCGGTACCGCTCTTCAATGCGGTCACTGCCTTCATTCGAGATGAAGTAGAGCCTGTCACGGAAAAGTTCTTCAAGTTGGGCGAGGGGCGACCCGATCGCTGGCAATACGGTCCAGGACAACTCGAACTGCTCGAATCCCTGAAGTCCAAGGCGAAGGCAAAGGGATTGTGGAACTTCTTCCTTCCGAACGCGGAGACCGGAGAGGGTCTTTCCAACCTCGACTATGCCTACATCGCTGCGGAACTCGGCAAGAACCCGATTGCGTCCGAGTGCATGAACTGCAGTGCTCCTGACACGGGAAACATGGAGGTTCTCGAGCGAGTGGGGACACCCGAGCAGAAGGAGCAGTGGCTGAAGCCGTTGCTCAACGGCGAAATTCGCTCCGCATATGCGATGACTGAGCCAGATGTCGCCTCGTCAGACGCGAAAAACCTGGAGTGCCGCGCAGTCCTCGACGGAGATGAATGGGTGATCAACGGAGAGAAGTACTACATCTCCGGAGCCGGCGACCCGCGCTGCAAGATCTTGATTTGCATGGTGATGACGAGCCCCGACGGACCGCCACACCGTCGACATTCACAGATTCTCGTCCCGAAGGACACTCCTGGCGTGCAGATCCTCGGACCGATGGAGGTATTCGGCGAAGACGATGCGCCTCACGGACACATGCACCTGCGCTTCACCGATGTTCGCGTTCCCGCGTCGAACATGTTGCTCGGCGAGGGACGCGGCTTCGAGATTTCCCAGGTGCGACTCGGACCCGGTCGCATCCATCACTGCATGCGCTCGATCGGCGCGGCAGAACGCGCGCTCGAATTGATGATCCGTCGCGGGTTACATCGTGAGGCGTTCGGCAAGCCACTCGCGCGACTGGGAAAGAACACCGAGGTGATCGCCAAAGCCCGAATCGAGATCGAGGCGATGCGCCTCATGGTGTTGCGAGCAGCGAAGGCGATGGACACGATGGGCAATGCCGAAGCACGAGTATGGGTGAGTGCGGTGAAGGCGATGGTTCCCGAACGCGTCTGCAAGATCATCGACGAGGCGATCCAAGTGTTCGGTGCGACCGGAGTATCTCAGTGGACGCCACTCGCTCGCCTGTATGCGGGTCAGCGCACGTTACGTCTCGCAGACGGTCCAGACGAAGTGCACTGGCACGTCGTCGGTCGCGCAGAAATATCACGGTTCGAGGGCGAACCACCGCTCCCACAATCGAGTGAGCGCGGCGGGATGTTCTCCGGCCCGAGCTGAGGTCTACGGCCGAGTCGCTGGTGACTCGGTCTTGCGGGGATCGGTGATGATCAGACCCTCCAGGGTCTTGTCGATCGCCTTCATCACGTCGGAGTCGAGCTTCACGTTCGCGGCCTTGACGTTGTCGTCGAGCTGTTCTGGGCGAGTCGCACCGACGATCGCGGAGGCGACGTTGCGGTTCTGGAGGACCCACGCGATAGCGAGCTGAGCCATGGTGAGACCCGCACGTTGAGCGATTGGTTTGAGTTGCTGTACGCGCTCGAGAACATCGTCGCTCATCCAGCGAGAGATGAAGTTCTTGCCGCTCAATTCGTCGGTCGCCCGTGAGCCCTCCGGTGGCGGTTGGCCCGGGAGATACTTTCCGGTCAAGACTCCTTGGGCGATCGGTGACCAGACGATCTGCGAGAGCCCTTCGCGTTCGCTGGCGGGAATCACTTCCTCTTCGATGACTCGCCACAGCATCGAATATTGCGGTTGATTGGAGATGAACGGGACGTTCATTTGCCGTGCCAACTCGGCACCACGCGTGATCTCGTCGGCGTTCCACTCCGACACGCCGATGTAGAGGGCCTTGCCCTGGCGCACGATGTCGGCAAACGCGAGCATCGTCTCCTCGAGTGGCGTCTCGTTGTCGAATCGGTGTGCTTGATAGAGGTCCACGTAGTCGAGCTGGAGTCGCTTGAGTGACGCGTCAATCGAGTGCATGATGTGCTTTCGAGAAAGCCCACGATTATTCGGACCAGAGCCCGTCGGCCAAAAGACCTTCGTGAACACCTCGATGCTTTCACGGCGGATACCCGACAATGCTCGACCGAGGACTTCTTCGGCGCGAGTTCCGGCGTACACGTCCGCGGTGTCGTAGGTGGTGATGCCGAGATCGAGAGCGCGTTTCACGCATGAGCGTGCGGCGTCCTCTTCGACCTGACTGCCGTGGGTGATCCAGTTGCCGTAACTGATCGCCGAGACTTTGAGACCGCTTCTACCGAGGTATCGAAATTCCATGTCTCGACTCTATTGCTGTGTCGTCGAAAGTGACCTAGTCGACGGGTGACGAAGGACGGACAGCCCGGCAATGGCGATACCGGTAACGACGAGCACGGTCATCGTCACGCTCGTGATGGCGAAGGCACTCCGGCGACCGAGATGTTCGTAGATCACCCCTGAGAACATCGCCGCGATCCCACCTGTGAGCGTCTGCATTCCACCAAGAAGGCCAGAAGCGCCCGCTTGTCGTTCTTCTGGCACGGACTGCGATACGGCGATCCCGGTTCCGGTCACCGTGAACGCATCGAGGGCGGACTGTGTGAGTGCGATTGCGAGGAGAACATAAGGGGACCCGAGTGTCCCGTAGACGAGCATGTACACCGCGCCGGCAAGGAGTCCGAACGCGCTCACTCGGAACGGACCGTGGCGTTCCGCGATCTTGCCACCCATCGTCCCGAAGAAGATCCACGGGAGACCGAAGAGCGAGACACCTGCATTGGCGACCCAACTCGGGGCACCCATGTCATCCATCATCACGACCCACAGTGGATCGAAGACACCGATCATCACGTAGAGCGCGAGCCCGACGAGGATCGCTCCGAGCAACGGGCGGATCTTGAGGAGGTCGAAGGCGAACGTCTCTGTCGTGCGATCCTCGTGCGGAGTCTCGGGAACGTCCGCACGAGCAATGACAACGGCTGCAAGGAGGATGAGTGCGGCCATGATCAGGAAAGGTGCGGCGAGGCCGAACGCACCGACGGTGAGAGCGGAGATCATCGGGCCGAAGGCAAAACCGCCGACTTCGATCGACACGCCACGTCCGAGGTTTCGACCGACGTTGTCGCGATCGCTCACGATGATGATGCGGCGCGTGGCCGGAATCGCAATTCCCGTGCCGATGCCCATCAACGTGCGTCCGAGGATGAAGAGGGGAAGGCTCGAACCGAACGCCATGACGAGCGCTCCGACGACATTGAGGGCAAATCCGATGGTCAGCATCCGACGTGCGTGACCTTTGTCTGCGAGGGGAGCAAGCGTGAGCTGAGCGATGAACGACGTGAAAAAGCCAACCGCGACGATAAATCCAAGTCCCGTTTCTTGGATGCCGTACGTGTCGCGCCAGTCGTCCAACATCGTGAACATCACGCCGTAACCAGCGGCAAGCAATCCGACCGATACCTGCAAGACGAGGACAAGTCGGGACTTGAGCACCCCGCAACACTAGGTGTTGGCGCTGTGATCCCGCCGTAGTGTGGAGATATGGATGTCGCCGTCGTCGACTACCGGTCTGCAACAGCTGCCCGTGACTTCACGCGATCGCTCCGCGAGACGGGTTTTGCCGTCCTCGTCAATCATCCAATCGACTACTCAATGGTCCAGCGACTTCAGCAGGAGTGGCTCGCCTTCTTTCGCTCGGAACGGAAGTGGGACTACCTGCCTGGTGAGGGCGGTCAGGATGGCTACCGCCCGATGGAAGAGGCAGAGACCGCCGTCGGCTATTCCAAGAAGGACATCAAAGAATATTTCCACTGGTATCCCTGGGGTCGCCAACCTGCAGCCGAGTCGCTCGTTGCTCGACAGATGTACGACGCAGGTTTTTCCCTTGCCGCCGAGTTGTTGTCGTGGGTCGAGGAGTTCACTCCGACCGAGATCTCCAAGCACTTCACGATGCCGCTCTCAGAAATGATCAATGGGACTCAGCGAACGCTCCTTCGAATCTTGCACTATCCACCTTTGCGTGGTGATGAGCCCGAAGGTTCGGTGCGGGCAGCGGCACACCAGGACATCAACATGATCACCGTCCTTCCTGCATCGAACGAGCCGGGTCTTCAGGTCCGCGACCTGTCCGGGAAGTGGCACGACGTGCCGTGCGATCCCGGCAGCGTTGCGATCAACGCTGGCGACATGCTCGATTACGCGACCGGTGGGTTCTATCCGAGCACCACACACCAAGTGACGAACCCGACCGGTGATGCCGCGAAGCGCTCGCGGGTGTCGACGCCCCTGTTCTTGCATCCGGCAGATGATGTGGTCGTCGCACAGGGCACCACCGCGTTCGAATTCCTGCGCGATCGAATCAAGCAGATTGCCGGCGTCGAGCTCCAGAAGTAGACCTCATGACGCTTCCACTCGAGGTCAACACCGGCTCACTCATCGGCGGAACGTGGGTGAAGGGGACGTCCTCGATCGACGTCATCAATCCTGCGACGGGCGGTGTGCTCTCGACGGTGACGAATGCGTCGGTAGATGATTGTCTCGCCGCAGTTGATGCCGCTCACCGTGCATTCGACTCGTGGAGCAAGACCGCGCCCCGTGTCCGAGGCGAGATCTTGCGCAAGGCGTACGAGTTGATGATTGCTGAACACGAACCGCTGTCACAGTTGATCACGCTCGAGATGGGAAAGGTGATCACGGATGCCCGAGCCGAGGTCACCTATGCGGCCGAGTTCTTCCGTTGGTTCGGCGAGGAAGCAGTGCGAATCGACGGCGACTACCGTCGTGCGCCGAGCGGCAACAACTGGTTGCTGGTAAGTCGACAACCAGTCGGAGTCGCCCTGCTTGCGACACCGTGGAACTTCCCCGCCGCGATGGCGACTCGAAAGATCGGACCCGCGCTCGCAGCTGGGTGCAGCCTGGTCCTCAAGCCCGCGCACGACACCCCACTCACCGCGCTTGCAATTGCCGACATCCTCATGCGAGCGGGAGTGCCGGATGGTGTTGTGAACGTCGTCGTGACCGACCAGCCGTCGCCCGCAGTTCACGCGATGCTTGAATCTGGTCGCGTGCGCAAGCTGTCATTTACCGGCTCGACGCGAGTTGGCTCGCTGCTGCTCCAACAGGCTGCCACCCGCATCATCAACTGCAGCATGGAGCTCGGAGGCAACGCGCCACTTATCGTGTGTTCGGACGCAGATATTGACGTCGCGGTAGATGGGGCGATGCTCGCCAAGATGCGTAACGGCGGTGCGGCATGCACTGCTGCGAATCGGTTCTTCGTCCACGACTCGGTACGTGATGAGTTCACCACGAAGTTCGTCGCACGCATGTCCTCCCTCGTCCTCGGCGACGGTCTCGCCCCACACACGACCCTCGGTCCGCTCGTGTCGAAGGCCCAGCAGCAGAGAATTCGCGAACTCGTCGACGGTGCGGTTGGCCGCGGCGCCGAAGTGCTGTGTGGGGGCAAAGCAGTGACAGTGCCGGCATTCGGTTTCGAGGCCACCGTTCTCGCCGGCGTGACGATCGACGATCCGCTGCTCCAGGAGGAGATCTTCGGGCCAGTGGCACCAATCGTGTCGTTTGTCGACGAGGGGGAGATGTTGTGCCGTGCGAACGACGTTGATCATGGACTCGTCTCTTACGTCTTCACGAAAGATGTCGGGAAGGGAATGCGAATCGCCGAAGCACTCGAGTCGGGGATGGTCGGTCTGAATCGCGGCCTCGTCTCCGATCCGGCCGCGCCATTCGGTGGGGTGAAACAGTCGGGCATAGGCCGAGAAGGCGGGCATGACGGGTTGCTCGAATTCCTCGAGACCAAATACGTGGCGGGGAACTGGTAACCACATCGCGTTGTTGCCGGCCACCGACGGCTGGTTGACTTTCCCTCATGTCGTCTGGTTCACGGCAACTCGCAGAACACCTCCTTGCCAAGGTCGGGGTGACGGTTAATGGAACCGAGCCGATGAGCATTCGTGTGCACGACGATCGTCTCTGGGATCGTGTGATTGCCCAGCGCCAGCTCGGCTTCGGTGAGGCCTACATGGATGGTTGGTGGGACTGTGACCAGATGGACGAAATGTTGACCCGCGTGATTGCAGGAGACCTCCTCGGTGAGATCAGACCATCGGTACGGGTGGTCGCCCAAGTGCTTCGGAGCAACCTCGTCAACCTGCAGACGAAGAAGCGGGCGGAAGGGAATGCCAGGCACCACTACGACATCGGCAACGATCTCTACCAGCGGATGCTCGATCCGCGAATGGTGTATTCGTGTGCGTACTGGCAAACAGCGTCGACTTTGGAAGAAGCACAAGTCGCCAAGCTCGACCTCATTTGTCGAAAGCTTGGACTCGAACCAGGGATGAAGGTGCTCGACATTGGTTGCGGATGGGGAGGCTTCCTGCGTTATGCAGCAGAGAATTATGGGGTGAGTGGTGTCGGGATCACACCAGCTCCTCAGCAAGTGAGCGTCGCAGTCGAGCGCACCGCACACCTTCCGATCGAGATCCGTCAGATGGACTACCGCGACGTGACCGGCTCGTTCGACCGCATCGTGAGCGTCGGCATGATGGAACACGTCGGACCGAAGAACCTCCGCGCATTCTTCGACGTCTGCAACGCCCGTTTGGCCACCGGAGGAGTGATGTTGCACCACCTCATTGGCGGACTGGTGTCCAAGCAACACAGCGACCCGTTCTTCGACCGGTACATCTTCCCTGGTGGCGTCCTTCCGTCAATGGCGCAGTTCGCTGGTGCGTGTGAACCCGACTGGGTGATCGAAGATCTCCACAACTTCGGCCCCGACTATGACCGCACGTTGATGGCTTGGCACGACAACATCGAATCCCGTTGGAATGAAATCCCGGCGTACGACGAGCGGTTCAGAAGGATGTGGAAGTTCTACCTTCTCGGTTCGGCTGCCGGATTCAGATCGAGATCGTTGCAACTGTGGCAATTCGTCATGCGCCGCAAGGGGACGCTCCCGCGTTATACCCCGGTGCGGTAGTCGTCCTCGGCTGCGCGAGCAACCGAAAGCGCCCAGGCGAAGAAGAGAAACTGGATGGGCAGTCGCCCGAGAGAGATGAGCTGTTCACCAATCGGTCGGTGACGCCAGTCCCACGCCATGTAGAGGTTGGCGGGATACACCGCGACGAACAGGCCGAATGCGGCGAGTGCGGCGCGCCGCCGAGTCGAACGTCGCAATACGCCGATCCCGATCACGACCTCCGCAAGACCGCTCACGATCGTCCAAAATCGTTCACCCAACGGCAGCCACGGCGGCACGATGGCGTCGAAGAATGAAGGGTTGACGAAGTGCGTGACCCCGGCGCCGAGGACGAAAAGTCCGAGGACGGTCGCGCTCCGGCGAGAGTCAGCCATCCCGACATCTTGGCATCCACGCAGTAGATGCGCGCACGGCGGTCATCGTTTCTGAGACAATGAGAGCGGACCCACTCGAGGAGAACCCGTGACCGACAGCATCGATACGCGCACGAACTGGCTGGACACCGAGACCCTGAACGCCGTCCGGGGTCAGGTCCCGCTCGTCTATGTCGATGCAGTTCCCGTCCGGGTCAACGACATGGGGGAGGTGACCCATGTCGGGATGCTCCTTCGCCAGGCGCCCGATGGCTCAATCAGCCGCACCGTCGTATCGGGGAGAGTGCTCCTCGGAGAGCGAATTCGCGAGGCACTCCTGCGTCATCTCGAGAAGGACCTCGGGTCCCTAGCTCTCCCGCGAATCCCTCTCGAGCCCGCTCCATTCACGGTCGTCGAGTACTTCCCGGATCCCTCAATATCGGGATTTCATGACCCACGTCACCACGCGGTGAGTCTTGCCTTCGTCGTCCCGGTGTCGGGCGATTGCCATCCGACGCAGCAAGCCCTCGATCTTGGGTGGTTCACGCCCGAACAGGCGACGAGCGAACAGATGCGCAAAGAGATGACGAGCGGTCACGATCGACTGATCCGACTCGCGCTCGCATCTGTCGGTCGACTTCCCTAACTTTTTCGATCCCCATCCCGCATCGACAATCAGCGAGTGAATATTCTTCAGTCATGCCTGAAGGCGACACCATCTACAGGACTGCGGTTGCACTGCGGACTGCCCTCCTCGGCAAGAAGATGGTCGACTTCACCGCGCCCCGATTAGGTGGCCTGAAGCCGCAAGTCGGCCAGACGATCGAAGAAGTCCGGAGTCGTGGCAAGCATCTCGAAATCATCTGGGACGACGGCGTGGTACTGCACACTCACATGCGCATGACGGGCTCGTGGCACTTGTATCGCGTCGGTGAGCGTTGGCGCAAGCCCGAACACCGTGCGCGTGTGGTCCTCGCAGTCGAGGATTGGATCGCCGTGTGTTTCAGCGCACCAGTCGTAGAGACGTATCGCGATTTCGATCCACGTCGACATCCGATCCTCGGTCGACTCGGCCCGGACCTGTGCAGGGTCGATGCGGACCTCGAAGAATGCGTCGATCGAATGATGGACTACGACGAGCCCGACACGACCGTCGCTGAGGTGTTGCTCGATCAACGCGTGATGTGCGGTGTCGGCAACGTCTACCGTTGCGAAATTCTTTGGTCGTGTGAGATGTCCCCGTGGGCGCCGATTGCCACGTTGAAGCGCGCCGAATGTCGGGAGATCGTGCAACTTGCCGCCGAGTTGCTTCAGGCCAACCTCCACCACGCGGATCGCGTAACTGCCCCAGAAGTTCCTGGCGGACTCGCGGTCTACGGTCGCCAGGGCAAGTCCTGCCACCGTTGCCACGACACGATCAAAGTCACGCACCACGGCGAGGCGCATCGCGTCCTGTACTGGTGCCCCGGCTGTCAGACGATGCACGAACCGCTGATGCGTCCGAATTTCACCCCCTTGTACATCGAGCGTGACGGCACGCGCAGCGACAGTCATCCGGCGGCCGTGCAGTTCTCGCTCGACGACGATGATCGTCGGGTGTCTGGCTACTAGTCGACGACGCGTCCCATCACGGTGTCGACGGCGATGATGATCGCCACGCGGTTTTCTCGAGTCTTGGGCTCTTGGTAGCGCTGCGCGTATCCAAGAACAGCGCGCCGAACTTCGTCGGGGTCGGTCTCCATGGTCACGAGTTGCGCAGTTCCTTCGAGTGTTATCCAGCGACCTCCGTCGACTTGCGAGACCGCGGCGCGACAACCTCGTTGTGCGTTGATCGCCTTCTGTGACGGGTAGAAGGTAATGACGCGAACGACGTGCGCAGCTTCGTCATAGCTGAAGCCGACCGGCACGACGTGCGGAGAGCCGTCCTTGCGCAACGTCGTCAACGTGGCGAGGTGTCGTTCACGGACGAACGCCAGCATCGCCGGGGTGAGCGGAGAGGTCATCGCTTACGACGCGATCGCACGCATGACGTCGACCTTCGTCGCCCGTCGAGCGGGGTAGATGGAGGCGAGCACGCCGATGATGAATGACAGGAGAAGGATGATGACCGTACCTGTGATTGGAAGTCGGAACGCCCCCAAGCCGCCTTCGGCGAGGACGCCGATGAGGACCGCACCCATCACGATCCCGAGGATGACGCCGACGACCGCGCCGTAGAGCGAGGTGATGACGCTCTCCCAGCGAACTGTCGTGCGGACCTGCGAACGAGTCATACCAACCGCACGAAGGAGCCCGATCTCTCGGGTGCGCTCGAAGACCGAGAGCAGCAACGTGATGACGATGCCGACGACGGCGATGAAGATCGACAGCGTGAGTAGGCCATAGATCAAACCGAGGATTTGATTCACCTGGGCGGCCTGAGCATCGATGAACGCCTCACGCGACTGCAATTTGCCGATTCCCAATTCGGTCGTGACCGACGAAACCGCTTTCTCGAGATCTGCATCACTGGTTTCGGGGGACTTCACGATGTAGACGTAGTTGTTGAACAAAGGTGTCGAGGTGTTCGTGAACAGATCGCGATTCACGACGTAGTTTCCGAACGTTCCCTTACCGTCGAAGATTCCTTCGACTCGCGCGTTCACGACGTCCCCGTCAAGCAATGTGATCGGGATGGTCGACCCTACGGACAACCCCTTGTTCGTCGCGACCGTCGTGGAGACCAGTACTCCCGTCGCCGAGAGTGTGTCCTCGCGGCCTTCGACCATCGTGAAGTCGTAGAGTCCGCTCGTCGTCTTGGGATCGATGACCACGGCGAATCGTGAGTCCTCGCCAAACTTCACCGAGACGAAACCGATCCCCGTCGCCTGTTTGACCTGCGGCAGCTTGGCGATCTGATCGGTGACGGAGATTGGAATGCCTCCGAATCCTTGACTATCAACGCTGAGGGCGTAGTCGCCACGGAAAGACGACCCGATGGTGTTGCGAATCTCGGCGCGCAAGCTCGCTGCGAACGCAGTGAATGCGGTGACGAGTGCGACGCCGATCAGTACGGGTGCAGCGGTCCGTGCCGTGCGCTTGGGATTGCGCGCCGCATTTTGACGGGCCATCCCTCCGGTGATTCCGCGCCATCGCTCGATCGGTCGACCGAGTGTCAGGGCCACGGGTTTGGCTATTGCAGGTCCGATGATGATCACGCCGGCGAAGACGAAGAGGATCCCGATACCGAGGAAATTGTTAGATTGACCGAGTGCAGTAAGGGTGATCCCAAGTGCGCCGAGCGCGGAGACGATCACACCGATGAGTACGCGTCGACCACGTCGGTCGACGACTTCGAGTGCGGTATCGCGAAGGGCGGCAAGCGGGGGAACACGGCCGGCGCGCAGAGCGGGAAAGATCGCAGAGACGAGTGTGACGACCGTTCCGACGAGGACGGTGATGATGAGGGTGCTCAGACTGACGCTCAGCCCCTTCGTGGGAATCTCGACACCGAATGCATTCAACAATGCGCTGAGCGCCTGGGAGAGACCGATACCCGAGGCGAAACCGAGGAAGGACCCGATCACGCCGATCAGGCCAGCCTCGACGAACATGCTCGAAGAAACCTGTCGTTTGCTCGCGCCGATCGCTCGCAACAGTGCGTTCTCTCGAAGTCGCTGCGCGATCGTGATTGAAAAGACGTTGTAGATCACGAAGCATCCGATGCCGAGTGCGATGAGCGAGAAGGCTGTGAGGAATATCGTGAGGAAACTCAGTACCTGGCCGATCTGGTCTTGGGTCTCCTTGGTGATCTGTGCCCCGGTCAGCGTCTCCAACTTGAGCGTTGGATCGAGTGAAGAAGTGATGCGCGTGGCGAGTTCCTCGTCTGTGAGCGAACCGTCGCCTTTGACGAGGAAGGCGTCCACGTAACCCTCGCGGAGGAGGAACTCAGATGCCGTCGGCTGGTCGAAGAGCGCGAAAGTTGCCCCACCGGGGGAGCTCACGTCCCCGTAGTTGGCGATGCCGACCAACGTGAAGGTTCGACTGCCCTTTTGTGCGGTGACTCGCACGCGATCGCCGATGGAGTACTTCGCATTCTTCGCCGTGGCCTTGTCCATCGCCATCTCGTTCGGTCCGACTGGGAGTCGACCTTGTTCGATCGTCCATAGCCCTGCCAGAGACTTCGTGGCGATGCCGCCGAAAGTGGGCGGCCCGTTCTCCGAACCCATCGGCGTGCCGTCCTTGCCGATGATTCGCGCGAACGCCTGGATGTCGCCGGTTGCATCTTGGACGCCATCGACCGCGAGAACCGCATCGAGCGCACTGATGGGGGTTTGTGCTCGCTGCTCTCCACCGAAGCCCACTTCGACGAACTGCGACGACCGAACATAGGCATCCACGTCACGAAAGACGTCGGCGAACAGTCGATCGAACGTCTTGTTCAGGGTGTCGGAGAAGATGAGGGTTCCCGAGAGGAATCCCGTACCGAGGATGATGGCGAGCGAAGTGAGCACCAGCCGACCCTTGCGGGCGAGCGTCATTCGCAGCGCGAGTCCGAACATCGACTACTCCCCGAGGTGCTTCAGGAAGTCAAGAACTTTTTCTGGCGTCGGCGACAACATTTCGCCGGCGAGTTTGCCGTCTTTCAGGAACACAATGCGGTCGGCGTAGCTTGCCGCGACCGCATCATGGGTCACCATGACGATTGTTTGCCCAAGTTCTGTCACCGCTTTGCGCATGAAGCTCAACACCTCGCCACCGGTCCGCGAGTCGAGATTGCCAGTTGGCTCGTCAGCGAAGATGATCGCTGGCTTGCTCGCAAGTGCACGTGCGACGGCGACACGTTGCTGTTGCCCGCCGGAGAGTTCACTCGGTCGATGGTCGAGGCGGTCGCGAAGGCCGATCGTGTCGATAACCGAGTCGATCCACGTCTCATCACCCTTCGCTCCGTCGAGCGACAGCGGTAGCACGATATTTTCGAACGCGTTCAGCGTCGGGATGAGGTTGAATGCCTGGAAAATGAAACCGACTTGCTTGCGCCGCAACGTCGTGAGGTCCTTGTCAGACAGCCCGGCGAGTGCAGTCGAACCGATGGACACTTCGCCTTCGGTGAGGGAGTCAAGACCTGCCATGCAGTGCATGAGGGTCGACTTGCCGGATCCGCTTGGACCCATGATTGCGGTGAACTTGCCGCGCTCAAAGGTCACCGAGACGCCGTCGAGTGCACGAACTTCGCTGTCACCCGATCCGTAAATCTTTCGGACCGATATCGCGGACGCGGCCGCAGAGGATGGAGCCATGGTGGGGGTGTTCATAAGACTCTCAGTCTATGAACCGACCGACCTTGTCTTTTCGGTCGGACAGTGACCTATCGAGGTTGTGGCAGAACTCGGAGGTATGGCTTTACCGTCTTCCACCCATTCGGGAAGAGAGTCTTTGCCTCCTCATCCGTGACTGCGGCACCGATGATGACGTCTTCACCTTGTTCCCAGTTGGCTGGGGTTGCCACCTTGAACTTTGCGGTCAATTGGAGTGAATCGATGACTCGGAGGATTTCGTCGAAGTTGCGTCCCGTCGACGCTGGGTAGGTGATCGAGAGCTTGACCTTCTTGTCGGGTCCGATGACGAACACGCTGCGTACCGTGAGCGTGTCGTTCGCGTTCGGGTGGATCATGTCGTAGAGGTCGCTCACCTTGCGGTCGGGGTCTCCGATCATCGGGAAGTTGACCGGAGTTCCCTGGGTCTCGCCGATGTCGCCTTCCCACTTGTGATGCGATTCCACGCTGTCGACCGACAGCCCGATGACTTTGACATTGCGCTTGTCGAATTCGGGCTTGATCCGCGCGACGTAGCCGAGCTCGGTCGTGCACACCGGTGTGAAGTCCTTTGGGTGGCTGAACAAGACTCCCCAGGAATCGCCGAGCCACTCATGGAACGAGATCGTGCCTTGCGTGGTGTCGGCGGTGAAGTTGGGTGCAGTGTCTCCGAGGCGGACTGGCATGTCGACTCCTTTGGTTGTGGGGGCTTCGGTTGGGAGCCGTCAGCGTATCGGAAACCCGACCAAACTTGTCAACTTTTGTCGAGGTTGACCCCAAAAGCCGCTCGGAAGCCCGAAAAATAGGCGTCGTCGTCGGGCGATGCGCCGAGTTCCACCCAGTCCTCATCGCTCATGAGTTCGCGGCCATCGATGATGCTCTGCCCACCCCACGAGCAGGGGTAGCGAAGTCTGGGGTCGTCGGTCGAGATGGCGTGCTCGATCACGCGCGCAACGTCGTCTGCAGGTGACGCATTGGCGATCCCGGCTGCGTAGAACTGGAACATCCGGCGGTAGTGGGCATCGTAGGCGCCGGTCGAATTTGGCGCATCGATGTTCTTGGCGAAGATCGACGACTTCGTGACGCCTGGCTCGACGATCGCAACCCGAATCCCGAAAGGTGCAAGTTCGTGTGCGAGTTCTTCGCTCACTCCTTCCAGCGCCCATTTCGAGGCGACATATGGCGCCTGCGCAATTGCCGCAAGCCGACCGACCACGCTCGTCACGTTGACGATCGTCCCCGAACGTCTCTCGCGCATGCCGGGGAGGACGTGCTGGATGCAGCGGATCGCACCGGAGACATTGACGTTGAACGACGCCTCGAACATCTCGATGGATGACTCCTCGACGACCCCGTTCCCGCCGATTCCCGCATTGTTCACAAGGACATCGATATGCCCTGCCGATCGAGCGATGTCAGCGAATCCTCGGGCGACGGACTCCGAGGACGAGACGTCCATTTCGATGACTTCGACGGTGACTCCGCGTTCAGCCGCCGCGGCGAGGAGCTTGGTTGCTTTGTCGAGCGAGCGAACCGTGCCGAACACGCGATAGCCGCATGATGCGAGGTGAAGGGCGGTCGCCCGACCGATTCCAGAGTTTGCCCCTGTCACGACGGCGATGGAACGAGTCTCGGGTGCCATGTGGTCGAAGGAGGAGGACAGCGATCCGAGGAGTGGTTCTCAGCTCACGAATGGGGCGCCGAGCAAGACCTCATTGATGTCGTAGCGACCGTCGATGAGTGGTTCACCTGCGAGCGCAACGACCTCAACCAGACCTTCGAAGCCGGGAAGCTCAACGGGGGGATGACCGAGGGCCGTCAACCCAACGGGAAGATTCACCGCCTGTTCGGCCGGCAGGAGCGCACCGACTCCGGACGCGGCGTCACACAGACGGGCGGCCATGTTCGGTGCCCAGCCGATGTAGTCCTGGCCCTCGAAGAGCATCGTGTCTCCGGATGCGATGCCGATGCGGAGCGAGAGTGGAGCGCACGCAACCGCGGCGTGACGCTGGAGCTCCATCGCAAACGTGATCCCGTCGTGGGCCTCGACGGCAACGGCCATCAGGCCATCACCGAGATACTTGTCGATGCGGACACCCTGATGAGATCCGACGGCGCGGGCAACTGCGCGAAACTTGCTCAAGATCTGTGCGGCGGTGCCGTCGCCGTGCTGTTCGGTGAAGGTGGTGAATCCAGAGAGGTCGACGAAGATGAACGTCCTTCGAAATCTCATAACTGACCTCAGCCTAGGGGTGTGACTTCGGTCTTGACGGAGGGGTCACGTCATCAGAACTCGGTTATTTGCATTTCTGGCGCGGATTTGGCAGAATGACGCCGTTGTAATTTCCCTGGTGTAAGTCGCGTAGGGCGTCCCGCCGGGGTTGGGGAGGAACCGAATACGTGGACGACGAGCAAATCGAGCTGAGTGCTGACCGCGCTTGGCAAGATCAGGCCAACTGCCTCGGCGTCGATCCCGACCTCTTCTTTCCGGAACGAGGAGCCTCCACCCGCGAAGCCAAGGAAGTGTGCAAAGGCTGCGTCGTGCGCGATGAGTGCCTCGAGTACGCCTTAGCGAACGGGGAGAAGTTCGGAATTTGGGGCGGTCTCTCGGAGCGTGAGCGCCGCAAGCTCCGTCGCCAGCGCGCGCAAACGTCGCGCAACATCGCCAGCGCCTAGTCGCCAGCTCCCGATAGCCGTCGATTTCGTTCGGCCATCCTCCACTCAATTGTCTTCTCGCCGCTCAGGTCGAGTTGCGTCCAGCGCTCCCTTGGTATTCGTGCAAGCGTCCGTGCGGGCACCAATCCAACGAGTTCGGCGTGGTCGACGGGCGCAAGTTCGGCGACTGCGTCATATGCCTCGAGCGGTCCGGTGACGTCGGGATCGATCAGATTCATTGACACTTGGGCGTGCGGCCCAACTTGTAGCCCAAGCGTCCGACGCTCATTCGTTCGGATCGTTTTTGCGATGCGCTTGGCGGTCTCGACTGATTGGTCCTTCAGCCACACGTTGTACGCAATCAGGATCGGTCTTGCACCGACACAGATCGCTCCCGATCGTGGATGTGGCTGTGCCGGACCGAAGTCGGGCGACAGGTCGACGAAGGCGTGCTTGCGGATGAACGGCAACGTTCGCTCTGGACCATAGAGGAAGCACGGAATACCGAGTTCTTCAGAAGCGAACCGAGCGAATCGATTCCGAGCTTCAATTGCTTCCCCAAATGTTGAAGGTTCGAGAGCGACGAAAGGGACGACATCGACGATGCCAACGCGGGGATGGACGCCGTGATGCTCACGAATGTCGAACATGGCCGCTGCGCTTTTCGTGAGGGTGCGCGCAGGATCTTCGCCTGCGAGCGTGAAGACGCTTCGATTGTGGTCGGCGTCACTGTGGAGATCCAGGAGGTCTGGGCCGAGTTCAGCGGACAATTCACTGAGTTGGCTTGGGTTTCCGCCCTCGCTGATGTTGATGACGCATTCGAGCACCCTTGTTGCTTATCGCATCCGAGACATCCAGTGCTAGATTGACGCCATGAACCTCGGTGGAACAGAACTCATCATCGTCGGCATCGTCGTCGTGCTCCTTTTCGGTTCGCGTTTGCCGAAGATCGCGCGAAGCCTCGGCCAGGCGCAGCAGGAATTCAAGAAGGGCCAGTCGGACGGCGCCAAGTCGACCGAAGCCCCGAAGAACGACACGCCACCCTCGGCATAGTCGATTCGGTCAGGCGTTCGTCACGCGAACGCGCCTGTTCATCACGCGCTCAAGGAGCGATCTTCGCTCCATCGCGGAATACACGTTGAGTTCGTTGTCGAGCTTCTTTGAAGGCGCGAACGAAATGACCAATTCCTCGTCACTTACCTGAGTCTTCACCTTCTTGACCCGACCGTCCTGGGTTCGATCGAGTCCGACTGCAACGCGGAGTATTCCAGCCAAGACTTCGACGCGGTGCTTGTCTGTGTCGCTCAGTCTGGAGAACTCTGGATGCTCATCTTTGGGTAGCCCCTTGCGGTGGTAGCGAGCAACCTGGGCGATGATCTCGATGTCGTTGTCTGCAAGCCCGACGAGTTCCGAATTGCGGATCACGTAGTACGAGTGCAGATGGTGCTTCGAGTGTGAGATCACCACGCCGACGTTCGCAAGAAGTGCTGCATATTCAAGGAGTCGACGGTCATCGAGGTCGATGTTGAGATGGGGCTTCAGTGCGTCGAAAAGACTCGTTGCAATCCGCGCAACGTTCTCGGAATGTTCGGGGCGATCGTCACAACGTTCGGCGAGTAATCGAACACTGCGCATCGATGCGTCACCGGACACGTTTTCGGGACCGACTCCTTTGCGCTGCAAGGTGTCGACCAAGACGCCCTCTCGGAGGGCATAGTCGCTGAAGGTAAACGTCGCGATCCCGTACGTGTCAGCGATCGCTTCGAGGATGATCGCTCCGGCGAGGATGATCTCGGCTCGCTTGCGGTCGATTCCGAATTTCTCCTGTCGCTCCTCGATGGTCGAGCAGTGGGCGAGGTCTTTGACGACGTCGGCCACGTCTTGGCCCGTGAACTCGAAGCGGTTCATGCTCGTGGGTTCTGGCTGCCCCGACTTCTTCTGGATGATCCGTGCGATGGTCTCGGCGGTGCCGGACGAACAGACCGCGAGGTCGAAGCCGAGTGCCTGGACTTCGGATTGCAAGATCATCAAGGTTGATTTCACGAACGCCCGACAGCTCGGGACGGCGCTCGGATGGAGCGACCCGGACCCGAAAAATCGGTCGGTGAGGCGAACAGCGCCGACCTTGAAGCTCCGCGCAAGGAGCATCTCATCTCCATGACCGATGACGACTTCGGTACTGCCGCCTCCGATGTCACAAACGAACATCGAGTCCTCGTGATTGCCGATTCCGTGGAGGACACCGAGATGGATGAGGCGGGCTTCCTCTATCCCGGAGATGGTTTCGATCGAGACACCAGCCTCTCTCTTTGCGCGCTTGATGAATTCCGATCTATTCCGTGCCTCGCGAATCGCGCTTGTCGCGACCGCCCGAATCTCTGCTCCGTGGGACTCGGCAAGGTTGCGCATCCGACTCAGGCAAGCGATCCCGCGATCGATCGCCTCGGGATCGAGCTCTTTCATCTCCCCGGCACCGTGTCCGATGCGAACGGTTTCTTTCTCGCGGGTGATGACCTCAAAGCCGTTGGTGACCGCTTTCGCGATCACCATGTGAAAACTATTGGTCCCGATGTCGAGTGCAGCGAAGGTGGGAACGTCCGGGCTCACTGCCACGGTGCGAGCCTAGTTTGATTGAGCCACAACCTCGATGCGACGTCGCTTCGCGATACGACGTCGTTCGCGCTCTGAACAACCACCCCACACGCCGTGGTCGATGTGGTTGGCGAGCGCATATTCCAAGCAGTCGTTCTTCACCGGACAATGGGCACAAATGGCTCTTGCCCGCTCGACACCCGCACCATCCTGCGGGAAGAACACAGCGGGAGGAAAGTTGCGGCAACTTCCGCGGTCCATCCACTTCAACGACTGATTGGCATTCATCGGGGTTGCAGACACGGTAACTCATGTGTGTGTCTCGCGCGAAGACTTGGTCGTACTTCTTACCCAGTCCTTATGCGCAGAATTGTCCCGAATACTCGCGGGTTTTCGGCGATAGCCTGACGGACATGTCAGATGTCGCAGTCATCAACGAACCACCGCGTGGACACGCGCGAATCGTCTATCTCGGACCCGTTTCCCCACACTGGGAGGTCTACAGCGACTACGGCGATGCGAACCTGCTCGAAGAATTCCGTGCCCGAGTGCTCGCTCGGCTCGTCCTTCTTCCGCGCAATGATCCCCAATTCCGCCGCAACCAGGAACGCGTGAACCGCGACGCCGAGCGTGAGCGAATCAGTGTGGAGTGGGAAATCGGCTGGGCCGACGAGTCGGCCTGATCCATCGCAACATCGCGTCTGAACTCGGCGCGACGAGAAGTTGAACGAGCAATGGCGGGAACATGATTTCTTGGCGACAACTCCTCCAACGGGGAATCTCGTCGCTCACGGCTTCCTACGATTCGCCCATCGACACCCGATTCATCAATCGTGAGCTGAGCTGGCTCGACTTCAATTCACGAGTACTGTCGCTCGCAACCGAGGCAGACGTGCCGTTGCTGGAGCGATGTCGGTTCGTTTCGATCTTCAGTTCGAATCTGGACGAGTTCTATCAAATTCGTGTCGCAGCGCTGAAGGATCAGATCGCTGGTGAAATCGTCGAACCGACTCCGGATGGACGGACCCCCGCGCAACAGCTGAGCGAAATTCGAGAACGGGCTCAAGCCTTGACGGTGACGCAGGAGGCGATCGTTCGAGACGCACTGATTCCGCAGCTCGCTGAAAACGGCATCTTCCTTTCGAAATGGAGTCAACTGCCGGAGAATGATCGTGGCGAATTGACGAACCAATTCATGGAGCGGATCTACCCGATTCTCACGCCACTCGCCGTTGATCCTGCGCACCCGTTCCCGTACATCTCGAACCTTGCGCTCAACCTCGCGGTCACCGTGAGGGATCCGCGCACCGGAGAGCAACGGTTCGCGAGGGTGAAACTCCCGGCAAACTTCCCCCGCTTCATACCCGTTGGGTCGTCGAAGACGTTTGTCCTCATCGAAGATCTCGTGATCGCCCACCTCGGTCAGCTCTTCCCTGGGATGACCGTTGAGCAGTGCTACGTGTTCCGTGTGTCGCGTAATGCAGACCTCTCGCTCGACGACGAAGACGCCGATGACCTCCTCGCAGCGGTAGAGATGGAACTTCGACGACGACGCTTCGGTCGTGCCGTGCGTCTTGAGGTCCCACGAACGATGCAGGACGAGATGGTGCAGATGCTGGTCGAGGAGCTCGAACTCGATGCCGAAGACGTGACCTATCACGACCAGATCATCGGGCTTGGGGCGCTGGCAGAACTTGCGTCACTCGACATTCCTCGACTTCGCTACAAGCCCTGGCCGCCGGTCACGGCAGGTCGATTGTCGGTCGCGGAGGAGGAGAGCCGCTCCATTTTCGACGTCATCAAAGAACGACAGCTCTTGGTGCACCATCCACATGAGTCGTTTGCATCGTCGGTCGAGTCGTTCGTCAAACAGGCAGCTCTCGATCCTCAGGTCCAATCCATCAAGATGACCCTCTACCGAACATCCGGAGATTCGACGATCGCACGGCACCTGATCAAGGCGGCCGAGCTCGGCAAACAAGTGGCCGTCGTGCTCGAGCTGAAAGCCCGTTTCGACGAAGCACGCAACGTTTCGTGGGCCAAGGAGTTGGAGTACGCAGGTGTCCACGTCACCTATGGGCTCGTCGGGCTGAAGACGCATGCCAAATGCATCCTCGTGGTGCGCAGCGAATCCGGGTCGCTGCGTCGCTACGTGCACATCGGGACGGGCAATTACAACTCGGTGACCGCTCGTGTCTATGAGGACATCGGATTCTTCACGAGCGAACCAGAGATTGGCCGCGACGCGACCGAACTCTTTAACTTCCTCACCGGCTACGCCCAAGCGCCGGAATACCAGTCATTGCTCGTCGCACCTCACCGATTGAAGGATCGAATCATCGACTTGATTCGCAAAGAGTCGTCGTTTGGCGAGCGTGGTCGAATCACGATGAAGATGAACTCGATCTCCGACCCGGATGTGATCGAAGCGCTGTATCAGGCGTCGCAGGTCGGAGTTCGAATCGACCTCATCGTGCGAGGCATTTGTTGTCTTCGCGCCGGTGTGACCGGGCTCTCCGACAACATCACCGTTCGTTCGATCCTGGGTCGTCAACTGGAGCACTCGCGGATCTACCGCTTCGAACATGGTCTGGAGAACGACGAACCACTGCATCTCATCGGTTCCGCGGACATGATGGAACGCAACCTCAAGGGTCGCGTGGAGGCACTGGTCCCGTTGACGCATCCGAAGCACCGCATGTGGCTCGATACGGTGCTGGGCTTCCTCCTCGCCGATGATGTAGCCCACTTTCGACTCGGACCTACGAACGAATGGTCGCGTGAGGGAACGCCCGGTTTCGAACGAGACGCGCAGAACGACCTCCATTCGTGGGTCACGCGAACCCAGGTCCGCTGACTCAGGGGTTGTTCATTCGGGCGTCATCTTGTGGCAAGCGCCCAGTAACTTGCGCCAGATACGGTGAAGGGGATGGAAGAACTCCGCAAAACCTTTCACCAGGAGCTCGAGGAACTGCGCGGACGCGTGGTGGCCCTCGGCCAGACCGTGATCGACACGATTCCCCGTGCGACGAACGTGCTGCTCTCCGGAGATCTCGAGGGCGCTGATTATCTGGTCCAGGCAGACGACGAGATCGATGCCCGGTCACTCGAAATCGAGGAGTTCTGCTTCCAGGAATTGGCCCTGCAGTCGCCGGTTGCTGGCGACCTCAGGCAGCTGGTGTCGATCATCAAGATCTCGGCTGAGCTCGAACGATCCGCAGACCTCGCAGTGAACATCTGCAAGGCCGCACGACGAATCTATGGCCACGACATCGACCCGGTGTTGCGCGACTTGATCAGCAAGATGAGTGAACAGGCGCGACAGCTCTACGTCGCCGCGATCGATGCGTTCAACACGAACGACACTCCGAAGGCGGCAGCGCTGGACGACATGGACAGCTATCTCGATGCCCTCCACCGGCAGTTCATCCAAGAGATCTTCGAATGTCATTCGCGCGAGACGATCGACCTTCAGGTCGCCGTCCAGTTGGCGGTGGTGTCGCGGTTCTACGAGCGAATCGGAGATCACGCGGTGAACATCGCCGAGCGAACCCGATTCATCCTCACCGGTTGGGTTCCAGAGCTCAAGGGTGCGTCGCGGTTCCGCGCCAAACAGGGCGATGGCGAGAGTCCCAAAGTCATCTTGTGACCATCGCCAAGGACGCGCCGACGGTCTTCATCGTCGAGGATGAGGATGCGTTCATCGAGGCACTCGACATAGGACTCCAGCGTGAAGGCTTCAGGGTTGAAGTTGCACGCGACGGCGCCGAGGCGCTCCTCAATTTCGACAGCGTGAAACCAGACATCATCCTCCTCGATGTGATGTTGCCGAAGGTGTCGGGAACGGACGTTTGTCGGGAGATCCGCAAGAAGAGTCAGGTGCCGATCATCATGGTGTCAGCCAAGGGTTCCGAGATCGACACCGTCGTCGGGCTCGAAGTCGGTGCAGACGACTACATCGTCAAGCCATATCGCCTGCGCGAACTGGTTGCCCGAATTCGAGCCGCACTCCGCCGCAGTTCGCTCACGCAGACCGAGATCGACGAAGTCGGCATCGGGACGGTGCGAGTCGGTGACGTCCAGATCGATCCCGAACAGCATCTGGTCACGGTGCGGGGGACGGTCACCAAGTTGCCCCTCAAGGAATTCGAGCTGCTCTACGTGCTGATGGCGAACGCTGGGAGGGTGATGACCCGCGAGAACCTCATCGATCGAGTGTGGGGCTCGGATTACTACGGCGACACGAAGACATTGGACGTTCACATCAAGCGCCTTCGTTCCAAGATTGAAGTCGATCCTGCGAACCCCGTGAGCGTGGTGACCATCCGCGGTCTCGGATACAAGTATGAGAAACTGACGTCATAGTCAGGTCGAATACCGGTCTTCCACCCGCCAGCCCGCTCACGCGACTCAAGCGCGTGCACACGTGGACGGTCGCCGGCGAGGCGGCCCTCGCTGTATCGCTTGCCGACTCGATGTTCCTATCGGTGAGTCCCGATGCGGCACGAGGACGGGTGCTTGCGTTCCTCGCGTTCAGCCTTGCGCCGTTCCTCATCCTCGCTCGCTTCATCGGCCCATTCCTGGACAGGATGCCTGGTGGCAGGAGGTTGACGGTCGTCGCGCTCTCCTTTGCGAGAGCCGCATTGATGATCGCGATCATGCGCTGGATTGACTCGCTTTCACTCTTTGCTCTGATGTTCGCGGCGCTCGTCCTCGCGAAGGTCTACGGCGTTTCACGCTCGGCGATGATGCCTACGGTCACGCCGGCGAGCGATTTGATGGCGGCCAATGGCCAAATCGGTCGCTTGACCGGAATCGTCGGAATCGTCGCTGGTGGCCCGGCTGCGTTGCTGCAGATGGTGAGTTCTCGGCTCTCGCTCGGTTTTGCAGCTTTCTGCTTCCTCCTCGCAGGAATCCTCGCATTGTCATTACCTCGTCGCTTAGTCGGTGTGCGTACCCCCGAATCCGATCTCGAGAGGAGAGAGCTGCACTCGCCCGCGGTCGTTCGAGCGGCGTCTGCAATGGCTGCGCTCCGAATAGCAAGCGGATTCCTGTTCTTCCACCTTGCCTTCTGGCTACGAACGGAAAAGGCAGGGACTGCATGGTTCGCCTTGGCACTCGGGGTCGGGTCGGTGTCGACGCTCGTTGCCAATTCGATCGCCGGGGTCGTGCGTCGACGGGTTCGCGAGCACGTCGTACTCGAGGTCTCGCTCGTCGTCGTCGCAGTAGTCGGGCTCGGGAGCGCATATCTCGGGAGCATCACGGCGGGAATCGTGCTGACGGGAGTGATCTATGCCGTGGGGGCCCTCGGCAAGCTCGCGTTCGATTCAATTCTCCAGACCCGAGCACCGGATGCGAATCGGTCGAGGGCCTTCGCTCGATATGAGACTCGTAATCAACTCGCCCAAGTCGCTGGTGGCTTCGTCGCCGTCGCGCTGACGCCGAGTGGTCCTGTTGGTTTTGCACTCATTGGTGCGATCGGCGTCGTCGCCGCGGTTTCTTACGCGCTGAGGTATTAGAGGGAAATTCGCGCGAGCCAGAGGCCGGGTGCATCCAACTCACTCGGCGTTGGGAGGCTTCCGGATCGTGCAAAGAGTCGGCTCAAGCCGTCGGTTCCCGCTCGTTCGACGACGCCACCGATGAATGCCGTTCCGCGTTCGACCTGAGCTTGAGTGAGGTGCAAGCCGAGGAGTTGTTCGACGAATGAGTCGCTCGGTGATGCCTCCACCCGCCGCCGTCGCACTGCCTCGGCGATTTGGGTCCCGGTGCCGAGCACGGATGTGGAGATCGTGTCGACGGCATGGTCGATGAATCCGATGATCGCAGCGACCATGGCGTCGAGTGATGGCGCGAGACCCTCCTGCATCGGGGATCGAACTGCACCGAGGATGATCGAGGGATCGGTGAAGAACTTGTTCATCATCGCCATCGGGTCACTGTCGCCGAGGTCCATGTTCGTGAGCCGCTCCATAAGCGCATTCGGATTCGGCGAGAACCCTGCCACGTAGTGGCGAACCGCGGCTGAGACCGTGTCACGCACGTGGGGAATGGTGAGCACTGCATGAGAAGTGAGTTCGCTGATCAATACCCACATCCGCATGTCGTCTGTCGCGATGCTCCAATCAGTCGCGAATCGCTCGATGTTCGGTGCGACGATGAGGATCGTGTTTTGGGTTTCTCGTGGAAGAGGCAGGTCGTACTGACCGAATGCACGGAGCGCGAGTTGTCCGATCATCGTTCCGACGGACATACCCATCATCGCCGGGCCCATCATCTTGTTGAGCGACGACATCATCTGCGACATCGGATCGGAATCGTCCTTCTCGAGGGATCGTGAAGTCAATGAGTTGGCCAAGTCGGTGAACATGGGTCGGTAAGCGGCCAGCGTGTGATGGGTCCACATCGAGCGATTGACGACATCCACTTTCGGGGGAGCACCGAGGGGCGCCGTGGCGAGGCCGGTCAAGTCTCGGACCCGCTGGTCGGCGATGGGGAGGAGGCGCTCGATGGCGACCCTGCTCGTTGGATCGACGTTTGCTTCCGAGTTGGAGCCTTCCGTCGCGGTCATCAACGCGACCTGCCGCGCGATGTCCCACTGCAATGGTCCTTGGCTCGATAATTGCTTGGCGAGATCCCCGAAGAACGGCATTCCCGGGAAGGGTGACTCGTCAGGGTTGTGGGACATCGCCGTCCAGCCTAAGGACAGCAGATCGTGCCGCAGCCGCCGGAACCAGCCAGTGTCTGCCATCCCGTTCGATGCACCAGCCGATCAGCATCCCATCGTCGGTGTACACCGTTCCACCGTGGTGCGAGGCGGCGAATGGCTCGAGTGGTATGTGCATTCCGTCGAACCCAGAAGTTGAGGGGCTGATGTGGCTGAGTTCGACACCGAACGTCGGAGTCGCCACCCAGATCGGTGCGCCTGGCGAGATTGACTCGTCAGCGAGGTGTGTGACGGTCACTCGCTGCTGCGAAGTTGTGTCGTCGACCACCCTGAGGAGGGTCACTCCGAGTTCCGCCTCTACGTCGACGACTACTGCATCAAATTCGGTTGCTTCGGGTGTCGCGACATGGACCGTCTGGCCGACCGTCGCGCCATCGATCACGGTGATCAGGATCCCAGACTCGGTCATCGCCGCTGCGATTGGCGAGACCATCGGTTTGACGCCCGGTGTCGGGGCCCTTTTCGCCTCGGTGGCTCGCATTTCCGGCTCTTTCTTGCCAGCTGGTCCGGGATTTGTGACGGCCAGAACGCCGACCGAGATCGCAAGGCACGTGAGGATGCTGAACAGCGCGAGCGTTCGAGCCGAGGACCTGTCGAATCGCGCAGGTGACGGATTCTCGGTCAGTTTGGCGTGCTCGCTCGGGTGAACCCAACTGCGCTCATGCGGGGGGAGTGGCGCGTTGAACAAATGTTCACCGTTCTCGTCATCGTCATCCGACACGTGCGCGAGGCTAGTCAAGCGATTCGGCGAAGTGTCGTCGTCACGCTCAGGTACGCTTTGGCTGTGACCAACCGCCGCTTCTTCGACAACGGAGACACGTTGGTCGAATTGACGAGTGGCGCGCTGTCGATCGGTGAGCTCTATGACTGGTCGGTCCTTCCTCGCTGTGGTGCCGTCGTGGTCTTCTCGGGAACGGTTCGCGACCATTCGGAAGGTCGAGATGGGGTTACCTCGCTCGCGTACGAGGCATATGACGAACAAGTTGTGCCGAAGTGTCACGCGATCGCCTCGGAAATGCGTGCGAAGTGGCCGAACCTCGGGAGGATCGCGCTTGCGCACCGCGTCGGAGAATTGACTCTCGGCGAATCGTCGGTCGTGATCGTCGTTTCTGCTCCTCATCGACCGGAAGCATTCGATGCGGCCCGCTTCGGAATCGATGCCTTGAAGGCGACCGTGCCGATTTGGAAGCGGGAGCAGTGGGGTGAAGGTGGCGACTGGGCACTCGGTGCACAACACGTGACCGACGTGAAGAAGTTGAACGATGTGAGCGGCTCGTGATGTTCGCATTCGGTGCGGTCACCATCTTCTTCGCACTGGTTTCCGTCGTCTCCGCGCTTGTCCTTGCATACCTCGTGTATCAAGACGCCCCGCCGGCAACTCGGACTACTGGAATGGATGCCTTCCATCGGCACCTCGATGCCCTGTCGGATGACTCCCGCGCGCACTTGCGCGAGCAACTTCGCGAGTCGCGTGAGCGGCAAGGGAGGAAATAGCAATGGCGCGTGACCTTGCCATCGACCTCGGGACCGCGAACACTCTGGTCTACATGCAGGGCAGGGGAATCGTCATCAACGAGCCCTCGGTCATCGCCGTGAACCGACGCACCGGAGAGGTACTCGCCACTGGTGAAGAGGCCTCAGGGATGATTGGCAGGACCCCCGGGTACATCGTCGCGGTCCGCCCACTCCGTGGTGGAGCCATCACGGACTTCGAGATCACTGAGAAGATGATCAGACTGCTCCTGCAGCGAGCGGGCGTGTCCCGATTCTCGCGCCCGAAGGTGCTCATCTGTGTTCCGTCTGCGATCACGGAAGTCGAGCGCCGTGCGGTCACCGATGCGACGCGTCGCGCCGGTGCGGCAGATGCTCAGTTGCTCGAGCAACCGATGGCGGCGGCGATCGGCGCGGACCTTCCCATCAACGAGCCGGTCGGCAACATGGTCATCGACATCGGTGGTGGTACGACAGAAACGGCGGTGATCAGTCTTGGTGGGATCGTCGCACTCGAAGCGGTGCGCGTCGGATCATTCGACATCGATGCAGCCATCCAGGCGCACGTGCGACGCGAGCATGGCCTCGCGATCGGTGAGCGGACTGCAGAGGAAATCAAGAAGTCGATTGGGAGCGCGATGCCGACTCCACGTGAGCGTGATGCGGAGGTCCGAGGTCGCGATCTCGTGAGTGGGCTTCCCAAGACCGTCATTTTGACTCCGCAGGAGATCCGCGAAGCGATTGACGACGTGGTCACCCAGATGGTCGATTCAGTCGTGCGTTGCCTTGCGGTCGCTCCGCCGGAGTTGTCGCAGGATTTCCTCACACGCGGCATGTACCTCGTCGGCGGTGGATCGATGTTGCGGGGGCTCTCCCAACGAATCGAACGTGACACGAAGGTTCCTGTGAACATGTCGCCGCAGCCGCTCGAGGCCGTCGTCCTTGGCGCAGGTCACTGCGTGGAGAACTTCTCCGCACTCCGCGGGATGTTCATGGACTCGCGTCGCTGACCGAGGTCAGGACTTCGCGATGAGCCGCGTCAGTCCCTCCTGGACGACGGTGACCGCCAGCAATCCATCTTGGGTGAAGATGTGGCCCTCTGCGAGCCCACGAGCATTCGACGTCGAGATCGACGTCTGCTGATACAGCATCCATTGGTCCGCGCGAAACGGTCGGTGGAACCACATCGCGTGGTCGAGGCTTGCCATCTGCACTGATCCATCGGACCAACCGATGCCGTGCGGCATCAGTGCGGTGTCGAGGAGGGTCATGTCGCTCGCGTAGGTGAGGATGCACGAATGCAGGACCGGGTCGTCGGGAAGCGTGCCGTCCGCACGTATCCACACACGCTGTCCTGGTCGTGGATTTCCCTTCCGTGAGAACGGGTCGCCGTCGACGTAGCGCTGGTCGATCGGGCGTGGGCGGTCGTACCACTCTCCGAGGAGTTCCTTGTATGGCTCCATGCGCGTCTTGTAGTCGGGAAGCGATTCGGGAGGAGGAGTCGTCGGATCCATCGTGATGTGATAGTCGAGTCCGGATTCGATCTTCTGGAAGCTCGCTTGCAGGTTGAAGATCGGCTTTCCGTGCTGGATCGCCACGACGCGTCGGGTCGAGAAACTCTTCCCGTCCCGCAGTCGATCGACCTCGTAGAGGATCGGCACGCCAGGGTCTCCTGAGCGCAGGAAGTAGGCGTGGAGCGAATGGACCAATCGATCCGATTCGTCGATCGTCCTCGTCGCGGCGACGAGTGCTTGCCCTGCGACTTGACCACCAAAGACGCGCTGCCGATTCTCGTCGGGCGACTGGCCACGAAAGATGTTCACCTCGATTGGCTCGAGATCGAGAAGTGTGACGAGATCTTCGAGTGGCGTTGGCACTCGTCCATGTTGCCAGCATCGAGTCACGATTGCACGGTGCGCTAGCGTGCCACGCATGGCGTCACCGCAATCGAAGGCATTTCCCAAGGGATTCACGTGGGGAACGGCAACAGCTGCCCACCAGGTTGAAGGCAACAACTGGAACAACGACTGGTGGGATTGGGAACACACTCCTGGAAGCCCGTGCGTCGAACCGAGCGGAGACACGTGTGACCACTTCAATCGATACCCACAGGACATCGCGATGCTCAAGTCATGGGGGTTCGACACGTATCGATTCAGTGTCGAATGGAGTCGAATTGAACCCGAGGACGGCGAATTCTCACAAGCTGCAATCGATCATTACCGCAAGGTGGTGAGCTGTTGTCGAGACAATGGCATCACACCAGTCGTGACGCTTCACCACTTCACGACCCCCCGGTGGGTCGCGGCACTTGGTGGCTGGGGGAACGACGCGACGGCCGATCTCTTTGCTCGATTCTCCGACAAGGTCGCCCGTGGGCTCGGGGACGAGGTGGGAATGTGGTGCACGATCAACGAGCCGAACATGGTCTCGACCATCGGCTACTTGCTCGGCGAATTCCCGCCTGGGAAGAAAGATCGGGCATTACGACTGAAGGCGAACGAGGTGTTCTGCGCCGCACACCGCAAGGCTCGAGACGCGGTGAAGTCCGTCTCGAAAGCGCCACTTGGGATCACGCTTGCGATGCAGGAGTACACGATCATCGGTGACAACGACGACGAGCTCGCCCAAGCTGCTGCACACCGTGACCGTGCGTGGGCGGGGCTCGAAGACCCGTTCCTCGAGGTCGCCAAGGGTGACGACTTCTTCGGAGTGCAGACCTATACACGCGAAATCATGGACAAGGACGGTCGCACCAAGCCGACGTCGGACATGCGCCTCACCATCATGGGATATGAGTTTCGGCCGTCTGCACTCGAGGCGTGCATTCGCCGGGCGTGGGAGCAGACCAACCATGTTCCGCTCATCGTCACGGAGAACGGCGTTGCAGCGACGGATGATCGCGAACGGATCGAGTTCGTGCATGACGCCCTCGACGGCGTCTTGAACTGCATCGCCGACGGCATCGACGTGCGTGGCTACACCTACTGGACGTTGATGGACAACTTCGAGTGGACCCGTGGGTATGCACCAATCTTCGGCCTGTGCGCGGTCGATCGTTCGACCCAGGTCCGTACGCCAAAGCCGAGTGCACATTGGCTCGGCCGGGTTGCACAGGCGAACGCACTCCTCGGCATCAACGACTGATGATCGACCCCACGCTCCGCGAGATCGCACTCGCGACGAAGGGTTTCATGCCGCCCGAAGAGGGCGATGCTTTGTTCGAAGCGGCTGTTCGCGCGGGGAAGAGCGTTCCATCGCTCAACATGGTCGAAGTCGGTTCGTACTGCGGGCGAAGCACGGTGTGGGTTGGTGCGGCCGCTCGAGCTTGCGGAGTCACGCTGTATGCGGTCGATCATCACGGGGGTTCGGAGGAGAACCAGCGCGGATGGGAATGGTTTGACGACACTGTCGTCGACCCTGCGACCGGACGGATCAATACGTTGCCGTTCTTCACCGAGACGATGACTCGCTCTGGGCTCACCGATACCGTGCGCGCGGTGGTCGGGGACTCGGCGGTTCTTGGCGCGACCTGGGCCGAGAGCTTGTCCTTCCTCTTCATCGATGGAGGGCACGGTCGCGAGATCGCACGAGCAGACTTCCTCGCATGGCATGAACACGTCACACTGGATGGCGTGCTCGCCATCCATGACGTGTTCACGGATCCGAGTGCGGGCGGTCAGGCGCCGTACGAGGAGATCTATCTCCCGGCGATTTCATCCGGCAAGTTTCGTGAGGTTTCCGCGACGGGGTCGCTCAGGGTGCTCGTTCGGGTTCGCTAGCGAGAGAGCGAGGTGCGACGAGCGATCTCGTCGATCTCGGCGGCCAAGTCGGCATCGAGCGTTGAAAGCCCTCCGATCGCGTGCGTCGTGAGTCGCACCGTGACCCGGTCGGGATAACGAATGTCGAGATCGGGATGGTGATCGAGACGATCCGATGAGGTGATGACGTCGCGGACGAAGTCAGCGATTGCCGCAAACGATCCCAGTCGAAATTCTCGAGTCACAGACCCGTTTGCGACCACCCATCCGGAGAGAGTGGGTAGTCCTCGAGCCGTCACTTCGTCGAGTGGGACGTAACGCATCGTGGTCAGTCGATAACGCTCGAGTCGAGGAAGATCGCGCTTGCCGGTGTCGCATTCGAGATGGCGTCGGCTGCGAGGATCACTGCTGCGCCGGTGTAGGCGCTGCATTCTTCAGCGGGGAAGACGATCCTGTTCGGGTAGACGATGCCGGTGAAGTACGCACCACTTTCGGTGCGGTGGGCACGCGTCCAGAGGAGCAGTTCCTTTGCTCGCTCGACGTCACCGGCCGCAGCGTGGGCGAGCGAGCATTCCGCAGTCTCTGCAGCAGTCACCCAGTCTTCGTCATTGACACAGCGGACACCTCGACCATCGATCACGAACTCGTTCCACTTTGAGCGCAGGCGCTCCTTGGCGTCGAGTCCCGTCGTCGCGCCGGTCAGAACGGGGTAGTACCAGTCCATCGCCCAGCGCTCCTTCGGTTCGAACACATCTTGACGCGTGTTGATCGCGAGGTCGATTGCGTCAGCCGCGGCGCGCCACTCGGGCTGGTGCTCGCCGAGGAGTGCGCCGAGGTTTGCGCCGCAGTGCAAGGCGTGACGGATCGAAGATGAGCCGGTGAGGAGCGAATAGTCCCACGGCATCGAATCGACTTCACGGGCCCACAGGATCGTGCCATCGGGCTTGCGCATGTCGAGCACCCAATTGAGTGCGCGCTTCACGGTCGGCCACATCAGGGCAACGAAACCCAGGTCGTCGGTCGACAACCAGTGGTGCCACACGCCGGTTGCAACGTACGCGCACACGTTGGTGTCGAGCTTGGCGTCCTCGAGGCTGCCGTCGGGCATGTAGTAGTTGTGCCAGCTCCCGTCGTTGCGTTGGACGAGGCTCAACCATCGATAGGCGCGCTGGGCTTCGTCGTGCAATCCCATGACGTCGAGTGCCATCGCCGTCTCGACGTGATTCCAGGGGTCGCAGTGGCCGCCGTCGAACCAAGGGATCATCCCGTTCGCCAGTTGGAGTGATGCGATTGACCGCGCGGTCAACATCAACTCTTCGTGCGTGATGATCGTCTCGAGACGATCGTTCTGGAGCCCGAGCATCGTCATTGCGCCGATCTATTCGAGGGTTTCGTCGCATAGACGATGTAGCTCTTGCCGAGGATCGGGGCGAGCAGGCGCTCAAGCGAACGCGTCAGTTTCGGTGCGGCCACGATGTCCCACTCGAGGAAGCGCTTGTACGCATTGACGAATCGGTTGTCTTCCCGCGCTGGTCCGACCGCGCATCGCAGCCACCAATACGGCGAATGCAGACCGTGTGCGCGATGTTCGCCGCGGATCGTGAGGCCACTCGCGCGAACCTTGGCCTTCAATTCCGTCGCACTGTAAATGCGTACGTGTCCTCCTTGAACGAAGGGTGCGTGGTATTCGTCGGACAACATCCAATTGACCTTTTCAGGGAACCACGAGGGGACCGTAGCTGCGAGCACGCCCCCGGGCTTGAGAACGCGAGCGAACTCGCCTAGTGCACGCACGTCATCTTGGATGTGTTCGAGAACTTCCGAGGTGACGATGGCATCGAAGGTGTTGTCGGGGAATGGGAGGCTCGTCGCATCGCCGCGCATCACCCCGGTGAGGTTCTCCTCGGCGATCTCGCCGGCTTCGAACATCGCCGCGAAGGTCGCGCGAGTGGAGACGACCTCGTCTGCCGCATAGTCGAGAGCAACCACACGAGTTCCTCGTCGGGCGGCCTCGAAGGCATGTCGGCCGAACCCCGCACCTGCGTCGAGTACTCGATCACCTTCGCGAAGCCGGAGTTGGTCGAAGCGAATCGTGAGCACGGGATCAGCCCGACCTGCGCGCCAACTTGGCGACGTTGTGTGGCATTGCGAGGACCTCGCGATATTGGTCGACGGTGAGCGACGCGCAATGTCGCCAACTCCAACGCTCGACGACGCGCTGGCGTCCTGCACTTCCGATGCGAGTTCGCAGGTCGGCGTCGTCGAGGCCCCGACGAATCGCAGACGCGAGTGCCTCGGCATCACCTGCTGGGCAGGACAGGACGGTCTCGCCGTCGCGACCCGTGACTTCGGGGAGTGCACCACCGGTGGTGGCGACGAGGCAAATGCCGGTCGACATGGCCTCGATGGCGGGGAGGCTGAATCCCTCGTAGAGGCTCGGGACGACGGCGAGTTCGCTCTCTGCGTAGAGTTCGACGATCCTTTCATCGGTCACGCCCGAAACGAAGGAAATGCAGTCGAGGAGTCCGAGGGACCGGATGAGGTCCATGCTTGCGCCTTCGCGCGGTTTGCCGATGATCGTCAAGTGCACGTCGCGTTCAGTGCGCAATTTTGCGAGTGCCTCGAGAAGGTAGGAGAGTCCTTTCAGCGCGACGTCGGCGGACGCGGTCGTGATCAGGTGACCAGACTTGCGTGCGATGTGCGGTTTTGGAGTGAACAATTCGGGATCGACACCGACCGGCACGAGCCGCATCCGGTCCATGGACACCCTCATGTCCTCGTGAATGTCGTTGATCGAGTTCTCGCTGACGACGACGACCCGTGGCATGCTCGACGCCACCTTGCCCTGCATCTTGACGAATGAATACCACCGTCCGATGGCCCGGCGCTTCCAGAAATTCGGGGCGTGATCCATCTCGAGTTTGCGATCCTTCGTGATCGGGTGGTGCAGCGTCACGATCGTGGGAAACAATTTCTCGATCTGTTGGATGCCGTAGCCGAGGCACTGGTTGTCGTGCACGAGGTCGAAATCGTTCACGCGCGCGGCGAGCGCTCGATGTGCGCGGATGCTGAATGCCCGCGGTTCTCCGAACGTGCCCTTCAGGAACTGCAGCACTTCGACTGCATCAGCCCAGGACTTGATCTCCCAGTAGGCGGGGAAACGACCGGGGTAGAGGTCATTGAAGATGTCGAGGCTCGGAAGTTTGTGGAGTGTGATCCGTGGATCGAGGATTGGGTACGGCTGACCGCCATACACCTCGACGTGGTGGCCGAGGTCGACGAGCGCCTTGGTCAGGTGTCGGGTGTAGACACCCTGGCCTCCGACGTGGGGTTTGCCCCGATAGGTCAAATACGCGATGCGCAGCGGCCCATTGGGGTCAAGCGGGGGCCGCATAAGGACGTCAGCCTATCTGTGGATAACCATCACAGGTCAGGTCGAACGTCTTGCGGAACACCGAGTGAGCGCTCACGACGTGCGGTGAGTCGTTCACGCCATTTGGTGGACCGGACTGCGGTTCGACGCAGAGTCCGTGTGGCTGTTCGTCGTACACGACCCAGTGGTCACAATCACTTTTGAGTTCGATCGACACCCCGTCGTCGAAGGTGATTCGTGGCGAACGCAATGGGTCGACGAAACAGTCGTCGTGTGGGCCAGGTGTGGGATCGATCATCTGTCCAGTTGGAAGACCGTCGGCTCCGCGCACATACATCGAACGAAACGAATGACTCAGGATTGCGGGTCGAGCAAACCATGGATGCCAACCGAGTTGCGCCGGCATCGACTTTGACGCGTGCAGCTCGAGGGCGAGATGCAACGTGTCGTCGACGATCGCGATTTCGTGACGCACGAGGCCTTCAAATGGCCACGTTGCGCCGAGCGCAGACTGAAGGACGACTGATCTTGGCGTGACGTCGGCGATGGTCCATTCTGAGTTGTACGTCGTGCCATGGATGGCGTGCGGAGGAAGGTCGCAGGGAACCTGGTGAGTACTTCCCGCGAAGTGCAACTCGCCACGTCGCATTCGACCTGCCCATGGAGCCATCACGTACATGCCCCAACCGATCGGTCCTCGAGATCGATCCACGACAAGACGTTCTTTCCCCGCAATTCGCAGTGATGAGATTCGCCCACCTGCCACCGCATCGACGCTCACGTCGAGCAGACCGTTGGAGATGGTCGTCACGACCGGGTCCGACGGGCCGAGTACAACAGTGCGAGGAGGACCGCGACGACGGCGACGATGAGGGGGAGGTCACCGAGGCGCGAATAGAGCGTGCGTCCACCGCGCAGTGGGATATCGCGCACGATGACGTGTTGTTCGCTCACTCCGGTTCGGTCGTACACGGTGCCCTCCGGAGAGATGAATGCGGAGAATCCCGTCGGCGAAACCTGAATCAGCCAGCGATCCTGCTCGATGGCTCGGAGTCGCGAGGACGCGATCTGTTGAGTTTGGAGGATCGTGCCCGTGTAGCTCGAGCCATTCGTCGGATTGATGATGAAGGTCGCGTCTCGTTCGACACCCTCGTTCGCGCGACCGGCGAAGAACACCTCCCAACTGATCACGACACCGGCAGTCGTGTCGCCGATCTGCAGCGATGCCGGCGTATCCCCGGCTTGCGCATCGCGAGGGATGCGATCAACCGGTGCGCCGAGGGACTCGAGGAGCCCACGCAGTGGCACGAACTCGCCGAAGGGGACCCTGCGCACCTTGTCGTAGCGGTCCGCGAGAGTTCCGTCCTGATTCACCACGACTTGGGCGTTGGTGAAGGTGTGACGATCGACGTTCTCGGTAATACCGACGACGAATGGTGCTGCAAGTCGAGATGCTTCGCGGGCGATCTCTTCGCGTTCAACACTCGTATAGAAGTCATTGACGTCGATCACGTTCTCTGGCCAAATGACCATGTCGAGTCCGGACTCGGTGATCGTCCTCGTTGCAGCAAGGTGGCGGTCGACGACGTCACGGGGGTTGGTATTGATTGCGAGCGTCCCCTGCGGACCGCCGCCCTGAACAGCAGCGATTCGTTTCGTGGTCCCGAGATCGTGGGCGTGTGGGCCGATGACTGCCACGACCAGCAGGCCCGCGACGAGCGACAGCCCCGACACCGCATTCCGCTGCCACGTTGATCGCGACGACGTCGCCGCAAGAGCACCCAGGGTCCACACGACGAGCGTGACGAACAGTGGACCGCCGAGACTGCTCACTTTTGCGAGTGGAGAGGACGCCGTGGCAATTGCGAGTGAGGCGAGTGGAACCCCGCCGAAGGGAAACGACATCCGCAAGGTTTCTGCAAGCGTGTGGGCGAGCACGATGCCGACGATTGGCAGACGTGAACGCGCACCGACGACCGAAGCGAATCCATGGAATGAGGCGAAGAGGACGACTGCGATGACATATCCGGGTGGCGTGAGGAACCACATCCAGCCCATCCCTGGGGCGAACCAAGAGACGGAAAAGACGAAACCGATTGCAAAACGAAAAGGAGAGGACTCTCCGGTGGACGACATGCTCAATCGCATGAAGAGCCCCACGCCGAGTAGTGCCAGGGGCCACCAGCCCCACGGCGGGAGCGCAAAAGCAACGATGGCGCCAGCGAAACACGCTGCGGCAAGTGTCGAGATTCGGCGCGACGTCATGACTTGAACCGCTCGGCAATCACTTTTGCGGCGCGTCTCCCATCCGCGACACAGGCGGGAATGCCGATTCCCCGATAGCTCGCACCGGCAAGGACGACGCCCGGCGCATCGTTCGCCAGGACCTGATCAAGTTGCGAAACGTGGGCTTCGTGTCCCGGACGGTACTGCGGGAATGAGTCGATCCACCGGGTGACACGATGCGCATGGGGCTGGAGGTCGAGATCGAGGTGCCAGTTGAGGTCTGCGAGGGCAAGTTTCACGAGCGTCTCGTCGTCGTGATGATGCATCGGCATGCCGTCTCGACCGAGAGAGATGCGCAGGATCATCGCACCGTCTGCGCCGCGGAGATGGGCCCACTTGTTCGACGCAAACGATGCTGCAGTGATTGCCGTTTGTCGCGGCTTGGTGACGAGATACCCGCTCCCGTTCAGCCATTCCGGCCATTGCGCGCGAGACACGGCCAGCGTGACCATCACGATGCTCGCGTGCTCCCGTTGCGCAAGCATCGCTGCGGCATCACCGCTCAGAGCATTCAGGATCGGCGCCGAATGTTTCGCGGGACTCGTCACGATGACGGCATCGGCGACAACGTCATTCGCATCTCCGACGACCACATACCGGTCTCCGTCGCGGCGAATCGAGTTGACACGTGAGTTCGTGAGGAGAGACGCACCACGCGAACGCACGAAGTCTGCTGTTGAGGCGACCAGAGCCGACATTCCGGCACGGGGTGCAGCGAAGACTGGGCCCGACTCTCGTCGTGTCGCGAGCATCTCGCGAGCACCCGACATCAGGCTTCGACGACCTGCGAGCAATTCGTCGAGCTGTGGCATGCCGTGCACGCTGAACGAGTCGGTATCGGTCGCATAGATGCCGCCGACGAGTGGATCGACGACTCGTTCCAGCACTTCATTGCCAAACCGTGCGCGAATCGCTCCACCGAGAGATGCACTCGTGCGTCCTCTTCGGCGCGGAAGGAGTGGTTCGAGTGAAGCACGGACTTTCGCGCGGGGTGAGAAAAGTGGAGTGGACCAGATCGAACCAAATGATGCTGGAACACCGAGAACGGTGTTGACGGGAATGTCGTGTAGTTCGTCGTGCCAGATGTAGGCCTCACCAGTGGCTGGATGGACGAGATCGTTTCCGAGCCCGACGAGCGAGGTGAGTTCGAGCGCGGACGGCGAGCGTACGAGGAAGGCATCTGCTGATTCGTCTACCGAGTCCAGTCCAGCGAACGGCGACGCGTGGATGACCCCGCCGACTCGCTCGCTTTGCTCGAGGACCGTGACAGAGATCGTCGGCTCGTGCTGGACGAGATGTGCCGCGGCGGCGAGCCCCGTGATTCCCGCGCCAATGATGACGACGTGGCGTTCGCCTGCTCGCCGAGTGGTCATGCGCAAATGGCGGTCACTCGACGGGCAAGTGCCCCCATGACCTCAGAGTCGTCATTCACGCACGCGGTCCGTTCGAAGCCGAGTCCGCGACGTGCAGCGTGGGCCTTTGCCTCGATGTCGAGGTCGTACAACACCTCGAGGTGATCGGCGACGAATCCACACGCACTTACGAGGACCGCGGAGGATGTTCGCGCATCGGCGATCTCGTCGATGACGGCGAGGATGTCTGGCCCGATCCACGGTTCCGGTGTCCGACCTGCAGATTGCCAGGCGATCGACCACCGTGACCCTTCTTGGAGGTCGACACGTGCTGCAACGGCTTCAGCCGTCGAGCGAAGTTCGGCCGGGTACGGGTCGCCGCTGTCGATGATCCGCTGGGGAAGTGAGTGGGCGGTGAAGAGCACGCGGGTGTCCGGGGGCATCGACGCGAGACGATTCTTCATGTCGTTTGCGATGAAGTCGACGAATGCCGGCTCGGTCGCCCATGAGTCGACGCTGCGAACCGTCATGCCATGTGGTGTTGCAGCATCCCGTGCGCGCCCGACGTATTGACCGATCGAATATGAGGAAAAGTGCGGCGCGAGGACGAGCGCGACGAGATCGGTGAAACCGTCGCGGGCGAATTCGTCGACCGCTTCCTCGATCATCGGATGTGCGTGCTTCAGGCCGAGCCGAACCGTGAACCGACCGGGCGCAAGTCCGTCGAGTTGGCGCTGCAACTCGTCACGTTGTGATTCGGTTCGTTGTGCGAGTGGGGAGATCCCACCGATCGCGTCGTATCTCGCTGTTAGTTCGGCGAGGAGTTCTGGTGTCGGAGGTCGTCCGCGTCGAATGTCGGTGTAATACGGAAGGATCTCGTCTTGGCTGCGAGGCGTCCCGTACGCCATCAGGAGGACCCCGGTCTTCGTCACGAGGTCACACTCGCCGTTTTCGCATGGACATGCTTGACCACCGCAGCAAGGGCATCCGGATTCGCGTCGGGTTGAACCCCGTGTCCGAGATTGAAGATGTGTCCCGGATGCCCTGCGTTGTCGTCGAGCACCTTGTCGGCGGCAGCAAGTGCGGTGTCGACATCGCCGAGTACGGCGGCAGGATCCATGTTGCCCTGCACGACGAGGTCATCGCCGAGTCGGCGTCGCGCATCGCTGATGGTCGACCGCCAATCGAGGCCGACGACGTCGCATCCCGTCTCGTGGATCGCCTCGAGCAAATGATCACATCCGACACCGAAGTGAATTCCAGCGACATGCGGGAATCGGTCGTGCAACACATCGAACACGTGCTTCGTATGGGGAAGGACGAACGAGCGGTATTCGCCCACGGTGAGGGACCCAGCCCACGAATCGAACAACTGGAATGCCGACGCCCCATGTTCGATCTGGTTCGCAATTGACTCGATTGCATGGCCGGCGAGCCGTTCCATGACGTCGTGCCACACGGAGGTCTCGTGTGTCATGAGCGAACGCGTGATCTCATGTGTTCGGCTCGGGCGTCCCTCGATGAGATAGCTCCCGACCGTGAAAGGGGCACCAGCGAACGCGAGTATCGGCACGTTGAGCTCGCGAGCGAGGATGTCGATCGTCCGCCCGACATAGGGCGCGTCGAGTTCGGGTTCGTACGGGCGAAGGCGCGGTACGTCTGTTCGCGAGCGCAGTGGTTCGTCCGCCACCGGCCCAGTGCCTGGAGCGACGTCGATTCCAAAACCGATCGCGTGGGCAGGTACCACGATGTCGCTGTACAACACGGCGGCATCGACGCCATATCGAGTGACGGGTTGGATCGTGATGTCTGCGGCGAGGCGGGGGTCTTTGATCGCCTCGAGGATGCTTCCCGAACCCCGAATCGCTCGATATTCGGGGAGGCTTCGTCCTGCCTGGCGCATGAACCACACGGGAGTGTGTGGTGCGCGTTTGCCGGCCGCGGCGAGCAGGAACGGATCGGTCTCCGCGACGACGCTCATTTTCCACACGCTATCGGCGGTGCGTTCAGGGGTTCCTGTCGTGGCGCGACTTGCGATGGACTTCGCCGATCAGCAGAGCCTCGAGGCGCTGAGTGCGCAATCGAGCTGGTGGATGTGACGCGAGCGCACCTGCGAGCGGCCCGTTTGCTTCGTCGACATGGTGCTCGTTCATGAATCGCCTGAGCGCGCCGAGAAGTTGCTCACCGAATCCCATTCGCATCGCTCGTGCGTCTGCTGCATATTCCGCTCCGCGACCGACAGCGTTTCCGAATGCATGTGCGATGAGAAGACCGCTGTAGAAGATTTTCGAGACGGCGGTCAGAAAGAAGGTGGCAATCCGCATCACGAATGCAACCGAGGCATATTCAGGTCGAAGGACATGGTCGATCCTGTTGCTCATGTCGCGAAGCGTCGTGCCAAGTCGTGCGAGACCGATGATCGGCAGGCTCATCCACTGCGCGAAAGTGAGGCCGACGGTGTGGCTGCCGAGATGGTGACTGAGCTCATGGGCGAGAACCCCAGTGAGCTCTTCGTGTGTCAGATTGCGCGCAGCATATGACGAAACGATGAGGAGGTGGCCGCCACAGGCGAAGGCGTTGAGATCGTCGGAGTCGACGACTGCGAGTACGAATCGTTGGCGAGGAATTCCATGTGCATCGGCAACGACGTTCCATGCTTCGCTGAGTCGCACGAGTTCGTCTGCGTTGGCCCGGCGCGCACCGAGCACCCGGGTGAAGACTGCACGCTGGACTGGTCGGAGGAAGAGTCCCGTTCCACACAGGAATGCAAGGATTGCAAAGAGGACGAACGAGATCCGCGTCGCCTGGTTGACGGGGACCCAGATGATGGCAATGGCGATGAGCCACACTGGGAGGAGCGCCGTAACTGGTGCGAGCGCCGTGAATGCCGAGAAATCAACTTCTCGGCGTTGTGCGGTCACACCTTCATTCAACCAGCCCTGTCGTGAGCACTTCGACCGTATTTTCTGGGCTGAACTAGCGTGTCGGGGACATCGGTGAAGGAGGAGACATGGCCGCACAAGTGATTCCTGGTGCAGAAGAGTGGTCGCACACGTCGACCTCGAGCGTGGGGGCGCTCGTCGTCCACGGCTTCACTGGCAACCCGTCCTCAATGCGCGAGCTCGCACAGGCTTTCGCCGATGCAGGTTTCAACGTCGAACTTCCTCGTCTCGCTGGTCACGGAACCGAAGTTGCCGACTTGCTCGACAAGCGTTGGTCACATTGGTCGAGCGACGCCGAGGCCGCATACCAGAAGCTCGCCAAGCGCTGCTCGAAGATCGTCGTCGCCGGATTATCGATGGGAGGCGCACTCACACTGTGGCTTGCATCGAAGCATGCAGACTTGGCCGGCATCGTCTGCATCAACCCGGTCACGCAACCACTCGGCGACGACATGATGGGGGCGATCAACGGGATGCTCGATGCCGGGACAGAGATGTTTCCAGGTATCGGGAGCGACATCGCAGATCCGAACGTGAAGGAAAGTTCGTATCCAGAGACACCCCTTCGTGCACTTTCGTCGTTGATGGTCGATGGTGTCACACCACTCTCACGGGCCTATTCATCCATCAAGGTTCCGATGATGCTTTTCAGCTCGCGCAATGATCACGTTGTCGATCCGCAACAGGGTGATTTTCTCGCTTCGAACTATGGCGGGACCTGTGAGCGCGTGATGTTGGAAAAGAGCTTTCACGTGGCAACTCAGGACCTCGAAAAGGACGTGATCAACGCTCGCGCGATCGAGTTCGCACGCAAGGTGACCAAGTCCTGACGATGTTGTCGACGATCCCGAGCCCCTCCAGCGGGAGCCTCGACGTCGGCCCACTCACGCTCAATGCGTATGGCGCAATGATCGCCATTGGTGTGATCGTCGCAGTGTCAGTCGGTGGCCGTCGCCTCGAAGCTATGGGAAGCGGCACACGTGACGACATGAGCGCTGTTGCCATGTGGGGCGTTCCGGGTGGTGTCATCGGCGCGAGGATCTACCACGTCGTCACCGATTGGGATCGTTTCTCGGGACATCTCGGAGACACGATCAAGATCTGGGAAGGCGGTCTCGGCATCTGGGGCGGAATCTTCCTCGGCACGATCGTCGGCGTGATCGTCGCCAAGAATCGAGGACTCCGACCTGCGGATGTGTTGACCGCAGTTGCTCCGGGACTCGCCTTCGCACAGGCGATCGGTCGCTGGGGAAACTGGTTCAACCAGGAACTCTTCGGGCGCGCGACAACTCTTCCGTGGGCACTGCGCGTTTCCGACGAGACTGCCCGCCGAGCGGGATTCGCACCAGGCACGACGTTCCATCCGACGTTTCTCTACGAGTCACTACTCTGTGCGCTGCTCGGGTTCGCCCTGATCGCCCTCGATCGGAGGGTTCCGATGCGCCGAGGTCGACTCTTCGCGTTCTACGTCGCGGGATACACGTCGTTTCGATTCTTCATCGAAGGATTGCGCATCGATCCCGCGCATTATGCAGGTGGTCTCAGACTGAATCAGTGGGTATCGATCGTCGTATTCACGTGTGCAGTCATCGTCATCGTGGCGATGCGCGGCGTTCCCGCAGAGCCAGAGCAAGTTCTTCCGGAACAAGCGGATTAAAGAATTCTCCGGTCGAGACTTCGGCGGCCGCGATGTAGCGCATCACACCTGGTGCGCGCCACGGTGAGACAATCTCGACGTTCAGCCACGCTTCCGACGAGGTGTTCGGTCGCTGGTTGACCCACAGCATGTAGGGCGGTGTCTCGCCGAAAAACGTCGTCAGTCGACCGAGTGCATCGTGCATCGAGGCGGCGAGCGCGCGGCGAGAGCCCTCGGAGAGGTCGGTGAGTCTGCCGACTTTCGTGCGCGGTGCGATTTCGATCGCAACTGGATACGGCGATGCAGTCGCCACCGTCGTCACGAAGTCCCCGTGGTCAACGATCAACAACTGTTCGTTGTCCGAAGGTGTCCAGCCCGACTCGATCCGTCGAGCCGTTCGCGGTGGAACGTGATCGAAGGAATACAGCTGACCATGTGGATGGTCGATGGTCGCGCCGACGTCGCGACCAGAATTCTCGAAGATCAGCACGCTTGCGGTGTCGGAGCGATCGAAGTGGACGGAGCTTCGCTCCACCCACAGGTCGATGATGTTCTTCACGTGATCGACGCTCAGCGTGGCAAAACGAGCAGCATGGTCGTCGGAATAGAGGATGACCTCACATCGGTCGTCGGGCATCGAGGGCCAGCGATTTGGGAACCATCTCGTTGAATATGGCGTGGGTGCCTCGAGGCCACCGACGCAAAACGGGCATGACGCGCTTGGCAAATTTGGCCGACCTTGGCGAGAACCGACTACGTGGACGAGTGCTCCGGTTGATGGATCGAAGCGGGGATTTGACGGTGTCGATCCGGAGCCGTGCGTCATAGTGCGCATCTCAAGGTACCGTGCGCAGCGGTGTCCGATTCCTCGCCCCATCCCTCTCTCGTGCATGTCGGCGATGACCGGCTCTCGGTCATCATCGATCTGCGCTACGGCATCCCCGCGATTTCCTCATGGGGCCGGCCTGTTGGGCAGCCTGAACAACGAGATCTCGAGAACATCGCGCGAGGCGTCGAGCGTCCGATCGAACACGGTGGGCTCGACATCGTTGCGCCACTCACGCTCGTGAGCTTGCATTCGAGCGGCTCGTTCGCGCGGCCGGGGCTCGAGGGCCACCGTCCCGGGGGACGCCACTGGGCACCGGTCTTCTCGTTGTGCGATGTCAGCGCAACCCCGACATCTCTGACGACAACTTCCCGTGACGATGTCGCCGAGTTGGAAGTGCGGTGCGAACTGTCGCTTCGCAGGGGAGTCCTCGTCGTGTCGGCGACGCTCATCAACCATGGATCGACCAGATACTTGTTGTCCACGTTCGGCCTGACTTTGCCACTCGACCAACGCGCACGTGAGATCGTTTCGCTCGGAGGGCGCTGGGCGCGCGAGTCGCATCTCGAATCGGTGTCTTTCACCGGCAATCACCTGTTTGAGACTCGCACCGGTCGTTCTTCTCACGAGCGACAGCCGTCCTTCTGGTTCGTTGGGCCCGGAACGACCCACCAACGCGGCGAAGTGTGGTCCACACACCTCGCATGGAGTGGAAATCACTCGATCACCGCCCAGTACTTGCCCGATGGGCGACGCTGCGTGCAATTGGGCGAACTCCTTCATCCGGGAGAACTCTGTCTCGAACCCGGTGAGCAGTACTCGACGCCCGAGGTCATCGCGACATATTCCCCATACGGCCTCTCTGGAACCGCCGCGAACCTCCACCAGTTCATACGAGCCGACCGAAAGGTGACCGGCCCACGGAAGGTGGTGATGAACACGTGGGAGTCGGTGTACTTCGACCACGACCTCGACGTGTTGTTCGAACTTGCGCGACGTGGCGCGCGGGTCGGGGTCGAACGATTCGTGCTCGATGACGGATGGTTCGGCGCGCGACGCGGCGACCGCAGCGGCCTCGGAGACTGGGTCGTCTCCAAAGACGTCTATCCACATGGACTCGCACCGCTGATCGAGCATGTCGAGTCGCTCGGAATGGACTTTGGGATCTGGGTCGAACCCGAATGCGTGAACGAGGACAGCGACGTCTTTCGCAGTCATCCCGAGTGGGCGCTTGTCGATCGCGGCCGAGAGCCGATTCGTGGCAGGAATCAACTCGTGCTGAACCTTGCGAACGAAGCGGCGTTCGACCACGTCTTCGGACAGTTGGACCGACTGCTATCGGAGAATCGAATTGCCTTCGTGAAATGGGACATGAATCGATCCCACGTCGCGGGGAGCGGACTCGACGGTGCAGCGGGATCGCATGCGCAGACGCTCGCCGTGTACCGGCTGATCGAAGAATTGCGGGACCGCCACCCGCACGTGGAATTCGAGTCGTGCGCATCGGGTGGCGGGCGAGTCGACCTCGGCATGATCGAGCGCGTCGATCGTGTGTGGGCGAGTGACACGATCGACGCACTCGAACGCCAGGAAATCCTTCGCGGTTTGTCGCTCACGCTCCCACTCGAGTTCATCGGTTCGCACATCGGCTCACGGACCGCACATACGACCGGTCGACGTCACAGCCTCGCCTTCAGGGGTCTCACCGCATTCTTCGGGCACCTTGGCATCGAGTGGAATCTCATCGAGGCGACTGACGATGAACTCGAATCGTTGGCGCAGATCGTCGCGTTGTACAGGGAGTCCCGTGAACTCTTGCACTCCGGAAGGTTCACGTATTTCGACCTCGCTCAACCACTCGTCGATCCGGCTGCGGTCGCCTTCGGCGTGATCGCCTCCGATCGAAGTGAAGCACTCGTTGCATACGTCCAGTTACGTAGCGAGCGACATCAGACCCCAGATCTCCTTCGCGTTCCGGGTCTCGAGCCAAATGCGCACTATCGCATCGAAGTCGTCGATGTGGCAGGTGGTGTGCGCGGAATGGCACGACGACAACCTGCATGGATGTCGTCGTCGTTGACGATGCGTGGTCTCGATCTCGAGGTGGTGGGTCTCCAACCGCCGGCGGTCGTGCCAGAATCCGCAGTCCTCTTCAGGCTCACGCGCCAATAGCCTGAGGGGCTGTGACGACGCCTGATCCAAGTGCACGACTGTCGCGCGACGTGGTCGCAAAAGTCGCCCGTTTGGCCCGTCTCGAACTCAACTCGGACGAACTCGACTTGATGACCACCCAGCTCGCCGGGATGCTCGAGCATTTCAGTGACATCGACAAGCTCGACCTTGAAGGTGTCGCGCCGCTTGCGCAGCCACTGCCGTTGAAGAACGTCCTGCGCGACGACGTGGTCGTGCCGGGTCTCGACCGCAACGAAGTACTTGCTGTCGCCCCGGCAGCCGAGGATGGCCGCTTCCGGGTTCCGCCGACGATCGGCTTCCAGGAGTAGTGGTGACGTTCCGAACCGCGGTTGAGATTGCCGGACAGGTTGCGAGTGGATCTCTGACGGCGACGTCCGTACTCGAGGAGCACCTTGCACGCATAGATGCACGGGAAGCCGACGTTCACGCCTTCAATCTCGTGACGCGGGAGTCCGCGCGAGCGACTGCACAGGCGATCGACGAGTCGGTCGCAAAGGGAAGGCCGGTCGGCCCACTGGCCGGCGTTCCGATCGCCTTGAAGGACAACATGTGCACGCGCGGTGTGCCAACGACGTGCTCCTCAAAGATCCTCGAAGGCTGGAAGCCGCCATACGACGCCACCGTCGTCACGAGACTCGCTGCAGCGGGGGCGGTGATCGTCGGCAAGACGAACCTCGATGAATTCGCGATGGGCTCGAGCACCGAGAACTCCGCGTTCGGCCCGACCCGCAATCCGCTCGACACGACACGTGTCCCGGGCGGATCGAGCGGCGGAAGCGCAGCGGCCGTCGCCGCAGGATTCTCCGCTGCGAGTCTCGGGAGTGACACCGGCGGGAGTATCCGTCAGCCAGCAGCGTTGTGTGGTCTCGTCGGAGTGAAGCCGACCTATGGAGTGGTGAGTCGACAGGGCCTCGTGGCGTTCGCGAGCAGTCTCGACCAGATCGGTCCGTTCACCCACACGGTCGCCGATGCCGCGCTCATGATGGAGGTGATCGCGGGTCACGACGAGACCGACTCGACGTCACTTCCTCAGCCCGCCCCGTCGTTGACCGCGGTGCTGGATCGGGGAGTCAAGGGAATGCGCATTGGTCGCATCACCGACCTGCCCGAGGGATGCGAGCCAGAGGTGCTCGCACGTCTCGACGAGGCCTTCGATGCACTGCGTCGGGCCGGCGCGACGATCGTGGACATCACGTTGCCGTCGCTGTCGTATGGCTTGACCGCGTACTACCTCGTTGCACCTGCCGAGGCGAGCAGCAACTTGGCGCGCTATGACGGCGTGCGATACGGCTTGCGAGTGGACGCACCAGACCTCAATGCGATGTATGCGGCGACACGTTCGCACGGCTTCGGCCCCGAGGTGAAGCGTCGCATCATGCTCGGCACGTATGCGTTGTCTGCCGGATACTTCGATGCGTACTACGGCAAGGCGCTCAAGGTTCGTCGCCTGCTCGCGGACGACTTTGCACGGGCATACAACTCCTGCGACGTCATCCTCACGCCGACGTCACCGACGGTCGCGTTCAAACTCGGGGAGAAGACCAACGACCCACTCACGATGTATCTCTGCGACGTCTTCACGATCCCGACGAACCTCGTCGGCCATGCCGCGATGAGCGTGCCGTTCGGCAAGGGCGCACACGACCTGCCCGTCGGTGTGCAGGTCCTCGCGCCCGCGCTCGGCGAGGAGCAGATGTTCATGGTGGCGGCGGAACTGGAGCGCTGTCGATGAGCAACGCAACGAGCGCTCCATCGAATGCTGTCGCCCTGCCGGACGGATGGGAGATGGTCGTCGGACTCGAGGTGCACGTCGAGCTCGACACCAAGACCAAGTTGTTCTCCGCGAGTCCGAACCGCTTCGGGGACGAGCCGAACACGAACATCGATCCCGTCACGCTCGGGTTGCCCGGTGCACTGCCTGTCCTCAATCGGAGGGCAGTCGAGTTGGCTATCCGACTCGGCCTCGCGCTGAATTGCACGGTGCAGGCGAGTACGTTCCACCGCAAGAACTACTTCTATCCGGACCTTCCGAAGGCCTACCAGATTTCGCAGTACGACCAGCCGATCAACGTGAATGGCTACTTGATGTTGCCGGGAGACGTGAAGATCGGAATCGAGCGTGCACACCTCGAGGAAGACACCGGCAAGTCCACGCACTTCGGTGGCTCGAGCGGCCGTATCCACGGCAGCGACTACTCACTCGTCGATTTCAATCGAGCTGGAGTCCCACTCGTCGAGATCGTCTCAAAGCCCGACATTCGGAATTCCGATCAGGCTCGGCAGTACGTTGCGGAACTGCGCAGCATCTTGCTCGCCGTCGGTGCGAGCGACGCCAAGATGGAGGAGGGCTCGATGCGCGTGGACGTCAACGTCTCCGTGCGTCGTAGCGGAGAGCCGTTCGGAACCCGATGCGAGATCAAGAACGTCAACTCCATTCGTGCCGTGGGCAAGGCCATCGATTACGAAGCACGTCGCCAAATCGACGTCCTCGAGTCTGGTGGAGTGATCCGTCAGGAGACTCGCCACTGGGACGACGCCGAGGGGCGGACCCATACGTTGCGCACGAAGGAGGATGCGGACGACTACCGCTACTTCCTCGAGCCCGATCTCGTACTTCTCGATCCGGACACCGAGTGGGTCGACGCCATCCGCGCGTCGCTCCCGATGCTTCCCGCGGAACGTCGCGCACGACTGTCCACCATCACCGGGGCGAACAAGGAGAGCGAAGCGGTCTACGTGATCGTCGAACGAGGTCAGGATGACTATGTCGGTGCCGTCGCCGATGCGGGCGGCGATGCCGCGCGAGCGCTCGTGTATGTTCAGCAGGCATTCGCCGAGGAGGGTTCAGTCCCCCGAGTTCCTGCCAGCGATCTCGCTCGACTCACGGTTCTTGAGCGCGATGCAAAGGTGACCGCGACGCAAGCGAAGACGATCCTTGCCGAGCTCGTCGCCAACGGTGGCGGCGATGCCGCACGCATCGCAGCAGACAAGGGATTCGAGGCGCTCGACACGAGCGCAGTGGAGAAGATGGTCGACGACGCCATCGCCGCCCAACCCGATGCCTGGGCGAAGTACTGCGCGGGCGAGGAGAAAGCACTTGGGGCCATCGTTGGTGCCGTGATGAAAGCATCCAAGGGGAAGGCGGACGGCAAGGTCGTGACCGCGATTCTCTCGACCCGCAAAGGCTGACGCAGGAGTTGCGAAGAGATGTTAGGCAAGCCTAACATCTGGGGATGGTCACGAGTTTCCTCATCACCCTGCGCGAGGGCCTCGAGGCATCGCTCATCATCGCAATCCTCCTCACGTATCTTGCGAAGACCAACCGGCGACATGAAGCGAAATATGTCTGGATCGGCACCGGTGCCGCAATCGGCGCGTGTCTCGTCGCGGGAATGCTGATTTATGTCCTCGTCGATGGTCTGCACGGCAATGCGGAGTACGCAGTCGAAGGTGTCATCGCGCTCGCCGCAGCGGCGGTGCTCACGCACATGATCTTCTGGATGCGCAAGAACTCACAAAGCCTGAGCACCGAACTCCGTGAGAAGATCGATCGTTCGGCGAAGACCGCTGTGATCGTCATCGCCTTCGTTGCCGTCGTGCGCGAGGGGCTTGAGACGGCACTCTTTCTGCTGAGCGCAGAGACTGAGTCGGCAAGCGGCTCGAGTGTGGTGATCGGTGGCCTCATCGGGCTCGGTGTTTCCGTCGTGCTGGGCTACGCAGTCTTCGCAGGTGGTCGCAAGGTGAACTTGAAGGCGTTCTTCACCGTCACCGCGGTACTCCTCCTGCTGTTTGCTGCTGGCCTCGCGGGCAAGTTCGTGCACGAATTCCGTGAGCTCATCATTGGTGACGTTGCACCAGGAGACAGCTGGTTCGTGCAGCCGGCGTGGAACATCACCTCGGGAATGTGGGCCGAAGGCACCTTCTATGACTTCATGCGTGGATTGTTCGGATGGCACAACCAAGCCGAGAACATCCGCGTCATCACGTACTTCGCGTACTTGATTCCCGTCATGTACCTGTACTTTCGCAAGCCAGCCGTCGAGTCGAAGTAAGTAGCCTGAAGGCCATGACGAAGCCTTCCGTGACTCCAGTCGACGTCAAGCCGCGTAGCCGCGACGTCACGGACGGAAACC
>CAYFJS010000001.1:0-69179 GCA_964343495.1 uncultured Acidimicrobium sp. | reverse complement strand
GGCATCGCGATGTAGTCCTTGAACCGTCCGACGACTGGCTTCCAATGTCCGTGGATCGCACCGAGTGCCGCATAGCAATCCTTCACCGAGTCGACGACTATTCGGATCGCCATCAGGTCGAATATTTCGTCGAAGTCGCGCCCTTTGCTGACCATCTTTTCGTACAGGCTCCAGAGGTGCTTGCCACGTGCCGTGAGTTCGGCATTGATCGAGATGTCGTTCAGCCAGGCGTTCACTTGACCGAGTGCCTTGGCGAGATAGATGTCCCGTTCCGGCGCACGCGTGGATACCAGATAGTCGATTTCGGCATAGCGCTTCGGATAGAGCGCGGCGAACGAGAGGTCCTCGAGTTGTTGCTTCATCTCCTGCATGCCGAGGCGATGCGCGAGCGGAGCATAGATGTCGAGGGTTTCTTGGGCAGTTCGGCGCTGCTTCTCGACGCTCGCCGAAGCAATCGTTCGCATGTTGTGGAGGCGGTCGGCGAGCTTGATGATGAGGACACGCATGTCACGTGCCATGGCGACGAGCATCTTGCGCATCGTCGCCGCCTGCTGGGCTTCGCGGGAGTCGAACTGCAAGCGCTCGAGTTTCGTGAGACCATCCACGATGCTCGAGATCTCCGAACCGAATGTCGATTCGACGTCGGTGAGCGTGATTTCCGTGTCCTCGACCGCGTCGTGCAGGAGGGCTGCGACGATCGAGACCTCATCCAAACCGATGTCGGCGACGATCTTCGCAACTGCCAACGGGTGGCTGATGTACAACTCCCCACTCATCCGGGACTGGTGCTGGTGCGCGGCCCTAGCCATCTCATAGGCAGACGAGATCTTCGCCGTCGAGCCCTTCGGGTGCCGACGCTTATACGCGGTGATGAGCGGGACGAGCTCTTCGGTGACCGACGCCTGCTGGCGCCTCCACGGAAGGACCCTCGATGTCGTGCTCACTTCGACGCCTCCATACATCAAGTGTATGACCGGAGGTCGCGGACTCTTCGTCGCTTCTTAGCGGCGGCGCTTCTTTCGGGGTCGTGGCGGATGGGTGAGCGTCGAGGCAACCGATGAGGAGTCGGTGGTAGTCGCGGAGCGCTGTACTTCGGACGACCCCGCAGTCGGAGCGCTCGTGTCGGCACGCTGGACGCCGAACAACTTGAGCATGTCGTCGCCAAGGCTCAAGTGTCCCGCACGCGACTGGTACTTCGCCTCGCGCTCCTTGAGGACCGCGAGGATCGGTGTTGCGATGTAGATCGACGAGTACGCACCGAGGAGCAACCCGACGAGCAACGCAAGCGCGAAGTCCTGCAGGCTCACGACGCCGAGGACGCCGGCTCCAAGTACCAAGAGCGAAAGCACTGGCAGGACTGCAGCAAGGGACGTATTCAACGATCGCATGAGCACCTGGTTCATCGACACGTTGACGACGTCGCCGTACGACGCGCGTGACGCGGAGAGTCGCTTCGTGTTGTCGTGGACCTTGTCGAAGACCACGATCGTGTCGTACAGCGAGAATCCGAGAATGGTGAGGAATGCGATCACCGTCGCGGGTGTCACGGAGAAACCCGTCACCGAGTAGACGCCGACACTGAGCAACACGTCATGCACCATCGCCAGGATCGCCGAGACCGCCATCTTCCATTCGAAACGGAACGAGATGAAGATCGACACGAGGATGAAGAACACGATCAGTGCACGAACTGCCTTTTCGGTGATGCTCCTACCCCACGACGAACTCACGGCGGACACGCTCACTTCCTCGGCGTCCACCTTCGCCTTCGAGGCGAGCGAGTTCTGCACCGCGCTTCTCACCGTTGCAGGCTGATCACCGACTTGTGCGCGGATCCGCTTGCCGTCGGAACCATTCAATTCCTGGATCTTTGCCGTCGTCACGTCCAACTTGTTGTCCGTGAGTACCGCCGCAACGTCGTCAATCGTCAAGGTCTTGGCGGGTACCTCCCACGCGACTCCGCCCTTGAAGTCAATACCGAGGTTCAGCCCTCGTGCGAAGAGCGACACCACGGTGATGACGACGAGTGCGAGCGAGAACCCGAAACCGATCCATCGTCGACCGATGAAGTTGAAGGTCGTCTCGCCGCGGTAGAGCCGCCCGAGCATGCTCATGCCACGACCTCCTTCGTTGTCACACCGAGCACCTTCCTGCCCCTCATCAGCTTGGTGCGGGCCAACAAGAGAACTGCTGGTCTCGTGAAGTAGTAGGCGACGATGACGTCGGACAGCGTTGACAGCCCGAGGAAGAATGCGAATCCACGGACGGATCCGACCGTGAGATACCACAGCACGAGCGCTCCGAGGAACGACACAGCATCAGCAGCAAGGATGGTACGGAATGCTGCTTGGAAGCTCCGCTGTGCCGATCCACGCAACGACTTCCCCGCGTGTAGGTCATCCTTCAGGCGTTCGAAGAACACGACATAGGAGTCGACGGTGACGCCGATCGACACGATGATTCCGGCGGCACCCGACAGGGTGAGCGCAAGACCATTGGTGCGGGAGATGTAGGAAATGACGCTCCACAGGAGCGCGCCGGACACGACGAGGCCACTCAACACGACGATCGTCAGGAGTCGGTAATAGAAGAAGAAGAACATGATGACGAGGAGGACTCCGATGAGTCCCGAGATGAGTGCTGCGCGCAAGGAATCCTCACCGAGCGTCGGCGACACCGTCTGCACCGTTGCGATGTCGAAGCGCACGGGCACGGCACCGAACTCCAGAATCTTGGCGAGGTCGCGAGCTTCGGCTTCCGTGAAGTTCCCCGTGATCTGGACGTTCCCGCCGGTGAAGACCGCTTCCTGAACGACCGGAGCGGAGATCACCTTCCCGTCGAGCACGATGGCGATTTGACCCGTCGGGCACGATGGATCACGGCTGAAGCACTTGGTGGTCAGCGCATTCCACACATCTTCACCAAGAGCGCCCTTGCGTAAACCGACTGTGACGACCCAATTACCCGTCGAGATGTCAGCGCCCGCATTGTTATTAAAGACCTGTCCGGTCGCACCCGCTGGCCCGACCAAGTAGACCGCATTCCCATCTCCCTGGAGGATGACGTTCGCCGTCGGATCATTCGGGTCATTCGACACGGGGAGTTGCGGAACCGTCGTCGTCGTGGCGTCGCCTGCGACAGTTGTCGTCGGTGATGCGACGGTGGTCGTCGGCACGCTCCGACGCGCATCACCCGGTCCGGAGGGCTGCGCGGGCGCGACCGTGTCCGGAGTGGTCGTCTCCGTTGACCCAGCAACCGTCGTCGTCGTGGAATCGGTGTTGGTCGTTCCCACCTGCAACACCGGACGTAGCAACACTTCGCCCTGACGACCGATGATGTCGAGCGCCCGTTGCTGGTCCTTCACTCCCGGCAGGTTCACGACGACGTTGTCACCCTGACGTGTGATCTCCGGTTCGGCCACTCCGAGGGAGTTCACGCGGCGTTCGATGATCTCCACGGCCTTCTCCAAGGCAGCAGCGGTGTAGTCGCCTACTGGCTGCAAGGTGATCGAAGCACCACCCTGCAGGTCGAGCCCGAGTGCAGGCTTGTTCCCAGCAACGACATTGCCGATGAGTGCGGCTGCGACGACGACGATCGTGCACGCGATCGTGATCGACAACCGCCGGACCATGGTTTCCTCGGTTACTTCTTCGAGTCGGTCTGACCGTCGGCGCTTGGCGCCGAGACCTTGGATGCGATCGCACTTCGAGCGACACGAATCTCGACCTTGTCCGCGACGTCCAACCAGACGAACGTGTCGGTGACCTCGGAGACGAAGCCGTAGATTCCCGAATTCAAGATGACTTCATCACCCTCGGCGATGCTCTTCTGCAACTCCTGGGACTGCTTCGTCCGCTTGCGTTGGGGGCGAAGGAGCAAGAAGTACATGGCTCCGAAGATGGCGACGAGCGGAAGAAGTCCGAGGATTCCCCCACCACTCGAAGTTGATTTTGTCTGGGCTAGAAAGAGGATCGCGAACATGGCGACTCATGCTAGCGAGCAGAGCCCGCCATTGAGCCCTAGCCCCACACGGAGAGCACCTCGTGTCGAACGCTCTGGAATCGACCGTCAATGATCGCCGCGCGCATCGTGGCCATGAGCGAAATCGTCCAGGCCACGTTGTGCAACGAAACCAGTCGTGACGCAGTCGGTTCGCCAACTTGGAATAGATGGCGCAGATAACCACGTGAGTGTCGGCGACAAACGACACATCCACACGTGGGGTCGAGCGGCTCATCGGAGAGTGCGAATTCCGCGCGCTTCACGTTTAGCTTGCCCGCCGACGTGAGTGCCGTTCCATGTCGCCCGAGGCGAGTCTGCAGGACACAATCGAACTGATCGACCCCGAGTGCCACTGCTTCGACCAACGAGGCGGGGTCTCCGACCCCCATCAAGTACCGCGGCCGATCACTCGGCAGGTGTTCGAGAGCCGCAGCGAGCGCGGGCAACATCTCCGCACGAGTTTCGCCGACCGACAGGCCGCCGATGCCATAGCCGTCGAAGTCCAACTCTGCGGTCCGCAACGCACTCTCGCGACGCATCGACTCGCTGATGCCGCCTTGGACGATTCCGAACAACGATTGATCTTCACGGCGATGGGCACCCCTCGCGCGTACAGCCCACATCGATGTCCGCTCGAGTGCCTGCCGTACGACTTCGGGTGGCGACGGAAGCGGCGGACAGACGTCCAGCACCATCTGGATGTCGGCGCCCAACAATTCCTGCGTCGCCACTGCACCTTCGGGCGTGAATCGTTGCTCTGCGCCGTCATAGGTGCTCTTGAAGGTCACGCCTTCGTCGTCAACTTTCGGGTTCAGTGAAAAGACTTGGAAGCCTCCCGAGTCGGTGAGCGTGAGACCGTCCCATGCGGCGAACTTGCCGAGACCACCAAAGTGAGCGACCGTCTCCGCCCCAGGACGCAGCATCAAGTGATAGGTGTTCCCCAACACGATGCGGGCGCCCACCGCTGCGTAGTCTTCGGCACTCAAATACTTGATCGCTCCACGAGTTCCGACCGGCATGAAACAGGGGGTCTCGTATGAACCGCGATGCACCGTCGCTACGCCAGCGCGCGCCGTCCCGTCGCGGGCGATGGTCGAGTGATGCACGGCAAACATCGCCACCACCGTAGTTGTGAACGTGACGTCAGGCGTGGCGATCGAGCAACATTGCGTCACCGAAACTGAGGAAGCGATATTTCTGACGAATCGCTTCGGCATAGAGCTCACGCCAGCGCGGGCCGACGAACGACGAGATCATCAAGAGCAGCGTCGTGCGCGGCATGTGGAAGTTCGTCATCAGCCGGTCGACGAGCTTCCATTCATACCCGGGATAGATGAACAGGTTCGTGTCGCCCTCGAACGTGCCCGTCGTGGCGGCTGACTCGAGGGCCCTCGCCGCCGTTGTTCCCACGGCGACGACCCGCTTGCTCCGGCGTCGCGCATCGGCGCACGCTTCGAGGACTTCCTTGGGGACTCGGTACCTCTCGGTATGGATGACATGATCCAACGGATCGTCGACGGTCACCGGCTTGAACGTGTCGAGCCCCACCACCAATTCGACCTCCTCAATTCGCACCCCCTTTTCGCGCAACGCATTGAGCAAGTCGGGCGTGAAGTGCAACCCGGCAGTCGGCGCCGCCGCCGAGCGTTCCTCGTGTGAATAGACGGTTTGATATCTGCTCGCATCCGACAACTTCTCGGTGATGTACGGCGGCAAGGGGGCCTCGCCGATCTCCCGCATCGTGGCGAACACGTCAGCAACGAGAGGTTCGACGAGGAACGTGTCCCCGTCGAGCGAACGCCCCACCATGCGGACGACGCCCCCACCCGACTGGTGCGTGAGCACCTCTCCCTCACGAAGTTTTCCGCCAGGTCGAACGAGCGCCTCCCAAACGCCCGAGCCCTTCCGTTCACGAAGCATGAGCACCTCGACTCGTCCGCCACTCTCACGCTGCAAGTGGAGTCGTGCGTGCATCACTTTCGTGTGATTGACGACGAGGACGTCGCCGGCTTCGAGGTGATTCACGAGGTCCGCAACGTGTTGGTGTGCCGTTCCTCGAGCGCCGAGATCGACCAACAGTCGTGCGCTGTCCCGCGGCTCGACCGGACGCTGAGCGATCAGATCAGGTGGAAGCGAATAGTCGATGTCGTCGAGACGCACCGAGGCAGACTACGAGGTAAACAGATCCGGATTCTGGGCAGGTGCCTGCAGACCGAGATGCTCCCAGGCCGACGACATCGCGACGCGACCGCGCGGCGTACGGGCGAGCATCCCCTGCTGGATCAGGAACGGCTCATAGACATCTTCGATCGTCTCGGTTTGTTCGCTCACCGAGATCGCCAGCGTCGAAAGACCGACGGGACCGCCACCGAATTGAGTACACAGCGCGGTGAGGATCGCTCGGTCGACCTTGTCGAGGCCCTTGTCGTCGACCCCGAACACTCCGAGCGCCTCGTGGGCCACGAAGTCGTCGATCGATCCGTTGCCACGCATCTCGGCGAAATCGCGCACACGGCGAAGAAGGCGATTGGCGATGCGCGGCGTTCCGCGTGACCGCCTGGCGATTTGGGCTGCGCCTTTGGCGTCGATCGGAACCTGCAGGATGCGAGCGGCGCGAGTCACGATCTCTTCGAGTTCGCGTGGTTCGTAGTATTCCAAGCGGGCGACAAGACCGAAGCGATCGCGCAAAGGACCCGTGATCATTCCCGTTCGCGTAGTGGCGCCAATCAGTGTGAATCGTGGAAGCGTCAGGCGGATCGACGACGCTGCCGGACCCTTACCCACCACGAGGTCGATCTGGAAATCCTCCATCGCCGGATACAAGATCTCCTCGACCGTCCGCGAGAGTCGATGGATTTCGTCGATGAACAAGACATCGTTGGATTCGAGCGACGTCAGGATGGCCGCGAGGTCACCCGCGCGCTCGAGCGCCGGACCCGATGTCACGTGCAGGCGGGCGCCCATTTCCGTGGCGACGATTCCCGCAAGCGTCGTCTTGCCGAGACCGGGTGGTCCAGCAAGCAAGAGATGATCGGCTGCTTGGCCGCGCTTCTGCGCCGCACCGAGGACGATGCTGAGATGCTCCTTCAGCTCGCGCTGGCCAACGAACTCGGACAGCGCTGTCGGACGGAGTCCGGCCTCGAGCACCCGCTCGTCATCCGACGCGCCCGACCGTGGGTCGACGAAGTCCTCACGCACGGCGCGACCCCAGCAAATTGAGTGCGTCACGCAACATGCGCTCGGCGTCCGTTGCAGCATCCAGCTCGCGCAAGGCGTCGCGAATCTCGTCGTGTCCATACCCCAGCCCAACGAGCGCCTCGCGAACCTGGGCCACGCTTGACTGTGCCGATGACACACCGAGTCCATCCATGATGGGAAGGTTGAGGCGTCCCTTCAACTCGATCAGCAGTCGCTCGGCAGTCTTCTTTCCGACTCCGGGTACGAGTGTCAGTGAAGCAGCGTCACCGTTCGCCACGATGTCGGTGAGCGCACGGGGCGAGTGTGTGCCGAGGATCGCCATCGCCATCGACGGGCCGATGCCGTGCGTAGCGATCAGTGATTCGAAGGTGCGACGTTCGTCGCGGTCGAGGAAACCGAAAAGCGTGTGTGCGTCTTCGCGAACGTGTTGGTGTACGTAGAGGAACGCATTCGACGTCGGCTCCAATTCCGCCAACGTCCTCGGCGTGACATGCACGAGATAACCGACCCCGCCGACCTCGACGAGCACCGTCGAGTCCTCGAGGCGTTCGACGACGACGCCGCGCAGACTGCCGATCACGGACGCGCTCCGTGTGCAACAGCAACGCGCGATGCCAACGGCGAGGCAGCAAGATGACACAACGCGACCGCCGCAGCATCGGCCGCATCGGCGGGTTCGGGCAATGATTGGAGTCCGAGCCGCTTCTGCACCATCTTCTGCACGGCAAGTTTGTCTGCGTTCCCGAATCCGGCAACAGCGCTCTTCACTTGGCTCGGGGAATATTGGACGACTGGAATCCCGCGGACGCCGGCAAGCGCGAGGACGACTCCACTCGCCTGCGCGACGCTCATCGCCGTGCTGACATTGGATTGGAAAAATATGCGTTCAACGGCGACGGCTCGAGGATTTACTTCGGTCAACAGTGCATCGAAGTCTTCGTGCAACGTGGCGAGTCGTTGTGCAACGTCCATGTCGGTTGGCGAGGTAAGCACTCCCATGGCGACGACGCCGACGCCGCTTGGATCCGAGCGCAAGGCCGCAAAGCCACACCTCGTGAGCCCCGGATCGACACCGAGCACGACCTCGGGACGGCCAGCGGCTGGCTGACGTGGGGCGAACATGTGTTTGATTGTAGTGACTGGAGGCTCCCCGGTGGGGGCATATGCCTACCCGCGGGCGGCGTTGATCGCCTCCACCAGCTCGGCCACCGGCCGATAGGTGACGCCCGCGAGTGCCCGGTGGACGTAGCGGATGATGCCGCTGGCATCGACCACGAACACCGACCGTCGGGGGAATCCGAGCGGGCCGAGGATGCCGTAGGCCTTGGCTGCGGTCTTGTCGACGTCCGCCAGGAGCGGGAATCCGAATCCGTTCTTGCTCGCGAAGTCCTCCTTGCTCTCCACTCCCTGGGAGGAGATCGCCAACACTTGAGCTCCGAGACCGACGAACTGCTCGAGGCCGTCGTTGTATTCATTCAATTGCTTTGTGCAGACCGGGGTTCCGTCTCCCGGATAGAAAACGATCACGACAGGTTGGCCGAGATATTCGCTCAATCGGTACTCGCGTGAGCCCGTTCCCTGTAGCGAAAAATCTGGAGCCTTGTCGCCGACTTTGACGCTCATGACGCCGCCTCGCTGAGCAGTTCATCGGACATGTCGAAATTCGAGTACACGTCTTGGATGTCGTCGTTTTCCTCGAGGTCGTCCATGATCCGCAAGATCGACTTCGCCACTGCTGCATCCGTTACGGGAACCGACATCGACGACACCATCGTCGAGGTTGCCGACTGCACCGCGATTCCAGCTGCCTCGAGAGCGGTCTTCAGGTCGAACACGGTCGCCGAATCACATGACACCCGCCAGTTGTCCCCCTCGTCGACGATGTCGTCCGCTCCATGGTCGAGCGCGACGACCATGATGTCGTCTTCGCTCACCTCCTTGCCGACCTGGATGATGCCCTTGCGGGAGAATTGCCAGCCGACCGACCCTGGCTCGGCCATCGCTCCGCCCCATTTGCTGAACAACGATCGAACGTCGGATGCCGTTCGATTGCGGTTGTCCGTCAACACGTCGATCAGCATCGCCACACCACCCGGGGCGTAGGCCTCGTAGGTGATCGATTCATAGGACGCACCGCTCTGTTCGCCGAGCCCTCGCTTGATCGCACGTTCAATCGCGTCGTTCGTCATGTGCGCGGCCTTGGCCTTCGACACGACCGTGCGCAACGCGGCGTTGCTCGACACGTCGCCACTGCTTCCCTCGCGAGTGGCAACCTCGAGTTGCCGCGCGAGCTTGGCGAAGGTCTTCCCCTTCGCTTTGTCGATTGCGCCCTTCTTGCGCTTGATCGTCGCCCATTTGGAATGTCCTGACATCGCTATACCTCCGTGACCATGGACAGGAATCGTTCGTGGATGCGTGCGTCGGGCGTCAGCTCAGGATGGAACGAAGCCGCCAGCATTCGGCCTTGACGAACGAGGACGGGATCGCCGTCATGAGCAGCGAGAACCTCGACGCCTGCGCCAATTCGCTCAACGCGTGGCGCGCGGATGAACACCGCGTGGAAGGCGCCGTCGAGGTCGGTAACCGTGAGGTCAGACTCGAAGCTGTCGATCTGCCTGCCGTACGCATTGCGTCGAACGTCGATATCGAGGGCCGCAAACGATCGTTGATCGGGGCGAGCGTCGTAGACGTTCTCTGCGAGGAGGATCATTCCGGCGCACGTTCCGAAAACGGGCATCTCATCGCTCAGACGCTTGGCGATGGGATCGAACAAGTTGGATGTCGTGAGCAGGTGGGACATCGTCGTCGACTCTCCCCCCGGCATGACGAGGGCGTCAACGCGATCCAGATCGTCAGGAGTGCGCACCTGTTGGGTTCGTGCACCGCACTTATGCAGTGCGAGCTCGTGGGCCCTAAACGCTCCTTGTAGCGCAAGAATGCCGATGAGCGCGTTCACCCGGAGGCCTCGAATCGTTCACCAACCACGCTCCGCGTACTTCTGATTGATCTCGTCCATTCCGATTCCGGTCATCGGCGCTCCGAGATTGCGACTGACCTTGGCGAGGATGTGCGGATCACGGAAGTGTGTGGTGGCCTCGACGATCGCCTTTGCCCGCGGGGATGGGTTGTCGCTCTTGAAGATGCCCGAGCCAACGAACACCGCCTCGGCACCGAGTTGCATCGCAAGTGCGGCATCGGCAGGAGTGGCAATTCCACCCGCGCAGAAGATCGGGACCTGCAACCAGCCAGTCTCGGCGACCTCTTGGACGAGTGGCAGTGGCGCCGACAGTCGCTTGGCCCAGTCGAAGAGTTCCGCAGAGTCCGCCTGGGTGATTTTGCGGATGTCTCCGATGATGTTGCGCAGGTGGCGTACCGCCTCGACCACGTTGCCCGTGCCAGCCTCGCCCTTCGAGCGGATCAACGCAGCGCCTTCACTCACTCGGCGAAGAGCTTCGCCCAAGTTCGTGGCTCCGCACACGAACGGCGCGGTAAAGGCGAACTTGTCGATGTGGTGTGTTTCATCTGCGGGTGTGAGGACCTCCGACTCGTCGATGAAGTCGACCCCGAGCGATTCGAGAATCTGAGCCTCCACGAAGTGCCCGATACGGGCCTTGGCCATCACGGGAATCGAAACCGCGGCCTTGATTCCCTCGATCATCTCGGGGTCGCTCATTCGGGCGACACCCCCGTCGCGACGGATGTCTGCCGGCACACGCTCGAGGGCCATGACCGCAGTCGCACCTGCATCCTCGGCGATCTTGGCCTGCTCCGGCGTGACGACGTCCATGATCACGCCGCCCTTGAGCATCTCGGCCAAGCCACGCTTGACCTTCATCGAACCGGTTGAGGAGTGCGAAGTCATGCGTTCAAGCGTACCGAGGCCGGCTCTCGTTGCTTCAGCCGTGCTGCAATTACGGGTACTTGACCGTTTCGGGGTCGACGCCCGGAGCAACGACCGCCGTCTTTGCCGCGCGCGCCACCTCGACGAACGTCTGCCCAGGCGTCAACTTGATGGGCGCCCCCGCCGAGTCGGTGAGCTCGAACGGCTTCAGCCGATCGTCGCGCGTCCACTTGCCCTCGTACATCACGCCGTTGGTGAAGACGTACGCCTTGCCGGTACCGATCGTCTTGGACGTCGGGCTGTAGTTGTTGGAGTACTCGACTTCGAGCACGACCACGTTGGGCACGGACAACTGTTGGTCATCCGAGCCCATGTGGGGCTTGTCGTCGGAGAATCGCTGGAATTCTTTCGTGGCGCTGTCCCACAGCCAGTGCACCCTCACGCCGTCCATCGAGATCTTGACGCCATCGGTGTCCTTCGAAGTCGAGGCATTCGCGTCGCTCACCCCTCGGTAGACGAACTGCTGTGCCGGTGGCTTCGAACCGCTCGGCGCGAGCGTCCACAATTTCGTCGTCTCGGCGATCAAGTTGTGTGGCGCGGTTCGCTCGTCATCGCGCCTGAATCCGCCGTCCTTGTTGGCGATCGTCCAGCTCAGATCGACGAGATCCGAATCCTGGATTGCCGCACTCACCTTCGCGTTGCCACCGCTCCACACGAACAGCGGCTTGTTCAGCGACCCGAGCAAGTTGATGTCCTGGAAACGACCGCTACGAATCGGACCAACTGGGTCGGAGCCTTCACTGTGGAAGACCGCAGCAAATCGCGTCAGCTTCTCGACGTTCTCCTCGAAGATGATGTCGGCCTGATTGATGCCGTCCTGTGGTCGCGCCGACGGATGATTGTCGATCTTGACCACCATCGCGGGACGCTGCGCGATCGCATCATCTTCCACCGGAAGTCCCGTCAGCGGATACACGACCTCCGCAACGGTGGTCGTCGGGGCCTGCGTGACGGGCGTCGCGGTGTCGCTGGAGGAACCAGAGCCGCTGCACGCTGCAAGCCCGAGGGACGCGATGAGAGCAGAACACACGACGACACGACGAGACATGATCTAGATCTCCCTCAGCAGAGCAATTCGCTCGGCAAGTGGTGGGTGGGTCTGGAAAAGTTTATGCCACGCGCCAAGTCGGCCCGTGTCATTCACTCCGGACAGCGGCTGCTCGATCCACATATGGGCCGTCGCCATGCTGGCGGAATGTGTAACCGTCGAATCGGCCTGCAGTTTCTCGAGGGCGGCAATCAAGCCCGGTGGGTAGCGAGTCATGCGGACGGCCGAGACATCGGCAAGCGTTTCCCGGCGACGGCTGACCGTCGCCTGCATGATCTTGCCGATCAACGGAGCCACGATGAGGAGCACGATTCCGAGGAGCGCGAGCGGGTTCCCGCGATCATTGCGGTCCCCACTGCGGTGCACTCGCCCACCGTTCCACCACATCATCCGCAGGGTGATGTCGGTGATCAGGGCGATTGTTCCGACGAGCGTCACCGCGAGCGTCGAAACGAGGATGTCGTAGTTCTTGATGTGCGACAGCTCGTGCGCGATGACGCCCTCGAGTTCGACTCGATTCATCGTGTCGAGGAGGCCGGTCGTCACTGCGATCGCCGCATGCTTGGGGTTACGACCCGTGGCAAAGGCGTTCGGTGCAGAATCTTCGATCACGAACACCCTTGGCTTCGGGAGACCGCTCGCGATACACAGTCCCTCGACGAGGTTGTGCAGGCGCTTGTAGGTCACCTCATCAGCCGGATGCGCCCTGCTGACGGCGAGGGCAACTGAATCGGATTTCCAGTAGGACGCGAACGCAAAGACGGCGGAAATGACGAAGGCGACAATGAGCCCATTCGTTCCACTACCCGCGAGCGAACCGACCGCAATTCCGACGATGGCGACCAGAACGACGAATCCGATGAGGAGGAGAGCCGTGCGTCGCTTGTTCGACGCGATGAGATCGTTCATCATGAACCGAAGTTCACACTCGGTGCGGTGGCGGCAGCGGGTTCGGCCTCGAAGAACTCACGTGCGGTGAATCCGAACATCCTTGCCACGACGACGTTCGGAAACTTCTGGATCGCGGTGTTGTACGAGGCGACCGAGTCACCGTAGAACTGACGCGCATATGCGATTCGGCTCTCGGTGTTCGACAACTCCTCCTGCAACGAGACGAAACTGGCGTTGGCCTTCAGGTCCGGATACGCCTCGGAGAGTGCAAACAGCTGGCGTAATGCACCGCTGAGGACGCCGTCTGCAGCGGCCTGTTCGTGTGGCGTCGAACCAGCAGCAAGTGATGCACTGCGCGCGGAAATCACCGCCTCGAGAGCAACCCGCTCGTGGTTGGCATAGCCCTTCACCGTCTCGACAAGGTTCGGGATGAGGTCGAGCCTTCGCTTCAGCTGGACGTCGATCTGGGACCATGAGTTGTCGACTTCGATGCGCCGACGCACGAGTTGGTTATAGAGCGCAATCACCGCGACACCGATGAGGGCGACGACCACGATGACGATGAGGAGGGTGTTCATGCAACCATCCTACGACCGACCGACTGAGCCTGAGAGTTCAGGCTTCAGCGTTCGACGGCCCGTGAGCGCCGAAGAACGCGATCTTGGAACATCGTCACGAACCGATTCTGTGGCAGGACGAGTTCACGATCCGCTTCCGCCTGCAAGAGGTGACGATAGATATCGATGTACCGATGTGCGAGGGACGTCATCGAAAACGTCTCCGCTCGCTGACGACCACCGCGCACGAGGCGCTCGCGGAGCTCACCGTCGGTGAGCAACGACGTGAGTGCCGCGCCAAGGGCACCTGCGTTCCCGGGCGGGACGAGCAAGGCGTTTTCCTCGTGCAGGGCGACGTTTCGATACCCATCGATATCACTCGCGACGAGAGGGGCGCCTGCTGCCATCGCCTCGAGGAGGACGATGCCGAAGGATTCGCCACGCAACGACGGCGCACAAAAGACCGAGCACGTGGCGAGACGATCGAGCTTGTCTTGTTCGGTGATTCGGCCGAGCCACGAAATGCGTTCGTCCCCACCGTAGGTATTGCGCAGGTCATCGATCCCAACCCCGTCGGAAGCGACCCACAGGCGAACGTCGCGCGGCACGTGGCGCATCGCCTCGAGGAGAACTTCCAAACCCTTTCGTGGTTCGTAGCGACCGCAGAAGAAGATCGTCGGCTCATCGACTCGCTTGACGTCAGTACGGAGATAGCGATCGATCTCGATGCCGTTGAACAAGATGGTGTAGTCGCCGCCGAGGTATCGCTGCGCTAATTCCTGTGCCGCTTCCGAAACTGCGACGCGCGTGGAGAGATGATCCGCACCCCAGCGAGCGGTCTTCGTCAACACCCGATAGGCCGCAGACTCCCCCGCGGAATGGAACGTGCCCACCGTCGGCGCGAGTTGGAGCAGGAGCGCCGTGACCGTGGGCCCGGGAACGAGCGGCTCGTGCAAGTGGATGACATCGAACGCCTCATCGTTCAGGGCACGGATCGTGCGCAACGCGGCGGACGGGTCCGGGGCGAGGGGTGCGACCGAGCCGTTCGCACTCGCCGGCAAACTGTTGCCAAGCGGCGTAACGAACGGCTCCGGCGGCGGACCGTCACACGGCGCAAGGACGCGCACTTCGTGGCCGAGTCGTCGCATCTCGCGCGCGAGACCGAGCACTTGGGCTTGAACGCCACCGGGAATTGAGATGCTGTACGGACTGACCATCGCGACGCGCAGCATGTCCACCTCGTATACGGTAGGCCGACGAACGAAGGAAACGACAGCAGATGAACACACGCGCTACTTCTCCCAGACCGGCGGTGAGCCTCGTCGCCACGCCGACGAAACGGCGCGCGATGATCGAGCTGGCCGTTGAGATCGAACGTCGCGGGTTCGCAGGAATCGCGTGCCCGAGCCTCGGTGCGACGATGTCGCTCTGCACTTCACTTGCACACGAAACGTCGACGATCAGATTCTGGACGTCGATTCAGCCGATCTATTACAACCATCCGTTCGAACTCGGCAACACCGCAGCACACATCCACGAGATCTCCGGCGGTCGGTTCTCGCTCGGCCTCGGGGTGAGCCATGCACCGGTGACGAAACGGCTCGGTGTCGAGGTTGCGCGACCGCTCTCCGACATCGAGCGTTACGTCGAGCAGATGCGCGCAAATGAACGCTTCAGCGGCGCACTTCCGCCGATTCTCCTCGCCACCCTGCGCGACAAGATGCTCGCACTCGCCATGCGCATCGCCGATGGCGCAATCTGGGCGAATGCTGCGTTGAGCGCCATCCCGCGCCAAGTTGCGGCAACCGCGAATGCTCGCGACGGCTTCACGCTGTCGAACATGATCCCGACAGTCATCGACGATGACGTGAACGCTGCACGAGCGGTGAATCGCAAGACGCTCACCGGCTACGTCATTCTTCCCAACTATCGCAATTACTGGCGGGCCGCCGGCTACGTGGCAGAGATGGATGCACTCGAGGCCACGATTGCGACCTCGCCGAAGGAATCGCTCGGTGAGGCGCTTGTGGCAACGATGAGCGATGCGTGGCTGGATGACTGCACGATTTCAGGACCGCCCGCCCACGTGCGAGATCGACTCGAAGCGTGGGCTGCAACCGGCGTCCAGCCGATCGCGGTGATGTCCTCGACGAGTGGCGGCCAGGCGAAGGCCATCGGCGAGTTGTTCGCCGCGTATCAGTAGCCGGGGTCGCTCGGCCAATTCGGCTGGAAGAGGTGCCACTGTTCGGGGGCTCGCCTGATCAGGGACTCGATCTCACTCGTGACGATCTGCGAGATCCGAGTGACGTCGTCACGCAACGAGCCTTCGCGTTGGCCGTGGATGGCCGGACGAACGACCGCATGATGTCCATCAAGACGGTTGGTGAAGTACGTCGCGAGCGGAACGATTGGCGCACCAGTTCTCAATGCAAAGAACGCCGGTCCACTCGGAACGGAGGTCGCTTCCCCGAAGAATCTCACCTGCGCACCGTTGCGCACACCATCTCTGGGGATGTCACGATCACACAGAAGCGCCACCACGTGGTTCTCTCGCAACGCCTCGTTGACGGCGATACCCGCTCGATCATCGAGCGGAATGATGTTGAACCCCAATTCCTTCCTCACCCCGAGGAACCAGTCGAAGAGGTCCTCGTTGTCCAGACGCTCGACGACGGCGGTCAAGGTGTAGCCCTGACCGACAAGCCATCTTCCCGCCCATTCCCATCCTCCGAGGTGCGGAAGGGCAAGGATCGTTCCCTTGCCAGCTTCAGCACTGCGCTCGATGTGTTCCATGCCCTCGACGGTGAACGCCTGATTGATTCGGCGCATCGGAATCTGGGAAAGGCGAAACGTCTCGAGGTAATACCGCGCATAGCTCTCGAAGGAAGCCTGCGTCAGTTGGCGGATGGTCAATGACGAGGCAGTCGGCAAGATGCGCCGTAGGTGCCGCTCGACCATGTGGCGCTTGGAACGCATCGCGAGGGCAAGCGGACCGGACAGCGCGAAAGCCGTGCCCGAGAGGATGGGAGTCGGACTGAGTTTTGCCGCCAGTGATGCGAGCCGATAACCGGCGGTGGTCAGCGCATCGTTGCCGCTGCGACGTGCGTCATCCACGACGGCGGTCTACTACGAAAGTCGCTTGCGCCGCGCGAATCGTGCCCGATAATCGTCGCGTCGGGCCCGGCGCGACGCACGACGACTGCGTCGCACCTCGATCCGTTCTGCGACGGTCGGCGCGACTGCAGCCTGTCGCCACACCTTTACGAACCGCTGGACCGCGGTCATCGTCACAAGCAGGAGCATCGCGACCATGATCCACACGATCAGCGACTCGAAGAGCAATCCGACGCACAGGACGATGATGCGCTCCGCACGCTCCATCAATCCACCCTTGGCGTTCAAGCCGAGGGACTCCGCCTTCGCACGCTCATAGGAAATGAGCATCGACACACCCATGACCGCGAACGGCACGAGCGACCAACGGGGGTCCTTGGTGGTGGCGAAATACCACGCGACTCCGCCGAAGAGCAGCGCATCGGTGACCCTGTCGACCACGGAGTCGAAGAACGCCCCGCGCTGGCTCGCAGAATTCGACGCCTTCGCGAGTGCACCATCGAGAAGGTCCGGCAACGCCGAACAGATGACGAGCAACAATCCGAGCTGCAGGGCCCCTGCGCCGATAGACACCGCCGCCGCAACCGCGACGAGCATCCCGAGGAGCGTCAGATGGTCGGGCGAAAGTCCGGTCTTGCGGAGCGTCTCACCGACGGGACGCACGACCTTTTCCACTTGGACGCGAAAGCGACCGTCAAACATCGGCTTCAGCCTACTGAATCGTGCGTATCGGGATTTGCCTCTACGAGACACTCGACGACCGAGCCGTCGACGGCATCGACAAGCACGAGTCCGCGCTTCAGCGGCGGTTCTTCCGCGCTGTAACAGAGCACTCGCCAGGTCGGCCTGCTGCGAAGCCCACGCCACACCTGCTGGGCCGACGCATGACCGACGGGGAAATCGACTGCCCTCGACGCACGCACGAGAGCATCGCGCTCATTGACCGTCATCTTCCACGCCGAGGTGGAGACGAACCCAGCCACGACGGCGAGACCGATGGCCGCATACAACATCCCGTCGTTCACGAGACCCGACCCGCTGTCGCGCGATGTCAGCCACAACGCAAGAAGTACGACCGCAACCACCGCATAGATGACCGCTGGAATCTTCCGACGCGAGTTGTCAGGGAATTGATATGGGCCGACGAATGCCGAGACGTCGAGATCCTCCGGAAGGGAGTCGCGAATCTCGTCCCCGCTCATTTTGACCCTGCGAACTGCGCCCACCTGGTGCGAACTCGGGATGCGGTGACGTCGAGTGCCTCAGGGAGGATCTTCGTCGTCGCGACCGCGACCATGAAGTTGGTGTCCCCTCCCCAACGGGGAACGACATGGACGTGCAGATGTTGGGCAACGCTGCCACCCGCGACCGCTCCGAGATTGATTCCGACGTTGATTCCCTGCGGCTTGTATTCAGCTTTCAGCACCTGGATGCCCGTCGTCACGAGCGAAAACAGTTCCGCATGCTCGGATGGCGTCAAGGCTTCGACGTCGCTCACTTCGCGATACGGCAAGACGAGGATGTGGCCGGTCGAATACGGGAACGCGTTCAAGATGACGAAGCATTCGACCCCCCGATGGATGATGAAACATTCCTCGTCGCTCAGGCCGGACTGCAGAATCTCGGTGAACACCGAGACATCGGTTCGTTGCGCATGGGAATCACGTTGCACGTATTGTGCCCGCCAGCCGTTCCAGAGATGCTCGAGGGTCACGACAGCGAGCCCTGCGACACCGCGTCGGTCGTCTCACTTCGAAGGTCGGCCATGAATGCGTCGAACGTGACGCCCCTCACGACCTCGCCCCCGCGCGGGTTCACCCCGACGGTGCCGTTCGCAACGTCGTCGTCTCCAACGACGAGGACGTACGGGATTCGCTCGAGCTTCGCACTGCGAATCCGTTTACCGAGCTGCTCGTCGGCCGCGACCATGTCGACGCGGAATCCTTCGCTGCGCATCGCGCCTACGAGTTTCTGCGCGTACTGCTCGTGCACGGTCGTCACCGGCAGCACACGCACTTGCACCGGTGCCAGCCATGTCGGGAACGCGCCACCGTAGTGCTCGAGCAAGACGCCGAAGAATCGTTCGACGGATCCGAAGAGTGCACGATGCAACATGATCGGTCGGTGACGGGCGTTGTCCGAACCGATGTACTCGAGACCGAATCGCTCCGGCAGGTTGAAGTCGCACTGGATCGTGCTCAGCTGCCACTTCCGCCCGATCGCGTCACGGACGTCGATGTCGATCTTCGGACCGTAGAAGGCGGCGTCGCCTTCCTTCACCGAATACTCCACGTTGTGTCGCTGCAGTGCATCGATGAGCGCCGCGGTGGCCTTCTCCCAGATCTCGTCGCTGCCGACGGACTTCTCCGGATCTCGTGTGGAGAGCTTGAATTCGAAGTCCTCGAAGCCGAATTGACGCAACACTGACAAAACGAAATCGAGCAGGGACGTGATTTCGTCCGCCATCTGATCCTCGGCGCAGAAGATGTGGCTGTCGTCCTGGGTGAAACCGCGGATCCGAAGCAAACCGTGCAACGTCCCGGCGCGTTCGTATCGATATACGGTGCCGAGCTCGAACAAGCGCAGCGGTAGTTCGCGGTAGCTGCGCTGACGATCTCGGTAGATCAGGCAGTGCATCGGGCAGTTCATCGGCTTCGGGTAGTACGTCCCGTTGTCCATCTCCATCGGGGGGTACATGCCGTCTTTGTAGAAATGCAAGTGGCCCGAGGTCTCGAACAAGTTCGCGTTCGCGAGGTGTGGCGTGAAGACGAATTGGTAACCGCCCGTCTGGTGGCGATGTCTGCTGTAGTCCTCCATCAACTTGCGCACGATCGCACCCTTCGGGTGCCATACGGCGAGCCCTCCACCAAGTTCCGCTGGGAACGACAACAAATCCATCTCGACAGCGAGTTTGCGATGGTCTCGCTTCTCGGCTTCTGCGAGTCGTGTGAGGTGCTCCTCAAGCGCAGACTTCGACTCCCACGCAGTTCCGTAGATTCGCTGCAACATGGGACCCTTTTCATTGCCACGCCAGTACGCGCCAGCAACCTTCATCAAGGAGAAATGGCCCAATCGGCCCGTGGAAGGAACGTGTGGGCCACGACACAGGTCGACGAATGCATCCGTGTTGCGATACACGCTGACGGAGTCACCACCGCCAACTTCGCCCGCATCTGCACCGTCACTCGACCCGGACGTCACGCGCTGGATGATCTCGCACTTGTACGGCTGGTCAGCGAAGAGCGCGAGTGCCTCCTTCACGCTCATCTCCGCACGAACGAACGGCTGGTCGGCCTTGACGATGTCTCGCATCTTGGCCTCGATCGCCTGCAGATCGTCGTCGGAGAAGGTCTTCCCGCCAGGCAATTCGAAGTCGTAGTAGAAACCGTCCTCGATCGCCGGGCCGATCGTGAACTTCGCGCCTGGGAACAGTGCGACGACGGCCTGGGCCAGAACGTGTGCAGTCGAGTGACGCAACACGTGACGTCCTGCGTCGGAGTCGGCAGTGACGATCGCGACGCGATCACCCTGGTTGAGCGGGCTCGAAAGATCCCGTTCCTCGCCCCCGATCACGGCGGCAACCGCAGCCTTGGCGAGGCGTGAACCGATCGACTGGGCAAGATCGAGTGCTGTCGACGATGCGGGAACGCTGCGAGCGGAGCCGTCAGGCAGCGTGACGTCGATGGCCGATGCGCTCATTTGCTCAATTCTAGGTTTACGAGACGCCCGAATTCCCTTGATTTGCTGACTCCATCGGCCGAGCCGAAGTCGACGCTCCCTTACTCGCATAGACGTTGCGGTACTCCTGGCCCGTCATGGCACGAATCTCAAACATCACCTCGTCGATCATTTCGCGCAACACGAGGTGGTCGTCGTGTCGTGACGTGTATCGCTCGGGGAGGATCGGGCGAGCGATCTCGATGCGAACCCGTCCACCCACTTTCGGCAACTTTGCGTCGGGGGGTTGGATCTCGGCGGTCCCGGTGATGCCGACGGGAAAGATCGGACAATTCACCTTCATCGCCAAGCGAGCAGCGCCCGTCTTGCCCCTGTACAACATTCCGTCACGACTGCGCGTGCCCTCCGGGAAAATGCCGAACAACTCTCCGCGCCGCAACACAGTTTCGGCTGACTGCAAGGCCTCCTGTGACTTCTCCCCTCCCGAGCGATCGATCGGAATCATCCCGAGCGCAGGAAACAAGTACTTCGTCTTCCACGAGTCCATGTACTCGCTCTTGCCGACGAATGAAATGTTGCGCGGGACCTGGATCATGAGGAACGCAGAGTCGAGGAAACTGATGTGGTTCGCGCACAAAATCGCAGGGCCAGTCGTCGGCAGCCGATCGAATCCGACGAGTTCGAACCTCCACAGCCTGTTGGCGATCGGGCGCACGATCTTTCGCGCTCGGGACTGGAGCTGCGTGGCACCCTCGTACGTGGAGGCGTTCATGGCATCAGCACTCCGAGCAACTCCGCGCTCGCGCGAACTCCGATACCGCGCGCCGCAGCCTCGTCGATGAGCGATACCGCGCGGGGCGAATCGAGGTCGTCGTCCAATGCGGCACGCACATCGGCGAGGAGCGAGTCGTCGGACGACGACGCTGCCGCCATCCACGCCTCCAGTCGACGTTCGTTACGGGCCATCAATCCTTCGTCCCACTCCCACTCGATTCGATAGTGATGCTCGATGAGTCCGAGGCGAATCGCCCGTGGATCGTGCTCTGCGCGCAACTTGTCGACGAAGACAAGGTTTCCGCGCGACTTGGACATCTTGTGGCCGTCCATGAAGACCATCGCGACGTGCATCCAGTGACGGGAAAACGGAACGCCGGTCGCCGCTTCGGACTGGGCACGCTCGCACTCGTGGTGCGGAAAGATGAGGTCGCTTCCTCCGCCATGCAGGTCAATCGTGGTCCCGAGTTCACGCAGGGCAAGCGCCGAGCACTCGATGTGCCAGCCGGGACGACCGGCACCCCACAGTGTGTCCCAGGATGGTTCATCGACGAGCGAGGGATGCCACAACACGAAGTCGAGTGGATTGCGCTTGTTCGGGTCTTCGACGTTGCCGCCGCGCTCCTTGGCAAAGGCGATCATCGTCGCCTCGTCGTAGTGCGAGACCGAGCCGAATTGCGGGAACTTGGAGACGTCGAAATACACCGAGCCACCGGACTCATAGGCATACCCGCGTTCCATCACCATGCCGATGAATCCCCTGATGTCGGAGATCGCCGAGGATGCTCGGGGTGTGCTGTACACCTCGAGTGCGTTCAACGCCTTCATGTCCGCGTCGAATCGCGCCTCCTCACCGGCTGCGAGATCGAGATAGTGGACGCCGAGTTCACGGGCCTTGGCGAACAGCGGGTCGTCGACGTCGGTGACGTTGCGCACGCACTTGACGGTGTGCCCCATGTCGATCAGGCGTCGCATCAGCACGTCATAGGAAATGAACGTGAACGCGTGCCCGAGATGCGTCGCGTCGTACGGGGTAATCCCGCACGTGTACATCAACACCTCTGGCCCGGGTGAAAAGTCGACGACGGCGCGACGTGCAGTGTCGAAAAGTTTCACGGCCGCCACACGTTGGAGCGACCACTCACGGGATCCACGTCGGGGATCCCGGTCAGCCGAGGCGCAACGCGCGTCTTGTAGCGAACGTTGAGCTGGAGCAAGACCGCCGTGAAGGCCTCGAGTGCGAGTGCATTCGACAGCGCACCGGTGTTCAGCGGTCTGCATCCGGGAATGTGCGCGACGATGTCGCTCACCACTTCGATCGCCTCGGGATAGTCGGAACAGATCAGCACATCGCTGTCGACATGATGGTCCAGATTGCCAAGCTCCTTGGCCGGCAGGTGCTGCATCGCCGCGACGACCCGGCTCGCCGGTATCGACGCCTGAACGTGAGCGGCGATGCTCCCGCGTGGCGGCACGAGTGGATGGAACTCTTTGCCGACCTTGACGAGCGCATTCGCCATCGTCACGACGATCTTGCCGCGAAGCGCAGCGGCGTGTTCGCTCACGATCGTGGCGGTCGAGTCCCACGGTGTCGCCACAACGATGAGGTCACATGCAGAGGCGTCGGCATTGTCGCCGGCCTCCAAGTTCACACCACGATCGGGCCACGCGGCGAGCAACTCAGCGATCTTTTCCTCCGCGCGATCCTTCGAGCGCGATCCGACGACCACTTCGTACCCCGCGACGCTGAGACGGAGGGCGAGTCCACTCCCTGCCGGTCCGGTTCCGCCAATGATGCCAATACGCATACCGTGAGCCTTACACAAACCCGTACGGGCAAGTACCGTCAAGGACATGGGAATTCTCGCAGGCAAGAACATCGTGGTCACCGGCGTCTTGACGGAGGCATCGCTCGCCTTCGGGGTCGCCCAGCTCGCCCAGCGCGAAGGGGCGACAGTGCTCCTGACGGGTGCTGGTCGGGGGCTTTCGATCACCGAACGGACGGCCCGCAAATTGGACACCCCCGCACCGGTCGTCGAATTCGACGTCACCGTTGCCGACCACATCACATCAGCCCGTGAGGCCGCACGCACGCATCTCGGTCGGATCGACGGCGTCCTCCATTCGATCGGCTTCGCACCGGCTTCTTGCCTCGGGGATGACTTCATGGCCGCGCAGTGGTCGGACGTCTCCGTAGCGATGGAGATTTCCGCATACTCGCTCAAGACCCTCGCCGAGAGTTTCGTCCCGCTCATGAGCGACGGCGGGGCCTTCGTCGGTCTCGACTTCGACAACACCGTCGCGTGGCCTGCCTACAACTGGATGGGGGTCGCGAAGGCCGCGCTCGAGGCAACGAATCGCTACCTAGCCAAAGAGCTCGGGCCGAAGAAGATCCGCTGCAATCTGATCGCCGCTGGACCCGTCAAGACGATGGCAGCGAAGTCAATCCCGGGATTCTCGACGTTCGAAGACGTGTGGGGCGATCGAGCGCCGCTCGGCTGGAACGTCACCGACTCGAGTGCAGTCGCGAAATCGTGCGTGGCGATGTTGTCCGACTGGTTCCCCGCGACGACGGGCGAGATCGTCCACGTCGACGGTGGTTTCCACGCCATGGGTGTCTGAACGTTGACGCAAGCACGCACGACCTTTCGTCGAAGTCTCCTCGCAACGAGCGTCGGCTTCCTCGTCGCCCTCGGCATCGCCGTGCCCGCGAGTGCAGCAACGAACGACACCTACAACTCTCAGCAATGGGGGCTCTCCTCTACTGGCGCGATGGCCGTATGGTCGATCACGCGGGGCGCCGGCGTCATCGTGGCGATCGTCGACAGCGGCACCGGGCCACACCCGGACCTCGACGCCAACATTGATCCGGGCATCTCGATCTCGGGTGGCATCGAGCAGACCGACGCGACCGATGTCGACACCGAGGGTCACGGAACTCACGTCTCGGGAATCGTTGCAGCCCTCGCCGACAATGCCCTTGGTGTTGCCGGCGTTGCACCCGCAGCTCGAATACTTCCCATTCGGGTGCTCGACATGAACGGCTCCGGCGATTCGCGCGACGTCGCGCGCGGCATTCGCCTCGCAGCCGATCGTGGTGCGCGGGTCATCAACCTGTCGCTCGGCGGGGTGACCGAAAGCACTGCGGTCACCCAGGCAATCGACTATGCGACGTCGAAAGGAGCGCTGGTCATCGCAGCAGCCGGCAATGGCGGCTCCTTGAGTTCGCCGAAGTGGCCCGCGTTCTACGACGCCACGATCGCCGTCACGTCGATCGACCCTGATGACCAATCACCGGCATTCGCCCAACGAGGCGATTACATCGACATCGCAGCGCCCGGCGTGCGCATCCTTTCCACGGCCAAAGGTGACTACAACCTGCAGAGCGGAACGTCGATGTCTGCCGCGTTCGTCAGTGGCGCAGCCGCGCTGTTGTTCTCTGCCCGACCACAACTCACGCCAGCAGACGTTCGGGACATCCTGCTCGTGAGCGCGGTTGACATCGGTGCACCGGGGCGCGACTCAACATATGGAGCCGGACGACTGAACATTCCTGGGGCATTTGCAATCCTCAACGCCAGATACCCGTCCAGTGCTGCATTGTCCATTGAAGGCCTTCCCCGCGTTGGAACGACGGTGAAGGCTCTCACTCTCTCGAGTCCCACTTTGGTGCAGTGGTATCGCTGCACCAGCGTCGGCACCGAGTCGGCATCTGTACCGAACGACTGCACGCCAATCGCCGGCGCAACCGATGTTGCCTACAAGGTGACGGCTAGTGACCTGCGTAAGACGCTTCGCGTGAAATCGACGGTCGACGGTCAATCGAATGTCTCATCAACGATCGGCAACGTCGTGGGAATCTGGACCCGGGACGCTGCACTCACCGTCGGCGCACCGGCCAAAATCTCGACGCTCGTCGGCAGCCCATCGGCGGGAAGCCGCTCGATTCGACTCCTCAGCGGATCATGCTCGATCCGCAGCCTCACCGTCGTTGCATTCGCTCCAGGTACGTGTCGCATCAAGGTGTCAATCGCGGCGAAAAGTCCGTTCCCCGCGCTCGCCACGACCTTCGACGTGTCGACCAACTAGACACGGTGCCGTGACCAATCGACTCGCGGCGGAGACGTCGCCGTACCTGCGTCAACACAGGGACAACCCCGTCGACTGGTACCCCTGGGGATCAGAAGCGTTCGCGGAAGCGGCCCGCCGAGATGTGCCCGTCCTGTTGTCCGTCGGCTACTCCGCTTGCCACTGGTGCCATGTGATGGCCCATGAGTGCTTCGAGGACGCAGAGACCGCCTCGGTCATGAACGAACTCTTCGTCAACGTCAAAGTCGACCGCGAGGAGCGACCCGACGTCGATGCCATCTACATGGATGCAGTCCAAGCGATGACTGGCCGCGGAGGTTGGCCGATGACGGTCTTCCTCACGCCCTCCGGACAGCCGTTCTACGGAGGCACATACTTCCCGAAACCGACGTTTCTCCAACTCATGAACGCGATCACGGACGCGTGGACCAACAAGCGCTCGGACATCGACAACAACGTCGTCGCGCTGATGGAAGCGGTTGGCAGGACTGCTCTCATCGGTCCGTCCGCCGATCTCGTCGATCCAGAATTCCTCGGCGATGCTGCGACCACGCTCATCGGAGCATTCGATCCAACGTGGGGAGGCTTCGGGGGTGCACCGAAGTTCCCGAGCACGATGAATCTCGATTTTCTGCTGCGCCGGTTCGTCGACGACCAGAATCACGAGGTTCGTCGCGTCATCGAGGTGTCGCTCGATGCGATGGCGAGCGGTGGCATGTACGACCACCTCGGAGGCGGTTTCGCTCGCTACAGCGTGGACGCCCAGTGGCTCGTTCCCCACTTCGAAAAGATGCTCTACGACCAGGCCCTCCTCGCGCGCATCTACCTGCGAGCAGGACTCGCATGCCGCGAGCCTCGCTGGCTGCAGGTGGCGACCGAGACGATCGACTTCGTCCTCGATGAGCTCCGCCACCCTCGCGGAGGACTCTTCAGCGCACTCGACGCAGATTCACTCGACGAACATGGCCACAGTCACGAGGGTCTCTTCTACACGTGGACCACTCGCGAAGTTCGCGACGTCCTCGGTGACGAACCTGGAAAGGATGCATGTGCGTGGTACGGCATCACGGAAACGGGGAACTTCGAGGGACGCTCGATCCCGAATCGCATGCACGCGCGTGGCAAGTTCGAGCGCACACGCGACATCGAACACTCACGACAGACGCTCGTTCGGGCCCGGCAAAACAGGCCCCGACCTGGACTCGACGACAAGGTCATCACTGAATGGAACGCGATGATGCTCGCCACGATTTCCGAGGCCGCGTTCGCGCTCGACAATAAGAGATGGCTGGACGCCGCAATCGCGCTCGGGGACTTCCTGCTGACCGAACTTCGCGACGCCGACGGCGCATGGCACAGGAGCTGGCATGAAGATGGCGCCCCGCGTGCGCGACACGTCGCACTCGCCCACGATCTCGCCCAGGTAGCGGAGGGATTCACCTCGCTCTACGAAGCGACGGGAATGGCGCGCTATCTCCTCGTCGCCCGTGACGCCGCCGACCAACTCCTCTCCTCCTATTGGGACGATCGTTTCGGCGGGGTGTTCACCACCGCTGCGCACGCCGAACGTCTCGTGACGAGACAGAAGGACCTGATGGACAACGCGACCCCATCGGCGAACTCGACAGCGATGGTCGCATTCCAGAGGCTCGGCATCCATTTCGGTGACACATCCCTCACCGAGCGCTCCCGCGACATTGCCCGCCTCCTCGGTCGCGTCGCACCGAGTGCACCGAGTGGGTTCGGCAATTTCCTCGGTGGGATGCATCGAATGCTCAAGGAGTCGACCGAAGTCGTGATCGTCGGGAATCGCCCGGATCTCGTCGACGTCCTTCGAGGCTCGTGGGATCCAGGTCGCACGCTCGCCTGGGGAGAACCCATCGACTCACCGTTGTGGGAGGGCCGATCTAGCGGAGTCGCATATGTCTGCCGCGACTATCGATGTCTCCTGCCGGCGACGACCCCAGAAGGGCTCGCGAAACAACTGCTCGGCTCGACTACCAATTCCTGAATCGCAGGATCGACGACACGGGCCTGCGCGCACGACGTGCGCTTCGCCCCTTGCGTGTCACGTCACCGACTGGCCAGCCGAGTGCGATGACACCGAGGATCTCGACCTCTTCGGGAATCGCGCATCGCTCGCGCAACGTTTCCTCGCCTCGCGCGAGCGCGAAGAAGAGCGATCCGAGACCAACGTCGTGCGCGGCACCGAGCAGCAGCATGGTTGAAAAAGCTGCATCGATCGTCCAATACGGCGCCGGCCACGCCTCGACTGACGCACCGAGACCGCTTCGAGCCTTGTCGGGTTCGCTGTAACGCTCGAGGTAGGCGCGTCTGTCGGCGCACACGAGTGCGATGAACGGTGCATCAAGGAGTTTCGGCCATGCGAAGGTCGACCGTTCCTCCTTCGGCAAGGTGACGTCCCAGAATGTTGCGGTCTCGGCGCCTTCGAAGGCCACGAGGGTGAAACCCTGAGACTTGCCTGCAGACGGAGCACGCGAGGCGAGGTCGACGAGTTGTTCGAGGATTGCGCGGTCGACCGGTTCGGTTGAGAACGCCCGCGTCATCCTGCGGGAGCGCACGACGTCGGCGAATTCCATCGCCCCTCGGTCTATTTCTTGACGAGCTTGCCGAGTTTGGCGAGCGACTCGGCCATCGTCCAGCCGTGCACGATGAGCGCACCACCCTTGGAGACGTTGACCGTCTTGAATTGCGCTGCGATGTCAGCTGCAGCTTTCCCTGGCTTCAGCGACTCGTGATCGAGGAATCCCGAATGGCCGTGCGACTTGACGACGAACGACTGGTCGTCGTAGTACCGCTCGACGCCGAAGCGACGCGCAAGGCGCTTGCCCCATGCACGCTCCTCTCCCACCGCACGGTGTCCGGGGCGCGGAATCATGTCGGTGAGCGACTTGAAGGCCTCGAGTCCATCGACGGTTGTGAATCGCGAGCCGACGACGACGTCTTCGTCCGGGAAGGCCATCAGCGCGCGGTGGTAGGCCTCGGTCATCAAACCCTTCAGGACCGCATCACGCTTGGCGGTTCGCTTCACGCTCATCATTCCGAGGAGGACGCACGGGGTCCCGCCGATGCGTTCGAGCGTCGAGAAGGTGAACCCGTTCAGCTTGCCGGAGATGCGCGCGCTCGTGAAGAGCACCCAATCTTCCTTGGCCTTGGAGACCGCACCGATGTCGAATGCGCCACCCATGTTGGCCAATTCGTCGAGGTCGGTGTCGGTGAGCGAAGCGCAGTCGCGGGTCTCAACCACCACGGTCATAGACCTCTATTCTGCCAGCAAAATTCGCTTTTCAGACGGGCGAGTTCTGGCTCATCCGCTATTCGATGTAGGCGGCCTCACCGAACATCACACGAATCTGCCCGATGACACGGTCCAAGTCGACGGTGAATTTCGAGTCGAGTTGCATCACTTTGTCGCCTCCGAGATGCACGAACACCGGAGACGACCCCGGGTGCTGCTGCAGGACGCCCTTCATGTCGTCGATCAATTCAGGGGTGAGCGCCTGGGCAGAAACCTTGATGTGGAGCGAATCCCCCGACGCACGCAGTCCCTCCTGCACGACGATGTCAGTGGCCATGAACGACACTCGGGTCTCGTCTTGTTTGTTCAAGCGGCCCTTGACCGTGACGATGACGTCGTCTGCGAGCTGGTGCCCATACTTCTGGAAGGTCTTCGGGAACACCGCCACCTCGACTGCCCCCTGCAGGTCCTCGAGCATGAACGTCGCCATCAGGTCGCCCTTGCGCGTGTACTTCCGGTTGAGCGCACTGATGATCCCGCCGACGGTGAAGAACGAGTTGTCCTCCCGCTCGACGGCCTCGGCAATCGACGCATCCACGCGCCGTCGCAATGCACCTTCGATCCCCATCAAAGGATGGTCCGAGACGTACAGCCCGAGCATCTCCTTTTCGAATTTGAGCTGTTCTGACTTGTCGAACTGGAGCGCGGGTATCTCACGCTTCTCGGAGTACACCGAGTCGTCTCCGCCGACATCACCGAAGAGGCTCATGACCCCCTGGTCGCGCTCGCGGCGACGGGCGACGGTGGCGTCGATGATCGTTTCGTAGACCATCAGCAAGCCCTTGCGCGGATGACCGAGCGAATCGAATGCGCCCGCCTTGATCAATGACTCGATGGTGCGCTTGTTCAACACCTGTTCCGGAGCACGCTCGACGAAGTCATAGAAGGAGGTGTACTGGCCGTGGTCACGGCGATGCTCGACGATCTGCTCAACGAGCGCCTCGCCGACGTTTCGGATCGCCGACAATCCGAACGAGATCGTAGGCGTACCGGCGTTGTCGATTGGTTCGAAGTCGACTCCCGATTTGTTGATGTCCGGAGTGAGCACCGTGATCTTCGATGCCCGTGCGTCGGCGAGGTAGACCGCTGCCTTTTCGTAGTTCGCCTTGACGCTCGTGAGCAGACACGCGAGGTACTCGACCGGATAATGCGCCTTTAAGTAGGCGGTCTGGTACGAGATCAATCCGTAGCCGTAGGCGTGACTCTTGGCGAAGGCGTAGTCGGCGAACTTGACGATGATGTCGAAGAGCTTCTTTCCCGTGTCGATCCCGTAACCCGTCTTCACACACCCTTGCTCGAACTTGTCACGCTCCTTCTCCATGACGTCCGGCATCTTCTTTCCGCACGCTTTACGAAGGTTGTCGGCCTCGGCGAGTGTGTACCCGGCATATTTCTGGGCGACACGCATCATGCTCTCCTGATAGATCATGAGCCCAAACGTGTCCTCCAAGACATCTTTTGCATCATCGGGAAAGTACTCGGTCACCTTGCGCTTGTTCTTGTAATCGGCGAAGTCGTTGTGCATGTTCGCGCTCATCGGGCCAGGGCGGTACAGGGCGAGGACGGCGGAGAGATGCTCAAACTCTGTGGGGATGAGCGACCGCAAGAGAGCCCGCATCGGCGAGGACTCGAGCTGGAACACGCCGATGGTGTCGCCCTGGGCGAGAAGGGTGTAGGTGGCCTTGTCGTCGATCGGTATCGAGTCGATGTCGAAGTCGGGATTCCGCCTGGTTCGGATCATCTCTTGGGCATCGGAGATCACGTCGAGGTTGCGCAGTCCGAGGATGTCCATCTTCAGGAGACCCAGCTCCTCCACCCCATGCATTTCGTACTGGGTAACTACGGGTGCCTCTGCCGGATCTTGGCCCTGCTCGGGCTTGCGCTGGATCGGGAGGTACTCAGTGAGCGGCTCCTTGGTGATCACGACAGCGGCTGCATGGATTCCGACGGAGCGCTTCAAGCCTTCGAGTCCCCGTGCCACGTCGACGACGCGCTTCACGTCGGGATCGGTGTCACAGAGCGTGCGCAGATCCTGCGCCGCTTGGTAGCCGGCCATGTGTTTCGGATCCTGTTCGAAGCAGTACTTGATCGGCGTGTCGCGGCCCATGACGACGGGTGGCATGGCCTTGGCGATCTTGTCACCGAGCGCATACGGATAGCCGAGCACGCGGGCGGCATCGCGCACTGCGTTGCGGGCCTTGATCGTGCCGAACGTGATGATCTGGGCGACCCGATCACGTCCGTATTTCTCCGCCGCGTAGCGGATCATTTGGTCGCGATATCGCGAGTCGAAGTCCATGTCGATGTCGGGCATGCTGATGCGACTTGGATTGAGGAATCGCTCGAAGAGCAGGTCGTACTTGATCGGGTCGAGGTTGGTTATGCCGAGGCAATATGCGACCGCGCATCCCGCCGCCGAACCACGGCCGGGACCGACACGAATGCCGTGTTCCTTCGCGTAGCGGATGAGGTCCCACACGATGAGGAAGTACGACGAAAAGCCCATGTCGCCGATCACCTTCAGCTCGTAGGTCAACCGGTCGGACACCTCTTTGGGAAGCTTCGCCCCCCATCGCGCCTTGGCTCCTTCGAGCGCGAGGTGCGCGAGGTAGTCGCGGTCCGTGGCGAAACCCTTCGGGAGTGGAAAGTCTGGCAACACGTACTTGCCGAACTCGATCTTCACGTCGGCGCGTTCGGCGATCCACAGCGTGTTGTTGCACGCCTCGGGCACCTCGCGGAACAGGTACCTCATCTCGTTGGCCGTCTTCAGGTAGTGCTCGTTGCCTTCGAACTTGAACCTGTTGGGATCGGCGATCGTGCACCCGGTCTGCACGCACAACAGCGCGTCGTGGCTTTCATGGTCCTCGCGGTGCGTGTAGTGGGTGTCATTGGTCGCAAGCAGGGGCGCGTCGATCGCCTTGGCAAGTTCGATGAGCAGCGGATTCGTGCGCACCTGGTCCGCAAGACCGTGGTCCTGCAATTCGATGAAGAAATTGTCGCGCCCGAAGATCTCCTGCAATCGACCTGCGCACTCGTGCGCACCCTTCACGTCTCCACGCATCAGTCGTTGAAGGACGTGCCCGCCGAGACATCCACTCGTGGCGATCAGACCCGAGGAGTACTGCTGCAGGAGTTCCCAGTCGACGCGAGGTTGGTAGTAATACCCCTCGAGGAAGGCACGGCTCGCGAGGTTGATCAGGTTCTTGTAGCCGACGTTGTTCTCCGCGAGCAGCGTGAGGTGGTAGTACACCTTGCCCCCGCCTTCGGTCTCTCCGCCGGTGTCGTCGATGCGGCCACGCCTCGACGGGCGTTCCGTGCGATGTTCGTGGGCCATGTAGGCCTCGGTTCCGATGATCGGCTTGATGCCTTGCTCGGTGCACTCCTTGTAGAAGTCGATGACCCCGTACATGTTCCCGTGGTCCGTGATGCCGAGCGCGGGCTGACCGTCTGACTTCGCCTTGGCCACCAGTTCGCTGAGACGCGAGGCCCCGTCCAACATCGAAAACTCCGTGTGGACGTGCAAGTGGGTGAATGAATCCCCCACCGAGGGCCTCCTTTTCGTCAGTAGTCAGACGACAGTAGCAGTGGGGTCTGTGCGTCTCGCGCACACCGCGAATCGAACCTCGATGCGAACTACAAGTAGTTGCCGGGAGCCGTCGGAACGCCGTTCTGTCCGTTCGGCACCCCGGGGAGTTGGCGCATCTGGTCGAGTTGCTGACGCGCTGCCATCTGTTGGGCGAAGAGCGTCGCCTGGATTCCGTGGAACAATCCCTCGAGCCAGCCGACGAGTTGCGCCTTGGCGACCCGCAATTCGCTATCTGAGGGGATCACGCCGTCCTTGAACGGCAATGCGAGTGTGCGGAGCTCCTCTGCGAGATCGGGCGACAGGGCGTCCGCGAGCTCGATGATCGAGCGTTCATAGATCTCCGCGAGGCGTTCCCGACTCGGTGCATCGAGGTTCATCGAATGCACCTCATCGAGCAGCTGCTTGATCATCGAACCGATCCGCATGACCTTTGCCGGGGCCGTCACCGATTCGGTCGGCACCTCCTCATTCGGGGAGATGACTTCGGCGCCACCGAGGCGCTCGCTTGCCTCTGAGTTTTCGTTGGGGGTTTGGCTCATATCCCTACTGTGTCAGTTCCCGCCGCGCGATGCCAACAGCGGAACGTCCAATTCTTGGTCCGTCAACGCCCCGTGACGACAGATGAGTTTGTGCGGTCCGTTCTCTTCGGGATCTTCGAAGCTCTGGGCGCCGAACGGGATGAGCGCGACGTCACCGAGTCGCCTCCGCGCCACGTCCGACACTCGTGGACCGAAGAGTCCGTGTTCGACGACCTCGTCACGGGTGAGCACATGGGCGACACCTCCATGGTGGGCTCGGGCGGCCGAGAGGACGTCGGGTGTCCTCCCCGACTTCGCGTGCAGCCATCGGAATCTGCTCTCCCCCGACTGATACGAGACGTGAACCAAGACGTCGTCATGCGGCGGCGCCAGATCGTCACCGACGCTCACCTGTCCGTGATCGGCGGTGACGAGGAGGACGTCTTCGGGGCCGAGTTGTGCACACACGTCACCCACGATCCGATCGGCTTGCTGCAGCTCGGCGTCGTAGAAGTCGCCGAACCCACACGCGTGTGCGATCTTGTCGACGCCGTCGTAGTACGCGTAGACGAATCGTGCGCCAGCACGCAGTTGTTCGCCGATCGTCACGGCAATCGACGACGCGGCCTTCCACCCGAGCGGAACCGTGCCGCGCAGGTGAGCGTCGGTGAATGCAGTTCCTTCGAGCTCGGCCCTGCTGATGACCGGGACCTTTGCGCCCATGAATGGAGGACACGGTTGCACCACCTCGGGCGGGAACTCCCTGCGCAGGTCGCCTCGCTCGTCAGCCCACCGCAGCATCTGCACCACGCGCCGACCGAGGTCCATCCGGTATCCCATCATCCCGTGCTCGCCCGGTGCGAGACCCGTGGCGATCGACGTCAGCGCCGTCACCGTCGTCGTCGGCGCAACGGTGGTGATCGACCCACCCGCCATGGATGACAGCGTCGGAGCAAGGTTTCGGCGCGCCTGGAGTTGATGCCAACCGAGTCCATCGATGACGAGCACGACGATGCTGCGCGCGCCGCGCACGATTTCAGGCATCCATGACGGAACCGAGTCGTAGCCGCCGGGCCCGAGGAGCGCAGGCACGATGTTGGCGGTGCACGCGCCCGAATACTGGGGAATGCGCAGAGTCGGCGCTTCGGTCGTCATGAGGGTGCGACCTACACTACCTACGTGCGAGTTTCGACGAGGGGCGACTATGCGTGTCGCGCTCTGTTGTCGCTCGCGCTCCATCGTGACGACACCGGCCCGACCTCGGTGCGCGACATCGCCGCTCGCACGGGACTGCCACAGCCTTACCTCGAGCAGATCCTCCTCGTCTTGAAGGGTGCCGGTCTCGTGAAGTCCAAGCGCGGTGTCGGCGGCGGCTACGTGCTCGCCAAGAGCCCCGAGGACATCCGCCTCTCGGACATCATCGCGGCCGCAGACGGCCCGATCTCACTTGGCGACTTCGGCGAGCCTCACCAGGACGGGGCGTGCGATCACGAGGGGCATTGCGTGCTCCTGGCGATCTGGAACGTCGCCGGTGAACACATGCGCCAGCACCTCGCCGACTACACCCTCGCCAAGATCGCCGAGGCGGCCAAGGGTGCTGCGCCATGGCCGGAACTCCACCACTAGCCGACTAACGAACGCACCGTCCGACGACGTCGGCCATGTCGCGTGGCATCGGTGCTTCGAACGTCACTTCCTCACCCGTCGCGGGATGGGCGAACGACAGTCGACGAGCATGGAGCATTGGTCGCGGTGCAGAAAGTGAACTGCGCGCGCCGCCATATGCCGCGTCACCGACGACAGGATGCCCGATCGACTCGAGGTGGACGCGAATCTGATGCGTACGTCCGGTCTCGAGCCGACATTCGACGAGCGAACACGGTTGAGGCGAAGTGAACCGCTCGATGACCGCAAAGCGCGTGCGCGCAACCTTTCCGTCGACGACCACCGCCATCTTCGTTGGATCCCGATGATCGCGACCGATCGGCGCATCGATCACTCCCTCATCAACTTCCGGGTGCCCCCACACGAGTGCGTTGTACACCCGGGTGACGTCGCGGCGAGTGAGCGCGTCGACCAGCGACTCATAGGCACGTGAAGAACGCGCGACCACCATCAGACCGGAGGTGCCGGCGTCGAGCCGATGCACGATGCCTGGGCGCATCGGATCACCGACGGCTGCGACGTCCGGAAACGACGCAAGTACTCCGTTGACGACAGTTCCCGTCGGGTTGCCCGCGCCGGGGTGCACGACGATTCCGGGCTGTTTGTTGATCACGATCACGTCGTCGTCGACGAACACCACGTCGAGAGCGACCGATGCGTCCGCAACGGGCAATTCCTTGCGCGGGACACGAGTGACATCGACGGCAATCACTTGACCCTCGCGCACCTTGACCTTTCCGGACGCCAAAATCTGGCCATCCACGGTGACCGCGCCGGCATCGATCAACGCGGCTGCGACCGAACGGCTCACGTCGGCGATGATCGACACCACTCGGTCCAATCGTTGGTCCGCGAGTGCGGACGGAATCGATTCCTCAGCCACGTGGATACTCCGGTCGTCGAGCGGGCTTGACGACGGTGTATGCGAGCAGGATCGCGCCACACACGATCCCCATGTCAGCGACGTTGAACACCGGCCACCACTGGAGATCGATGAAGTCGACCACCGCTCCACCGAGCCAGCCGGTGCCACGGAACGCACGATCGACGACGTTGCCGAGTGCGCCGCCGATGATCAGCACGGTTGCCAGTCGGGCGCGCCCGTCAACGTTCGTACGAAGTGACTTCGCAAGGGCGACGACGACGATCAACGCGACGACCGCGATCACGCGACCGAGTCCGGTGCCTCGAGAGAATGCCATTCCCTGATTGAAGGCAAGCGCGAATCGAAGCGTCCACAGGAGGTGAATCGTGTGGCCGTCATCGAGAGTGTTCAGCGCCCACCACTTGGTGAGCTGATCGACGACGACGAACACTGCGGAACCGATCAATGGCGCTGTGAGGGAACGCCGAAGTGGTGACGACGCAGTTGCCTCGTCGGTGATGGTCATCGACGACCGAGGCCGCCAACCCGCTCCTGCACCGACTCCTGGGTCCACGGGATCGCCTTCAAGCGTTCACGCGGAATCGGCAGTCCGCTGTGGATCGAATAGCCGTAATCCCCGACTCGGATCCGCTCGAGAGCGGCATCGATCTCCTCGATTTCGTGGCGGGCCTCTGCGGACAAGACGAGGTCGCGCTCACGCTCGACGACCATCGTGTCGCCTTCGCCACCCTCCTCGTCGAATTGCACGTCGCCCATCTCGACGTCCTCGATCAAAGCGTGGGCCTCGTCCTCGAGTCGTGCCGCCTGAGTCGTACGAACTGCGCGCATCTCGAGGAGGAGTTCACGCTGCGAAAGGAGGAACTTGTGATCGAAGTCCTTCGTTGAGTAGATGCCGTCGAGGAACTCGGTCTTCTCATGGGTTGCCTTCGGCTTCGGCTCGTTCTTCTTGCGGATCGCCTCGAGGCGGGCCTCCTCGGCGCGCTTTGCCTCGGCGGCCGCCAGGCGCGCCGCCTCTTTGGCCTCACGGATGGCAATCCGTTCCTTTTCCTTTGCCTCGCGAATTGCGGCCTTCTCGGCGGCGATGCGCGCCTTCTCTTTCGCCTTTTCCTTGGCGACGCGGGCGAGTTCCTTTTGCCGGGCAAGCTGCGCCTTCTTCTTCTCGGCGGCGATCCGACGTCGCTCCATCTCCTTTGCGCGCTGCGCTTTCTTTCGAGCAGCCTCGATCGCTCGCTTCTCGTCGAGCTTCTTGCGTGCAAGCTTCTTGGCGAGTTCGGCTTTCTTCTTCGCGGCCTTCTTCGCCAACTCAAGCTTCTTCTTCGCCGCAGCTTTCTTCGCCAACTCAAGCTTCTTCTTCGCCGCAGCCTTCTTGGCGAGCTCAGCCTTCTTCTTCGCCGCAGCTTTCTTCGCCAACTCGAGCTTCTTCCTGGCCGCAGCCTTCTTCGCCAGTTCGGCCTTCTTCTTCGCAGCCTTCTTCGCCAACTCGAGCTTCTTCTTGGCGGCAGCTTTCTTCGCCAGTTCAGCCTTCTTCTTCGCCGCTGCTGTGGGCATCGTGGTTCTCCTCGGTTGGCGAATCAGAGTAGTCGGTCGAGCGCCACGCCAATGGTCACATCCTCGGTCGCGATGGTGCGCGAAAGCGTCCCATCAATGACGAGGTTCGTGGCGAGGGTTTCGCCCGAAATGTACCCGAGGTACGACTGGACCCGTGCCGAGGTCTCCTCGTCGAGACCGAGGGTGAGAGAGATTCGATCCGACACGTCGAGGCCGGCATCGCGACGTGCCTGCTGGACGACACGCACGATGTCGCGCGCAGTTCCCTCGGCGATGAGGTCGTCGGTCAGGGTCAGGTCGACGATCACCACTCCGTTTCCATCCCCCAGCGCCGCTGACGCCGCATCGCCGCTTCCGGAGGTGTCGGCCACGAGTTTCAACACGTATTCATGCGGTTCGAGGTCGACGCCTCCAGCCTGAACCCCAGACGCCGTCTTCGACCACTCGCCGCGCTTGACCGCACCGATCACCTTCTGGGTGTTGGACCCCAAACGTGGTCCGAGAGCAGCTGGGATGACTTGGAGTTCCTCACGTGCGACACCCTCGACGTCCGAGCGGAACGTCGCCGCACGGGCGTTCACCTCTTCGGTGATGATCGAGGCGAATTCCTCGAGCGCAGATGCGTTCGGTGCCGCGACCGTGATCGACGCCAAGGGAAGACGGACGCGTCGCGACTTCGACTTGCGCAGCGAAAGCGTCGTCGAACACACGTCGCGGACCCGATCCATGGTCACGACGAGTGCGTCGTCCGTCGGGACCTCGTCGACCTTCGGCCAATCTGCGAGGTGCACGCTGCGTTCACCGGTGAGTCCGCGGTAGATGTTCTCGCTCACGAGCGGCAGGAGCGGCGCCGCAAGACGAGTCAGCACGCTCAGCACCGTGTGCAGCGTGTCAATGGCATCTGAGTCCCCCGCCCAGAATCGGTCGCGGCTTCGCCTGATGTACCAGTTCGTGAGCGCGTCGAGGAATTCGCGGATCTGCTGGCATGCCTCGAACAGGTCATAGGTGTCCATCGACGCCGTGACGAGTCCGATCGTTCGATTCAGTTTGGCGAAGATGTAGCGGTCCATGACGTTCGATGAATCCGTGCGGACCGAACCGTGTTTGCCCGAGGCATTGGCGTACAGGGTGAGGAAGTACCACGAGTTCCAAATCGGCAGCATCACCTGGCGTACGGTGTCGCGAATCCCGTCCTCTGTGACGGCGAAGTCCGAGCCTCGCAGGATCGACGACGACAGCAGATACCAGCGCATCGCATCCGCCCCGTGCGTGTCGAACACGCCCATCGGGTCCGGATAGTTGCGCAGGCTCTTGGACATCTTCTGGCCGTCGGCGCCGAGCACGATGCCGTGGCTCACGCACGTGGCAAAACTCGGCTTATCGAAGAGCGCGGTTGCGAGCACGTGCAGGGTGTAGAACCAGCCGCGAGTCTGACCGATGTATTCGACGATGAAGTCGCCCGGATAGTGATGGTCGAACCACTCCTGATTCTCGAACGGATAATGCACCTGCGCGAACGGCATCGATCCGCTCTCGAACCAGCAGTCGAGCACCTCGGGGACTCGACGCATCATCGACTTTCCCGTCGGGTCGTCGGGGTTCGCGCGAACAAGGTCGTCCACGAACGGACGATGCAACTCGGTCACGGCGACGCCGAAGTCTCGTTCGAGTTCCGCGACGCTGCCGTACACGTCAGTTCTCGGGTGGGCAGGATCGTCGCTCATCCATACGGGGATGGGTGAACCCCAAAAGCGGTTCCGGCTGATCGTCCAGTCACGCGCGTTCTCCAGCCACTTGCCGAAGCTTCCGTCGCGAAGATGGTCGGGGACCCACGTGATCGACCGGTTCAATTCGACCATCCGCTCCTTGACCTTGGTGACGTCGACGAACCACGAACTCACCGCCTTGTAGATGAGTGGCTTGCCGGTTCTCCAACAGTGCGGATACGCGTGGTCGTACGTCTCGTGCCGGAGAACGACTCCTCGCTCCTTGAGCGCCCGGATGATGAGCGGGTTCGCATCAAACACGAGCGTGCCCTCGTAGTCGGGCACCTCGCTCGTGAACTGCCCCCTGCTATCGACGGGAACGACGAGATCGATTCCGTTGTCGCGACACACTCGCTGGTCGTCCTCGCCGAAGCCAGGTGCCATGTGCACCACTCCGGTGCCATCTTCGGTCGTGACGAAGTCGCCGGACACAATTCTGAAGGCGTTCGGGTGCTCCGCGAAATACGGGAACAACGGCTGGTAGCGGCGTCCGACGAGCGAACTTCCCGACACCTCCCCGAGCACTTCTGCACCGCCGAGTTCGCGTTCGTACGCAGCGAGCCGATCCTTGGCGAGGACGTACACCGAATCCTCGTGACGCACGCGAACATAGGCAACGTCGGGCGCGACGGCGAGTGCGAGGTTGCTCGGCAACGTCCACGGAGTGGTTGTCCAGGCGAGGATCTTGTCTCCGTCCTCCAACGTGAAGGCGACGGTCAAGGCGGGATCTTGCACCTGCTTGTAGGCGTCATCCATTCGGGTCTCGGTGTTCGACAATGGCGTCTCGAGCGCCCATGAATACGGGAGCACTCGGAATCCCATGTAGATGAGGCCCTTGTCGTAGAGCGTCTTGAACGCCCACATGACACTTTCCATGTAGTTGGTGTCGAGCGTCTTGTAGTCGTTGGCAAAGTCGACCCAGCGCGCCTGGCGGGTGACGTAACGCTCCCACTCGCTCGTGTACTGCAACACCGAGACCTTGCAGTACTCGTTGAACTTGTCGATGCCGAAGTCCGTGATTGCCTGACGACCGGAGATGCCGAGTTGGCGCTCCGCTTCGGCCTCGGCGGGAAGCCCATGGCAATCCCAGCCGAATCGTCGCTCGACTCGCTTCCCGCGCATCGTCTGGTAGCGCGGGACGGCGTCCTTCACGAAGCCGGTGAGGAGGTGACCGTAGTGCGGAAGGCCGTTGGCGAATGGTGGCCCGTCGTAGAACACATATTCGTTGTCGCCATTCGTCCCGCGAGGTCGCTGCTCGACGGAGGCGACGAACGTGTCGTCGTGCTTCCAGAACTCGAGGACCTCGGCTTCCAGCTGCGGAAACTGCGGCTGGGGGTCAACGCTCGGGTATGCCACGGTGCGTCAGTGTATTGGGATCGACCGACCGCAGGTCGCTAGCAGCCGAGGATGAGACGCTGCACGACGATCTGCAGGAACAAGATCACGACGATCGGCGACAGGTCAAGAGGACCAGCGAGTGGCAGCGCCCGGCGAACTGGCCCCAGCATCGTCTCGGTGATCTGGAAGATGAATCGCACGATCGGCGCGAACGGAGAGGTCGGCCCGATCGGGAACCACGAAAGGATCACGCGGGCGATGATCGCAAGCACCGCCAACTGGGTGACGCCACAGAGCAACTGAACGATCATTGAGGACGGGAACTAGTCGAGCGCGACGCGCACGCCCGGTGGCTTGATCAGGAACACCCCGGGGGAGACCTTCTCCATCGAGCCCTCGACACCGTAGATCAGACCACTCGCAAAATCGATCAAGCGGCGCGCGATGATTTCGTCTGCGGAGCTGATGTTCATCAACACCGGAACACCGGCCTTCACGCGATCGGCAATTTCCTTGGCGTCGTCGTAACGAGTCGGCTTGATCGACACTGGTTCCCGACGAGTTGCGGCGACGGGCCGAACGTTGGACGCAGAACCTGAACGCGGGCGAACATGCACACCGGAATCGTCACGCACCATCGGTGGACGCGACTCGACGGCCTCTTCGTCCTCGTAGTAGTCGTCCTCATACTCATCATCGAGACGTTGTGCGGAGCGTGGCGCCGGTCGCTGTTGACGAGCACGAACTGGGCGCTCACGAGCGACAGACGCGTCGTAGTCGTCGTAGGCGTCGTCGGGTCCGAGACCCAGGTAATCCATGGCGCGGCGAAACATTGACATCGTCAGAAACAGTAGTCCACCGGCCCCGATCCCACCCGACTATGGGTTGTGGCGGGGGCCAAAGAGGGCCGACCCGACACGCACCATGGTCGAACCCTCCTCGACGGCAATCTCGAGGTCTCCCGTCATCCCCATCGAGCACTGCGCGAGCCCATGATCATTCGCCAGCCGACGGAGCAGACGAAACGCTTTCCGCGTCGCGACCGGCTCCCCGCTCGTCGGCCCGATTGTCATCAAACCGTCAAGGACGAGTCCACGGTCGCTGCATCGCGTCACGAGCCCGTCGAGGTCATCCGGTGCGCACCCCGACTTCGAATCCTCGTCTGAGGTGTTGACCTGGAGGAACACCCGAGGGCGTCGCCCGAGTGCGCGTTTGGCGATCTCGTCGATGATGGACGCTCGGTCAACGGTTTGCCACACGTCGACGACGTCGATCAAGGATCGAACCTTGTTCGTCTGTACGTGACCGATGAAATGCACGGGCAACGGAGATGGTCCCTCGCCGTGCTTAGCGAGGAGCTCCTGGGCGTAATTCTCCCCGATTCCATCGCAACCAGCGTCGCGGGCCGCGAGCCACGAATCGTGACCGAAGGTCTTCGTGACGGCGATCACCGCGACGTTGACTCCGCCCGCACGAATGATCCGCTCTCGAACGTGCGCAAGACGCGCTGCGACATCGACGGCCGTCATGCCGCCACCGACGCGACTACTTGAGGAACGAAGGAACGTCGAGACCGTCGGAGTCGTCGCGCAACGGGTCCTCGCCCGAGCCGAACAGTTCCTTCAGCCGACTGGATCCCTTCGTGTCGCTCGACGAGCTCGAACGACCCGAGCCACGGGTCATGCTCGGCTCGGCACGATCAAAACCGGCGGCGATCACCGTGACGCGAATCTCGTCGTCGAGATCGTCGTCGATCACGGTGCCGAAGATGATGTTGGCGTCCTGGTGTGCGGTGCCGTGGACGATCTCGGCCGCCGCATTCATCTCGAAGAGCCCCATGTCCGATGGACCGGTGATGTTGAGCAGGATGCCGCGGGCCCCCTCGATCGAGGACTCGAGCAACGGCGAGTTGATCGCGGCATTCGCGGCATTGACCGCGCGGTTGTCGCCACTCGCCCGCCCCGTGCCCATGAGCGCGGTGCCGGCGTTTTGCAGGATGTTCTTCACGTCGGCGAAGTCGGTGTTGATGAGACCAGGAGTCGTGATCAGGTTGGTGATACCCGACACGCCTTGGAACAAGATGTCGTCGGCCTTGCGGAAGGCATCCATCAGGCTCGTCTTGTCGGTCGCGATCGAGAGCAAGCGCTCGTTCGGAATGACGATCAAGGTGTCGACCTTGTCCTTCAGTTTGTTGATGCCGCTTTCTGCCTGCAGCGCACGACGACGGCCCTCGAACCCGAATGGTCGGGTGACGATGCCGACGGTGAGCGCGCCAGACGCGCGGGCAATCTCGGCGATGATCGGGGCAGCTCCAGTGCCCGTTCCGCCACCCTCGCCGGCGGTGATGAACACCATGTCCGCACCGGCGACGAGTTCTTCGATCTCCGCACGGGATGTCTCTGCGGCTTCACGACCGACCTCCGGGTCGCTTCCCGCTCCGAGACCTCTGGTGATGTCGCGACCGATGTCGATCTTGAAGTGCGCGTCGCTCATGAGGAGCGCCTGCGCGTCGGTGTTCACTGCCACGAACTCGACCCCACGGATTCCGGTGTCAATCATGCGGTTGATGGCATTGACGCCACCGCCACCCACGCCGATGACCTTGATCATCGCCAGGAAGTTCTGTGGAGCTCCGCTCATTGTGTTCCCCGATCCTTTTCCCTCGTTCAACCTCTCACTGAGCGTCACCGTGAGAGTTTTTCATTCCCTACCCGCCACCGTCCGGGCACTGTGCTCGGGCGGAACGACGCTGACCTAGACAGTAGTTGACGCCTCGGGGGTACCCCGCCATAGCCCTATTGGGTCTTGACCACGGGCGTACCCGAGGAGACGTCAATCGACGCGATGTCATTGGGGTCCTGACGGCGCAGGAGCACGACCACGTTGACGAGTTTGTTGCGCATGTCCACCGGCTCACCGAAGTCGATCACCGTGCCGGTGATCAACGTCATCGTCACATTGTTGGGTCCTGACACACCGAGCTTCTCCACGAGGGGCTTCATCTCCTCGGGGATGGAAATCGCGAGCTGACCGGCCGCCCGATAGGCATCCGAGGCGACGGCGCCCGGTGACGAATTCGGCCCGGTGCCGTCGATCCACAGGTACTCCGTCGGACGCCCATCGACGATGGCAAGGACGCGGCCGTCCAAGTCGATCACGCGGGCGCGGTTGTCGACACCGAGGAACCACGCCACTGGGATGCGCTCGGACACTTCGATGACGGCACGGTTCGGAAGATACGTAGAGATGCGTGCATCGGCGACCCACGGATCGCCTTCGAGGCGAGCCTCAGCCGTCGCCGTATCGACGGTGAGGACCGACTTACCTTTCAGGGACTGCACGACTGCGTCCACGAGCCGCGGGTCGGCATACGTGACGCCCTCGATCTGCACCTTGCGCACCGCCACGATCGGCGATGCGAGGACGACGAGAACGAGTGCCCCACCACCGATCACGCTCGCCACGACCAGAAGAATCGCCTTGCGTCGGTTCTGCGTGCGTGAAAATGCTCCCGCTATGCGTCCGCGCAGACGGGAAACGAACTTGCGACGACCGAATGGTGCGTCGTCGATGATCGTCGCCGTCGACGACACGATGCCCGTCGTGGAACCCACTTCTGCTCCGACGAAGGAGTCGTCAGTGATCACGACCCTGGTCGAAGTCGGCGCGAAATGCACCGACTGACTCTGGACGTCGGCGGGAAAGTCGAGGTCGGTCGCACGGCGAAGCGCATCGTCCTCGATCACGATTCGTTCGGACGGAACCGGCTCGTGAACGTCGGTCGACGTTGCGGTCTCGGGAGGATCCGACGACGGTGCGGCCACTGCGGGCTCTGGGCGAACTTGTGGTCGGGATTGTGACTGCGACTCGTCGCCGGCGAACGCTCCGCGCAACTCATCGAGGACGTCCTCTGAGACGTCCTCGACTCCATCGGAGGGAATCGATCCGGCGAGCACCGTCAACGGAATGGATGAGTCACCCGAGGCCCCGTGGCGCGCGATCTTTTCCATCACCTGCTCGAGGCGAATCGTGGCGACCGAGGTATCAGCCTCGCTCCCGAGCACCGCATCCAAATCGCCATCCTCGCCCGAAGAGAACCCGACGAGTCGAATCTCACTGTGCAGGTCATAACCGGTGGCATCGAGCACTCGCCGCTTCATCTGCGCCATCACGCGCACGACATCGAGTGCGCTTCCCCCGTCGTCGGCCTGAATGAAGTTCGCGTGTTTGGTCGACACCTCCGCCGTACCGATCCGAAGCCCGCGCAGTCCCTGCTCGTCGATGAGCGCACCTGCGGATACCTCTCCCGGCACCGGGTTCACGAACACCGACCCCGCGTTCTGTCCTCCCGGCTGATGTTCGCGACGCCAGCGCACGATCTCGGCGAGCTGCGCCTCGCTCGCCGCAGTATCGCTCGACCACGCCAACTCGACCGTCGCACTCAACACGACGTGGTGGTCGGCGAGCGCCGAGCCCCGGAACCGCAAACCGAGGTGTTCGGCCGCGACGACGACTTCGTCGCCAGTCGTGAGGTGGTAGAGACGAACGAGACGGAGTGACGACGCCATGTCCGAGCCGTGACCGCCGGCGTTCATTCGAACCGCGCCGCCGATTGAGCCGGGCACGCCGACCGCCCATTCGAATCCCGTCAGACCTCGGGCGACGCTTTGTCGGGCGGCGACGGGAAGCGACACCGCACCCCCGAAGAGCGCTACCGGCTCCGAGCCCTCGTCACGGTCTGGCAGGTCGAGGTAGTCGGTGAATTTCGACATCACGATCGCCACACCGGCGAATCCGTCATCGGAGACGAGCATGTTGCTGCCACGACCGACGACGAGCATCGGAATCGGCACCTGCCGGAGAGCTTCGCTCACGCACACGAGATCGTCCATCGACTCGACGTTCACGCCGACTGCCGCGCTCCCTCCGACGCGATAGGTCGTGAGGGGCGCGAGCGGCATGTGTGGCCTCGCACGACCACCGAGGAGCCGGGTGAACTCCTCTATCTCCACGCTCGTGGCACGCTTGGCGCCTTTTGCACCGCTCATGAACCTGCTCGCGCAGCGATCACCTCGTCGGGCAGGGTCTCGATGTCACCGCAGCCCATGGAGATACACAGGTCGCCGACTTTCAGTTCGGTTGCGAGGAACGTCACGAGGTCACCTCGCTCGGGGATCCATTCGACGCGCGCGTCCGGATGTGCAGCACGAATCGCATCGACGACCAGTTTGCCAGTTACACCGGGGATGGGTGTCGTTCCCGAGGCGTAGATCTCCGTCACGACGATGAGGTCTGCGCCGACGAAGGAATCGCGATATTCGGGGGACATCGTGTTCATCCTGTTGAAGCGATTCGGCTGGAATACCGCCACGATCCGCTTCCAGTCATCGGAAGCATCCCGTGCTCCACCCAGTACGGTGGCGATTTCGCGAGGCAAGTGTGCGTAGTCGTCGACGAAGGTCACACCGTTCGATGTTCCGCGCACGTCAAAACGCCGCTCTACTCCGCGGAACCCGGCGAGTGAATCGAGCCCGACGCTCGGTTCCACCCCGAGTTCGATCGCCATGGTCAATGCGGCGAGTGCATTCAGCACGTTGTGCTCGCCGCGCAGCGACAAGGAGAGAGATCCGAGGATGCGACCTGAGGACGTCTCGCGCACCCTCGCAGACACTCCTCCATTGCGAAACTCAACGTCTATTGCCTGCACGTCGACCCCGGGAGCGAGTCCATAGGTGCGCACGCCGTGTCGACGGGCAATCGCCGCCGCACGAGCGTCGTCCCCACACACGACCTTCGGACCCGTCGCTTGCGTCAGCAGCCGATCGAAGCTCGCCTCGAGGTTCGCCGTCGTCGTGAAATGGTCGAGGTGGTCCACATCGACGTTCGTCAGGATGACACCCTCAAGTGGTAGCGCAACGTGCGTCGAATCACTCTCATCGGCCTCGACTATGAATTCGCGGCCGATCCCCCAGTGAGCCGATCCACCGAGCGAGCGCACGTCGGCACCGATCACGAAACTCGGATCTCGACCGGCGTCGCGCAGGATGGTTGCGAGCATCCCCGTCGTCGTCGTCTTGCCATGCGTGCCGGCGACACCAATTGACGACTTCTCCCGGCACAGCGATGCGAGCATCGCCGCACGCGACACGACGGTCGCACCTGCTCTCCGCGCGGCGACGAGTTCGACGTTTGTCGCGGGGATCGCCGTCGAATACGTGACGGCATCGACACCCGCGACGAGTTGCGGATCGTGACCGATGGTGACCGTCACGCCACTTTCGCGCAGCTGCGCGACGACTTCGGAGTCGACGAGATCGCTCCCCGACACGCGATGACCGGCTTCACTGAGGGCGAGCGCGAGCGCGCTCATCCCGGGACCGCCAACGCCGACGACATGCACCCGTCGGGGGACACTGAGGTCGATTGCCGTCGAGAGCGATGCGACCCGCTCGATGGCCCTGGTCAGGAGCACACCGTCATGGAGGCGACCGAGCGCACGGGCATTGCGCGCCATGGCGGCCAGTACCCCGCGATCATCCATCAGTCGCACGACCTCGCGGCGTATTCGCTCACTCGTCGCCTCGGTCTCGGGTACGAGGATCGCAGCGGAGGCATCCGCGAGCCACGCCGCATTCACGCGCTGATGATCCTCGGCCGCCCCGCTCCACGGGACGAGGATGCTGGGAACGCCGACCACCGCCAATTCGGCGATCGTGCTCGCACCTGCGCGCGAGACCACGAGGTCGCTCGCCGCATACACGTCAACCATCGCCTCGGTGTAGGGAATCCTCGTCACGTTCGACGAGTTCACCGAAGAGGCGTTGGCATAACGCTCGCCGCACAAATGGATGATGTGCACACCCGCCGACAGCGCGGAACCGAGATCCTCGGCGATGCCATTCAGGAGAGCAGAGCCAAGGGAACCCCCGATGACCGCCACCACGAATGAGTCATCGGCGATACCGAATTGCCGACGCGCGTCAACGCAATGGGCGGCACGATCGAGGGTGCGAATCGCCGCACGAACTGGCGCACCGGTGAGTGTCGCCGCGCGGAGCGTCGAGTCGGGATACGCAACCGCACAGGCCTCCGCGTAACGCGACTGTTCCCTCGTGGCGAGCCCGGGGCTGCGGTCATAGGAACACGTGACGACCGGAATTCCGAGTCGCCGTGCAGCACGACAGATCGGAACGCTCGCATAGCCGCCGACAGAGACGACCACCTTCGGGGCATGCTCCTCGAGCAGTCGGCGAGCCTCGCTGTTCGCCCGAGCCATGACGAAGAGCATCCCGAGGTTGTGCAGGACCCCCTTCGGACTCAGACTCCTCCGCAGACCACGGACGCTCAAGAGCGTCGAGGGGAACGCAGTCCTCGCGATCAGATCGACTTCGACGCCGCGGTCGGATCCGACGTAGTGCAGGGTTTCCGGCTCGTGGCCGGCCTCGTTCAGGAGTTCGAGAATGGCGATCGCAGGGTTCACATGCCCCGTGGTCCCGCCGCCAGTGACGACTGCGAAGGTTGGCGACGGGGGTTTGCTCATGCGCTCACTTCATGTTACGCGCAACGTTCAACAGAAGCCCCGACGCCGCCATCGCCATGAACAGAGACGAACCGCCGTAGGAGATGAACGGAAGGGTCAAACCGGTGACGGGCAGTACGCCCACCACTCCGCCGATGTTGATGCACGCCTGCGCACTCAACCATGCCGTCGTTCCTCCAGCAAGGATTGCGCCGAAGGCGTCACGCGAGCGAACCGCCGCTTGCAGACCGAAGTAACACAGCGCGGCAAAGAGTCCGATGACGAGCACCGACCCGAGGATGCCGAACTCCTCGGCGATGATCGCGAAGATGAAGTCGCTGTGTGCGAGGGGGACGTAGCCCCACTTGCCGGTTCCCTGACCGGCGCCCGTCCCCATGATCCCCCCGTTGGCGATGCTGAGGATCGATTGCCACACCTGATATGCGTAGTGCCCCTTGTTCTCCTCGAGGTGCATGAATGCCGTCATGCGGTTCTGCATGCGCGAGCTCGACAGGATCATTCCAACTGCGCCGGCAAAGGAGATCGACAACACGAAGGTCAGCCAACGGATCGGCGTGCCGGCAATGAACAGCGTCGCGAACACGATGCAGGTGAACACCACCGCAGCGCCGAAGTCACCCTGTGCAAGACAGCTGATGACGGCACCGAGCCATACCAAGATCACCGGCCTGAACGTTCGAACAGGGTCGACCACTTCGGCACGTCGACGCGCGAGGAGACTCGCGCAGTAAATCAACACCGCCACCTTGAGCACCTCTGACGGCTGGAATCGCACGGCACCGAAGGCCGCCCACGCACGCGCACCGTTCGTCGTCACGCCGATCCCCGGCACCAAGGGCAGGCCCATCATGATGAACGACACGATGAGAAATGGCTTCGCGTAGCGGTGCCAGTGGTGATACGGCATGCGGTACATCGCAAGCAGCGCGAAGAGCCCGAAGATTGCCCACAGGAACTGGCGCTTGAACATGTTCCACGGATCACCGCCGCTCGTGATCGCCACGATCGAACTCGAAGACAGCACCATCATCAGGCCGAACGAGATGAGCAACGTGATGCACAGCATCACTCCGTAGAACACCTTGGTTGGCGCAGCAGTCGCAAGACGACGCTTCTCGCCATACCCCTTGCGATTGAGCATCGCGCGACGGCGCTGTGCCGGGGTCAGGTTCGCCGACTCCCCTGACCGACGAGGTGCCTTCGTGCCGTGTGCGATGGTTGCCATAGTTGATCCCTTCGATTACTTGAGTTCCAGAACACGCGTGCGAAAGTCGTCGCCTCGTTCTGCGTAGTTGGAATACCAGTCGTAACTCGTGCAGCCCGGCGACAGGAGCACCACGTCTCCCGATCGAGCAAGATCACGAGCGCTCTCGATCGCCTGCTGCATCGAGGAGGCCTTGCGCACTTCGCAATGCCCTGCGAACGCCGCCGAGATCGCATCCGCAGATGCCCCGGTCGCGACGACTGCCCGAACGTGGTCGCGGTCGGCAGCCATCTCCGTCAAGTCGAGATCCTTGTTCTTCCCCCCGGCGATCAACACGATCGAGTCGAAAGACCGGATCGCCACCGAAGCGGCATGTGGTGAGGTCGCCTTCGAGTCGTTGTACCAGCGAACGCCGTCGAGTTCGCGAACGAACTCGATTCGATGCGCAGCGTGCTCGAACGTCGACAATGCCTCTGCGACGTGGGCGGGATCAGCGAGACCGCTCTCGATGCACAATGCCGCGGCGGCCAAAGCGTTCGTCACATCGTGCGGGAGCGACCTGCGCATTTGGGCAACATCCATGATCGTTCCGTGCGGGGTGCTGAGGACGCCGTTGATTGCGTGGTAGTCGCCACGATCGGCGCCGAACGTCACGACTCGGGCATTGCTCTCGCGAGCAACCTGGTAAATGTCGTCATCGTCGACCGGAGCGACGGCAACGTCACCGGCAGAGACGTGAGCCCACAACTTCGCCTTGGCGGCGAAGTACGAGTCGTAGTTCGTGTGCCAATCGAGATGGTCGGGCGCGACGTTCAACCACGCCGAGGCCTTGCAACGGAATCGGTCGGTGAAAGCGAGACGAAAGCTCGAACACTCGACCGCGAAGCAATCGGCCGTCGTCCCGAGTGCGGCAATCAATGGAAGATCGGTGTTGCCGACCGCCATCGGCATTCTGCCCGCGCTCTCCAGGATGGAGTTGGTCATGAGCGTCGTTGTCGTCTTGCCGTCAGTGCCGGTGATTCCGAGCATCGGTCGATGGCGCCCAGACTCGACTTCAAACCCGTACGCGAGCTCGAGCTCCGAGACGATCGGTTTGCCGGCACGTCGTGCGGCCTCGATGACGCGGTGTCCCTCTGGAACTCCGGGCGCGGGCGCGAGACGACCAACACCAGCAACCAGGGATACAACGTCCGACTCGGTCGCGGTTTCCACGACCGGCACGCCGAGTTCGCGGGCGAATCGTCGGTGGTCATTCGTCAGTTCGTCGTCGCCGACGATGACGTCCTGCCCGCGATGGCGCAGGACTTCGGCGACCGCTCGCCCGGCGACACCGAGTCCCCACACGAGCGTCGCGCCCGAGGTCATCGGAGTCGAGCCTGCTGAGTGAAGTCCGCGATGAAGATGGCAACGGCAGTGGCGACACAGATGCCAGAGATGATCCAGAAGCGGATGATGACGGTGGTCTCCGGCCAACCGCTCAATTCGAAGTGGTGGTGAATCGGCGACATCTTGAAGAGTCGCTTCTTGCGCCCCGAAGCCTTGAACACGCCCATCTGGATCGCCACCGAGCCCGCCTCGATCACGTTGATTCCGCAGATGATCGGGAGCATGAGGTGCGTGTTGGTCGTGACCGCGAGCATGCCGAGGGCCGCGCCGATGCCGAGCGCGCCGACGTCACCCATGAAGATGCGAGCAGGTGCCGCGTTCCACCACAGGAATCCAGCGCACGCTCCCGCCATCGCAGCGGACAACACCGCGAGGTCGAGCGGGTTGACGACGTCGTAGATGCGCGGATTGCGGAATGCCCAATAGGCGATCACCGTGAAGGCGAGGAATCCGAAGAGTGCAGAACCCGCCGCCAACCCGTCGAGACCATCAGTGACGTTCACGGCGTTCGTCGTGCTCCAGACCATGAGCGCCGTCCACACGACGAAGAACGGTCCGGAGATGTCCCAGCCTGGACTCACCGCACGGGTGAATGAGATCGTCTCGACCACTCCCGTCGACGAGGCGAGGATCAACGTCAAACCGATCGTGATGCCGAAGGTGATCCAGCCCTTCTTCTTCCAGAAGATGCCACGGTTGTGTTGGCGACGCACCTTGAGGAAATCGTCGAGGAATCCGATGAAGCCAAGGACGAAGACCGCCAGCCAAATGATCGCGGCCTGGTCGGAGAACGGAAGGCCGTCGCGCAGGTGTGCGACCGTCCAGCCAATGACACCAGAGACGAGGATTGCAATTCCGCCCATCGTCGGAGTTCCCTGCTTGCCCATCTGGTGCACCGGGCCGTGGTCCTCGGCGCCGAGAATCGGTTGGCCCTTGCCGAGACGACGAAAGTACGACATGAGGAAGCGAGTCCCTGCGAGCGACAAGAACATCGCAACAGCCCCTGCGATGAGGATGGAAATCATGCAGCACCTCCGGCGATCTCGCGTGCCACCAACACGTCATCGAAGTCGACGACGGTATCCCCGATGGTCTGGGTCGACTCATGCCCCTTGCCGGCGATGACGACCGCATCACCCGGCTTGGCATGCCGGATGGCGAACTCGATCGCCTCTCGTCGCTCGACGATGGGATGGACATCCTCGAGGTTCGAGCCGATGCCCGCCACGATTCCGTCGATGATCGACTGTGGTGACTCGGACCGCGGATTGTCGGACGTGACGACGACGATGTCCGCTCCGTGGCGTGCACTGCGCCCCATGAGCGGGCGCTTGTCCCGATCGCGATCGCCACCGCATCCGAACACGACGATGACTCGGGCGCCAACCGGGAGGACTTCACGCACCCCTTCGAGCAATCCGGCGATCGCTTCGGGAGTGTGGGCGTAGTCCACGACGATCGAAATACCGCGACTGTTGTCCACCGACTGATATCGACCGGGAACCGCGTGCGCGGCGGAAAGCCCCTCGACGATGGCAGCGTCGTCGACTCCGAGGCTCACCGCCGCACTCGCGGCCGCAAGCGAATTCATCATGTTGACCCGACCACCGAGTGGCACCGAGATTCGACGCCCGTTCCAGGTGTAGGAGTGACGATCGATCGCAATGACGGGATCAGAAACGTCGGCCATGCCGTACGACGTCATCGGGATCGGCGCGGTGTCGAGGAGCAACTTTCCGTGCACGTCGTCACGGTTGACGACGCCACGCTCACAGAGGTCGGGCGTGAACAGCTTTGCTTTCGCCGCGAAGTACTGCTCCTCGGTTCCGTGGAAATCGAGATGGTCACGACCGAGGTTGGTGAATACTCCGACGGCGAAGTGCGTTCCGACGACGCGGTCCAACGCGAGCGCGTGCGAGCTCACCTCCATGACCACAGCGCCACAGCCGGTCGCCACGGACTGTGCGAACTGCTCCTGCAACACCGGTGCCTCGGGCGTGGTGCGTGCGCCACTCAGGGTTCCGTAAACGTCGGTCTTCCAGCCGTGGTGGCGAAGGATCGCCGCGGTGAGGTGTGCGGTCGTGGTCTTGCCGTTCGTTCCGGTCACGCCGACGACGCGCATCTTCTCACTCGGATTTCCGAATACCGCGTTGGCGACGACCCCCATCGCAACTCGCGAGTTGACGACGACGATCTGTGGTACGTCGAGGTCGAGCTGGCGCTCCACGACGAGTGCGACTGCGCCCCGAGCGACTGCGTCCTTGGCGTAGGTGTGACCGTCCACTCGTGCTCCGATGACGCAGCAGAAGATGCTCCCGGCGCGCACCGAGCGAGAGTCGTTGCTCACCCCGGTGACGGCGACCGAACCGTCACCCACGACGCGCCCACCGGCGATCCTCGCGGCGAGCGCCTCGAGACGAATCGGCGAAGGATTCGCGACCATCAGTGTTCCGGTCCGAGTTCTGCCGGTCGATGCTTCGGACACCCCATGTCGGTGGCCGCAGGTCGCACGTCGTATTCGGCGATGAGCGCTTGAGCGATGTTGGCGAACACCGGAGCCGCAGCGGTTCCGCCGAAGCGATCACGCGACGAGGGGTCCGGATCTTCGACGGAGACGAGGACGGTGTAGCGCGGCTCGTACGCGGGAAGGAAGCCGACGAAGGATGCCCGGTACTCGCGACCGCCTGTCGCGGTCTCGTATCCGCCACTCGCCTGCGTGCGATACGCGGTGCCGGTCTTACCCGCGACAGTCATGCCGGGGACCTGCGCCAACTTGGCAGTGCCGAAGCAGACGACGTCGCTCATCAAGGTGCGCATCATCGCCGACGTCTCCGGCTTCAACACCTGGCGCGACTCGCTTGGTTCAACGTTCGTCTGCACTCCGTCGGGAGACACGGTTGCCGAGACGAGCCGCGGCGTGACGTACACGCCGTTGTTGGCGACTGCGTTCACGGCAGCGACGAGCTGTAACTGAGTGGCCGCGAAGCCGTAGCCATACGCGACCGTGTAGTTCTCGCTACCTCGCCACTTCTTGTACGACGTGAGCAGTCCCTTCGCCTCACCAGGGAAGCCGACCCCGCTCGAGGAACCGAACCCGAAGCTCGTGAGGTAGTTGTAGATCGTCTCTGGGGCCATCGTCTGGGCAATTTGGACTGTGCCGATGTTGGATGAATCGACGAGGATCTTGCGCACCGTCATGTCCTCGATGCCGTGCGGATAGGCGTCCTTGATCGTGTATCGCCACTTCGTCGACTCCGGGTTGAACGTCAGAGTCGGCGTCACCTTGAACACCGACGTCGGCTCCACGGTGCGCTGGTCGAGTGCCGCAGCGATGCTGAACACCTTGGCAACGGATCCAGGCTCGTAGGCCTCGACCGCGGCGAAGTTACCCGCGTCAGCCGAGTACGTGCCGTCCTCGTTTCGGCGAATCGTCGAGAGCGCGAGGATGTCCCCCGTCGCGGTGTCCATCACGATTGCCGTCCCGCTGAGCGCGCTCAGTCGCTCGATCTGCTGCGCGAGCAGCCCATCGACCTGGAACTGGATGTTTCGATCGAGCGTGGTGATCAGGTTGCTGCCCGCGATTGCCGGAACGCTGTTGATGTCGGTGTTGGCGATCGACTTGCCCTTGCTGTTGACCTCGCGAATGCTCTTTCCGTCGACACCGGCGAGCAACTCGTTGTATTGCAATTCGAGACCAGCCGTGCCGTTCAGATCGGGATCAGTGCGACCGATCACCGCGCGCAGGTACTCGCTGCTCAAGGCCCTACCGGCCTTGGACTCCGTGAAGATGCCGTCCAGTTTGAGCGCCATGAGCGCATCAGCAACTTCAAACGTGGCCTGGCGAGCGATCACGACGTACTTCGACGTCTTGTCTTGCAGCTTGGCGGCGAGATCGACCTCCTGCTCCGGCGTCATGGCGAGTGCAACTGCGAGCGACCGAGCTGCGCCTACAGGATCGGTCACGAACTCGGGGTCGGCGTACACCGTCTTGGTTGGCACTGGGATCGCGAGCTCACGACCGTTACGGTCAAGGATCGATCCGCGCTCTGCATCGATCACGTTGATTCTCGTGCGTTGCGCGATCGACGCCTCGCGATAGCCGCTCGAGCCAATGGTCTGCAACCACGCGACGCGGACGAACATCACGCCGAGCATCACGACCACGACGAAGAACGTCCCGAACAGTCGGTAGCGGATGCTTCCACCCTGCAGGTTGGTCGTCATCGACTCCGTTGCGCGTCGCGCACGATCGCGGAGGATCTCGCCCGCCGTGGGAGGGCGTTGCTTGCCGCGACGCGGACGAACGACGGTGCTCATCGTTCAGCCACCTACCTTTTCACTCGACGACGCGGTCGGCGACGGGTTGGCGATCGCTGGGTCCATCTTCCCGATCGCTGCGGCGACTGATGCGACGGCATCTTCGGGAATCTCCACGAAACGCGAGCCGAGTCCCGGTGCCATACCGAGCGAGCGCGCCTGTTCGCGCAGCGTGTCGGGAGCGAGGAGCGATGCTCGCTGCTGACGAAGCTCGTCGTGATAGGTCCGGGCCAGACGAATCTCACTCGACAACTTGTCGATCTTCATCTGCTGCTGGGCGATGTAGGCCTGGAAGCCGATCACCGAGGAGACCGTGACGAACAAGGCGATGACGATTCCCGCGAAGTACGAGAGCCGACGCTTCGTTGCGCCGGCGATGAGTTCGAGATGGCGTTCAGGGGGTGCAGACTGACCAATGCGTGGCGCAGAGCGCTGCATCCTTGGCTGGTCAACCGCTAACGCCATCTCAGCAACCCACCTTCTCGATCACCCGCAGACGCGCCGAGGACGCCCGTGGGTTTCGATCTATTTCCTCGCGTGACGGCTTTTGCGCCGCGCGCACCTTGCGGAACTTTCCCTGCACCGAGTCCGGGTGCACGAAGGGCGAGGCGACGACACCCTCGCTTCGCTGTGCGTCTGCGAAGACTTCCTTGACGATGCGATCTTCACCGGAGTGATAACTGAGGACAGCCACTCGCCCACCCGGAACGGTCGTGGCGAGCGCCGCCTGCAGTGCGGTCGGTAGTACGTCGAGCTCTGCGTTCACCTCGATGCGCAGCGCCTGGAACGTGCGCTTGGCGGGATGACCGCCGGTGCGGCGCGCTGGAGCAGGAATTGCATCGGCGACGACCTCGGCAAGTCGCGCCGTCGACTCGATCGGTCGCGCGGCGATGATCGCCTTGGCGATGCGATGGGCGAAGCGTTCGTCCGAGTAGCGCCTGATGACGTCGGTGAGTCGATCCACGTCGTAGCCATTGACGACGTCGTGAGCACTGAGCGACTGCGATGAGTCCATGCGCATGTCAAGTGGCCCGTCGTTGCGATAGGAAAAGCCACGCTCCGCGCGATCGAATTGAGGGGAAGAAACCCCGAGGTCGAAGAGCGCACCAGAGATCGCTGCGATTCCCTGCTCCTCGAGAACTTCGCTGAAGCGGTCGAAACGACCACGGCACACCGACAGTCGATGGCGCACGTCTGGATTCGCTTCGCGCAGCGCCTCAGCGTGTGCGATCGCATTTTCATCTTGGTCGATTCCGAGGATGCTGAGGTGTGCATGTGCTCGCAAGATTCCGACTGCGTGCCCACAGCCGCCGAGCGTCGCGTCGACCACATGACCCGCGGGAACCGTCGCGAACACGTCGACGATTTCCTGCAGCATCACGGGCTCGTGCCCGTAGGTGGACGTGGGTTGGATGGTCGAGGCCATGGTGACTTCGCTGCGCTGGATGCGTGTGTGCCGATGTCGACTGTCGAACTTCTGCAGCCCCTCAGTCAGCGATTGCCGCCGGGATGTCTCCCCGGATCGGCGAGATGGAAGCGGGCGGAGTTGGGGGCTGTCCACCTTGCTGACTGAGAGACTGCAGAAGTGCGACGCGTCGCGTGGTCGGCGTCACGGTCGCACACGTTGCTTCGTTGCGATCCCCCTTTCGACCTACTCGCCCGTTCCGGCGATCTGTGAAATTCCGGTGTCGCTGATGCGCTGGTGACGCGTCGGCTCCCAGATCTCGGCGCGATCGAACGCGCCACTGACCACGACTCGCGAGCTCAACGTGAGCCCGGCGTAGTCGCGCAATTTTTCGTCGATGTTGATGCGACCCTGGGCGTCGACGGTCACCTCGAAGGTGTTGCTCGCGAGGGCACGCTGCTGGTTGCGATCCAATTCGCCGGAGCGAACCTTGTTCACCGTGTCGCGGGCGACCTCCTCGAAGGCCTCAGCAGTGAGGATGTCGATGCACTTGTCGCGGCCGATCGAGAGGTAACACCGCGGCTCGAGACGAGGACGGAATGCGGCGGGCAAGGCCATGCGACCCTTTGGGTCGAGTTGCCGCTCATGCACCCCTACGAACACATTGCCTCCGTTGCCCTGTGCAAACCCTTGTGGGGCTTGCATTCCCCGTACTTGCTGCCACCAGGCGGGCTCCGCACCCGATCTGGTGAGGACCACGATATCCCCACTTTTCCCCACTTACAAGCACCATTCACCATTTTTCCCCACCGTGGGGGCACGGCAAGAACGGCGGCTACGGAATTGCGGTTCGGCCTGGGCGGCCTGGATTCAGTCGAGTTCGCTGATCAGTTCGAACATGCGGGCGGCAAGCACCCTGGGACCGACGGGCACGACACCAACCATCTCTTCGAGTCGCGCGACGTCGGCGATCGGCTCGGATAGCAGTTCCACGAGAGCAGCTGCATTCCACGCCATGTACGCGGTGCACTGAAATCTGGCCTGATCGCGGGTGCGGCGCTGACTGATGCCGACGAACTTCGTCGACCCGGTCCGCCCCGTCACCTCACCCGGTCCGCGACCGGCAAAGCACACGAGTTGGCCGAGCTCGTCGGCGACGAGACCTCCCCTGACGACTGTGGTGTCCTTCACCCCACACTCGGCGAGCGCCCGTTGCCACAGGTCTCCGAGCCAGTCCATCGACGTCTGCACGTCGTTCGACCACAGCGGATCCTCGGCGCCGATGACGACGTCCAGCCAGAGGTGCTCCCCTGGCACGAGCAACATCACACCTCCACCACTCCTGCGCGTGACGACGTCGACACCGCGTTGTGCGCACGCGTGCGCATCGACGAGCGCTGACGACTGTCGCGAACCGAGCACGAGTGCCGGTCGGACGATCTCGAAATCCCACACGGCCCGCTCGCTGGGCAACGTGCGATGGTGATGCTCTGCAGCGGATCCCGCTACTTCGTGGAACCGCCAGTGAGACCTAGGAGGCTTCGGCAAGGTATTGCTTCCACACCTCGGGCACCCTGCCGACGGACACGGTGATCCAGGCGAGCTCGCGAGGTGCGAGTGGTTGCGAGGCGAGTCGCATGCCGGCCTCTTCGGGGGTGCGGTCACGCTTGCGCAGGTTGCACGGACGACATGCCGCCGTCACGTTCTCCCACACGTGCATTCCACCCCGCGAGCGCGGCATCACGTGATCGATCGAGTCGGCGACGCCACCGCAGTACTGACACCGGTGGTCGTCGCGCGCGAACACGGCGCGACGCGAGAGCGCAGTGCGACGGTGATAGGGAACCTTGACCATGTAGCGCAGGCGAATGACGAGCGGGCCAGGAATTGCGAACGTTGAACTACGCACCTGGGTGCCGTCATCCTCGACGATTTCGGCCTTGTCAGCCAACACCAGGCAGACGGCGCGACGCGCCGACACGACGCTCAGCGGCTCGTAGGTTGCATTGAGAACGAGCGCGCTTCGCATGGTTCAGACCCGTCGTTTCCGACGTTGGCGCGCGGCGGTACTGTGCCAGTCCCGCGACCATTCGAGATAGTCGATGACGTCGCGAATCTCCGGCGAACGCTGGGTGTCGCCGTACTGCGTGAGCACCCTGAACTCGAGATATTCCTTGGCGGGAAGCGGAAGGAACGGCCACCGTGCGTACCACCGATTCGGCACCAACCTGCGAGCCTGCGACACCCCAGCGACCCACAAGTCCGGGCGCAGTGCGATCGCGCCAATCGTTCGCGTCGCGAGTCGCACGGTCTTCATGATTCCTAGTTTGGCTTGGGCTCTTTGGGAAGTCCAAGAACCATTTCGCCGATGATGTTCTTCTGGATCTGCGAGGAGCCTGCATAGATCGTTCCCGCTCGCGCATTGAGGAACGTCATCGCCCAACTCATCGAGTCATTCGGCGCACCGGCGTCGTCGGTTTGGAACGCACTCGACGGCTTACGTCCGGACGGAACGAGTGCATCCAATCCCAGGATGTCGATTCCGAGTTCGGTCACGATCTTGTGGTATTCGCTCCAATACAGCTTGAAGATCGCGCCGTCGGGACCCGGGTGGTGCCCCTTCAAGAACTGCGTCAGCGTGCGCATTCCGATGAAACGCATCACCTGCACCTTCGAATGACACCAGGCCAGACGCTGACGGATTCGTGGATCGGATGCCACGCCGCGCTGCTTGGCCAGGATGAGGAGCCTGTCGAGTTCGGCTTGGAACCTGATCGGCGCGGTCGCAGCAGCCTCGCCGCGCTCGAATCCGAGCAGGCCCATCGCCACGGCCCAACCGTTGTTGATGCCGCCGACGACGTTTTCCTTCGGCACGACGGCATCGGTGTAGAACACCTCGTTGAACTCGCTCTCACCGGAGATCATCTTGATGGGTCGCACCTCGATACCCGGCTGGCGCATGTCGACGAGCAGGAACGAGATCCCCTTGTGCTTCGGAGCATCGGGATCGGTCCGTGCGAGTGTGAAGATGTGGTCGGCAAGGTGACCGGCAGACGTCCAGATCTTCTGACCGTTCAAGATCCACTGGTCACCGTCCAACGTCGCCTTCAATCCGACATTGCTTAGGTCGCTCCCCGCGTTCGGCTCGCTGTAACCCTGGCACCACGTGTCCTCGCCCGAGATGATTCGCGGCAGGTAGTGACGCTTCTGTTCCTCCGTGCCGAACAACAGCAAGGTGTTCCCGAGCATCTGGATGCCGAACACGTCATTCGGTCCACCGGTGGGAACTCCAGCGCGCGCGAATTCCTCCGCGACGATGACCTGTTCGAGCGCCGAGAGACCACCGCCGCCGTACTCAACCGGCCAACCCGGGGCGAGATACCCCGTCGACGCAAGAGTGGCCCGCCACTGAGTCACGAATTCTTCGAGTTGTTCGCCCTCGAGTGATCCGATGCCCTTCCAGGTGCTCGGAAGTTTCTCGGCGAGAAACGCCTGCACCTTCTGGCGATACTCCTCGGCTTCGTGACTGTAGGACGGATTCATGGGCTAGACGCTAGTCGCCGACCTCGCAACCGCGGCCGCCCCGACGAGCGGTGCACTCGCGCCGAGACCCACTGGGCTCACGCGAAATCCACGGATGAACTCGATCCTCGCGGAGCTCTCCAGTTCGTCTTGGACCGCTCGAAAGAACGGTTCCCCGAAGCCGAGCGCAACCGAGCCGCCGATCACCGCGAAGTCGAGGTCCATGAGCGCGCCGACGCTCGCCAGCGCACGACCGACCTGGCGTCCGGCGAGCTGCTTCGTGGCGAGTGTGGCCTGCGCCGCGGGAACGCCGGTGATGGCCTCGATCGAGCGACCCGAGGCGTGTGCTTCGAGACATCCTCGTGCACCACACGCACATTCACGACCATCGGGTTCGACGATGACGTGCCCGATGTGACCGCCGTTCCCCGAACGCCCATCGATCAGTCGCCCACCGCTCACGATTCCTCCCCCAACCCCCGTGGACACGACCATCCCGATCACATCTCGATGACCGCGGGCCGCACCGCACCACACCTCGCCGAGCACGAGCGCTTGCGCATCGTTGGCGACGAACACGTCGAGCCCGGTCGCGCTACGCAACCGCTCGCGAAGCGGGAACCGTCGCCAGTCGGGGATGTTCAGCGGGGACACGTCCTCGCCGTGCGGCGACATTGGACCGCCGCAGCCGACGCCGCACGCGCTGAGTGAGTCACCCGTCGCGCGAAGCTGCCCCGTCACCAACTCCTCGAGGGCTCCCCACACGTCGGTCGTCGGCGTCGGCGCAGTGACATGCGAGCGGACCGAGCCATCTTCGTCGACGATGCCGACGGCGAGCTTTGTTCCCCCGATGTCGACGGCGAGATACGACACGTGCAGCTAGTTGTTGCGGTCGAACTTCGAGCGCATCTTGGCCTTCGAGTTCAGCGACGCAGTTCGCAGGACCTGCACCACGTCCTTGTACCCGGCCTTGCTCATCGCCCGCAGCTTGCCCTCGATGACGACGGCACACGCGAGCATCCCGAGGAACCCGAGGAATGCAAGCGCGAAGTGGATTTGCAGCGTGGCGATCGTGAACGCAAGGCTCGCGATGAGTCCGATCGCCGCCCAGCGCACCGTACGCACCGCATGTCGGTAGAGGCCCGACTGGGAAACGTTCTGGGCGAACTCCTTGTCCGTCTCGAGCTGCTGCTCGAGCTGGCGCAGGATCCGTTGTTCGTCCTCGGAAAGCGGCATGGAGTCATTCTCTCACGAACGACGGGGACGCGCCATGTCGCGAAGTTCGCTCAGGAATCGGTTGGGGATGCGTTCGGGCCCCACGGGGACGATCCTGGTCGACGCCCCCCGCGCAACGCGCTCGCCGGCCCGATCGAAGAATGACCGAATCTGGCGCGAATCTCGTCGATCGCCTCCGCTGTCGGTGCCCAGGCAGATTCCACGCCCTCGGTATCTTCGGCGTCGTCGAAGAGGGACAGCTGTGGCGTGGAGTCGCCAAAGTTGCGCGCACTCACGCCAACGAGTCGCACACCTCGCGCGACTTCGACCCCCGAGATGGCGTCCTCGAGGAGATGAACCATCGCCTGCGCACTCGTGACCGCGAACGGTGACGTCTTCGACCGGGTGATGACTTCGAAGTCTGCATACTTCACTTTGAGCGAGACGGTGAGCGGCAGTTGCCCCTCGGTGCGGCAACGTTGTGCGACGTTGTCTGCGAGCCGAACGACCTGGGCACGTACGTCGGCGTGCGAGGTCAGATCGACCGAGAACGTCTCCTCATTGCCGATCGACTTCGCCTCCCGCTGGGCGATGACGTCGCGATCGTCACGTGCGTGAGCCAAGTCGTGGAGATGCCGCGCATGTGCGACTCCGACGATCCCCTCCAACACGTCGAGATCGACGGCGGCGAGATCGCCGACAGTGTGGATTCCCACTCCGAGCAATTTGTCGAGCGTCGCCGGACCGACGCCCCACACCGCCTTCACGGGGAGCGGCAAGATGAAGTCGAGCTCCTTCCCCGGCTCGATACGCAACACGCCGAGCCCATCGCGCACACCGTCTCGGTCGGCGATCGGCTTGGCCGCCTTGGATGCGAGCTTGGCGATGAACTTGCTCGGCGCGATTCCGATGCTGCACGGAAGGCCGACTTCGTGGCTCACCCGCGAGCGGATCGTGTCGGCGATGTGTTCGGGTTCGCCGAACAGTCGGATCGACCCGGTCACGTCGAGGAACGCCTCGTCGAGCGACAGCCCCTCGACGAGCGGCGTGATGTCGTGGAAGATGTCGAAGACTTGCCCACTCACGTCTTGATAGAGATCCATGTCGCCGGGAAGGAAGATGGCGTGCGGGCAGAGCCGCTTGGCCATCGCCGATGACATTGCAGAGAACACTCCGTAGCGTCGCGCCTCGTACGACGCCGCAGCGACGACCCCGCGCGAACCGTCGCCGCCAACCACGACTGGTTTGCCTCGCAGTTCTGGTCGTCGACGCAATTCGACGGCGACGTAGAACATGTCCATGTCGACGTGACAGATCGTCTTGTGTCGACTCGTCTTCAGATTCACGGTGCCAACTACGCTAATGCGGGTGTCCGAAGCAGATCCCGAGAAGCGTCCGCTGTCAGCGATCCCTTCGCCTCTGGCACGAGCAATCGCCTTCGTCGCGATCCTCGTGTGCGCGCTCGCCGGTGCGTCAATCGGCTATTCGATGGTCGACATCCAGTGCTCGGGCAACTGTGGAACTCCGCTCGGAATCGGCATCTTGGTCGGTGCAGTGATCGGTGCGGCGGGGATGAGTGTCGTCAGCGTCCTCGTGCTGCGTGCTGTCGGCGAGTGGCGCGAGATGAACGATCGCGACGCATCCCACAGATGACGCCGCACCAGCTCCTCGGTCTTGCGACCACGCTCGCCCACGAAGCTGGAACGCTCGCCTTCGAGGGCCGCAAGTCCGGCCTGTCGAGCGTCGGGACGAAATCGACGGCGACGGACATGGTCACCGAGTACGACAGGGCTAGTGAGCGGCTCATCGTCGAGCGACTCCGACGCGAGCGACCCGAGGACTCGATCGTCGGCGAGGAAGGCGCATCCTTCGACGGAACGTCTGGCGTGGAGTGGTGCATCGACCCCATCGACGGCACGACGAACTTCACCTACGCGCTGCCGAACTGGGCGGTGTCGATCGGAGTCGCCGACAGCACCGGGCCACTCGTCGGCGTCGTGTTCATCCCACCGCTCGGCGAGACGTTCACCGCCGTTCGCGGAGAAGGCGCGCGGCTCAACGGAGAATCGATCTCGTGCAGTGCGACGACGGAGATCTCCCAGGCACTCGTGTGCACTGGCTTCAGCTACGCGGCACACCAGCGCACCATCCAATCGGCGAGGGTCGCACGCATGATCCACGAGGTTCGCGACATTCGCCGATTCGGGGCCGCCTCGATCGACATGTGTTACGTCGCATGCGGTCGCCTGGACGCCTACTTCGAGGAGAACCTTCACCCCTGGGACATCGCCGCTGGGGCGCTCATCGCGCGCGAAGCAGGATGCCGGCTCGGCGATTTTCGAGGCGGGGCCCTGCGCCCCGCCGAAGCCCTCGTCGCGACGCCAGAAGTCTTCGAACCGCTCTCGGCGATGATCCTGCGCGCGAGCGCACCGACGGATAACAATTGAGGTCGTGGGGATCCGGGTTCTGACCGTCGAGGACGACGAGCGCATCCGCACGTCGGTCAAGCTCGCCCTCGAGGACGAGGGTTGGCACGTCGACGAGGCCTCGAGCGGCGAAGATGCCGTGGCCCTCTTTGCGCACAACTCGGCCGACGTGGTGCTGATCGACATCATGTTGCCAGGCATCGACGGCTTCGAGCTGTGTAGGACGATCCGACGCTCGAGCGACGTTCCGATCGTCATGGTGACCGCGCGGGCCGACACTCACGACGTCGTTGCAGGTCTCGAGGCCGGCGCCGACGACTACCTCACCAAACCGTTCGCCCCGAAGGAGCTTGCCGCACGCATCCGAGCGTTGCTGCGCCGAGTTCGACCCGCGGCATCTGGACACTCGAAGATGGTCTTCGGTGATCTCGAAATCATTCCCGAGGAAGGCAAGGTCCTCCTCGCCGGAGCCGAGGTCGTGCTCACCAAGACCGAGTTCCGGTTGTTGTGCGAGTTGGCCAACGATCCGGGTGGGGTCTTCAGCCGCGAGTCGCTCCTCGACAAGGTCTGGGGATACGACTACTTCGGCGATGGTCGCCTCGTGGACGTGCACATCCGTCGTTTGCGGATGAAGGTCGAGACCGATCCGGCGAACCCGCGCCATGTGGTCACGGTTCGCGGACTCGGCTATCGCCTCGAGTCGTGACGAGCACGTTCATCGAGCCGCGCCAGACGAAGTATCGACTCACCCGTGCACGCCGACTCATCCGGCGCGCGCTTCCCCGTCGGATCGGCCTGCGCAACCGAATCCTCATCATCTTCGGCGCAGGGTCACTGATCCTCTCCATCATCCTCGCGTTGTCGACCTTCGGCTTCACGCGTACCAGCCTCGTGAATCAACGCGAACTGACCGAGATCAATCAGGCCTACATCAATGCTCGACGCATTCAGAACGAATTGATCGGCGACCGCACAAACGTCATCGGCGCATTGGAGCAGGCAGGTACCGCCCTGAGGTTGCTGTACATCGACGGGCGCTGGATCTCGTCGTCGACCAACTTCGTCGAGTCGGTCGTCCCGACCCAGCTCAAGACCCGCGTCATCACCGATCGCAAACCGTCGATCATGACGATCAAACGGTTCGGCCGAGCGTCGATCGTGATCGGCATCCCGCTCACTCGCGCCAACGCCTCGTATTTCGAATACGACCCGATGAATGAGGTCCACGATGTGCTCTCGAGCGTGCGCCTCGCGTTGCTCCTCGCGGGCGGATTCACGACCATCGTCGGAATCGGTCTCGGGATGTTCGCTTCGCGGCGCGCCGTCCGACCTCTCGCGAATGCCGCTCAAGCCGCACGTGCGATCGCCGACGGAAGGCTCGATACGCGTCTCGAGCCCACGGACGACCCCGACCTTCAAGCGCTCACCGAGGCATTCAATGAAATGGTCGCGACGCTGCAGTCACGAGCCGAACGAGACGCTCGCTTCACCTCTGACGTCAGCCACGAGCTGCGCTCGCCACTCATGACGCTCGCGGCCTCGGCCCAGGTCATGCAGGCACGCCGCGACGAACTGTCGGAGCGATCGCAGGCGGCACTCGACCTGCTCGTGAGCGACGTGTCTCGATTCCAAAGCCTCGTCGAGGACCTCCTCGAGATCTCGCGTTTCGATGCCGGTGTCGTGCGACTCGTTCGCGAACCACTGCGTGTCGCCGAGTTCGTTCGCCAAGCGGTGGGCGTGAGCAGCCTGCCGCGAACCCAGATTCTCGCCGACGAGGGAGTCGAGAACGCGGTGATCCATGGCGATCGACGCAGGCTCGCCCGCGTGATCGCGAACCTGATCGACAATGCGCGAGTCCACAGCGGCGGTACCCCCCGTGTTCGCGTGACGTCGGAGGACGGTGCAGCGACGTCGTCGTACGTGTGGATCGTGGTGGAGGACGACGGCGAGGGCCTCATCGCGGGAGAAACGGAGAAGATCTTCGAGCGCTTCTCGCGCGGTGGTGCAGCGGGCCGACGGTCAGGCCAGGACGGTGCCGGTCTCGGCCTTGCACTCGCGCTCGAACACGTCACGCTCCACGGCGGTCGCATCTGGGCCGAGAACCGTACGGACGGCATTCGCGGCGCGAGATTCGTGGTGGAATTGCCCGTGGAGGTCGTCACCCAGGAGACTCCTCGCACGCCATGATCAGCCGCCGCACATCTTCCTCACTCATCGCGATCCTTGTCGCGGCACTCTTCCTCGCCGCATGTGGCATCACCGCCGATCGGGTGCCGCGCGACATCGACCCCCAGAAACAAGAAGAACTGAACAACCCGTGAGCGCAGTGATCGCCATCGACGCGGGCACGACGGGAGTCCGCTCAATCGCGGTCTTTCCGGACGGAAGACCGCCCGTTGCCGCCTATCGCGAATTCACCCAATACTTCCCGCAGCCGGGTTGGGTCGAACACGATGCAACCGAGATCTGGTTCGCCGTGCGCGACACGCTCTCCGAGGTCCTCTCGACGCTCGCACAGCCCCCGGCTGCGATCGGCATCACCAACCAGCGGGAGACGGTCGTTGCCTGGAGCAAGGCCACCGGCGAGCCGCTCCACCGAGCCATCGTCTGGCAGGACCGTCGCACCGCGGACCGCTGCGACGAGCTCGCGCCACATCTCGAGATGGTGCGCGAGCGAACGGGACTCGTCCTCGATCCGTACTTCTCTGGTTCCAAGATGGAATGGCTGTTGCGCTCGGGCGCCGTTCCATCGACGAACGACCTCGCCTTCGGCACCATCGATTCGTACATCATCTGGAAACTCTCCGGCGGCTCGGTGCACGTGACCGACCCGTCGAACGCGAGCCGCACGATGCTCTTCAACATCCGGACGGGGTCGTGGGATCCCGACATGTGCGCGATGTTCGGAGTACCGATGACATCGCTCCCACGCGTGGTCGCCTCGAGTGGACGGTGCGCAACGACTCATCCAGAGAGCGGAATCCTCGGTGGTATCCCGATCTCTGGCATCGCGGGCGACCAGCAATCTGCGCTCTTTGGTCAGGCCTGCTTCGCACCCGGCGACACCAAGAACACCTACGGCACGGGAAGTTTCGTGTTGATGAACGTCGGCACGACGTGCCCGCCTCCGACGAGTGGCATGTTGACGACGGTCGCCTGGGACCTCGGCGACGGTCGACTCACCTACGCCCTGGAGGGTGCAATCTTCGTCACTGGCGCGGCGATCCAGTGGCTGCGCGACGGAATCAATGTGATCGACCACGCCGCTCAGACCGAGCCACTCGCACTCAGCGTGCCCGACTCGGGCGGAGTCGTCGTCGTACCCGCCTTCACCGGACTCGGCAGCCCCTGGTGGGATCCGCGCGCGCGAGGAGCGATACTCGGCATCACTCGAGGGACGACTCGTGCGCATCTCGCGCGTGCAGTCGTGGAGTCGATGGTCTTCCAGACCCGAGACGTGATCGATGCGATGGCGTCGGCCTCCGGCGTCTCGCTCTCCTCGCTGCGCGTCGACGGAGGCGCAGCAGTCATGGATTTGTTGTGCCAATTGCAGTCGAACCACCTGAACGTGGAAGTGAAGCGACCGACGGTGCTCGAGACCACGGCGATGGGCGCGGCATATCTCGCAGGGCTCGCCGAGGGCGTGTGGGACTCGACGAAGGACATCGCCGATGCGTGGCACCTCGATCGTCGATTCGAGCCGCAACCGACCGGCACGGAGGGTGCCGATTACGAGCGCTGGCTTCGCGGCGTGCAGCGTTCGCTCAACTGGCAGCGATAGCTGCCGCGACATTCCTCGCTACTACTCGCGCGAGTGCCGCGACGGCGAGCGTCGGATTGCCCGAGATCAATCGTGGCATGACCGAGGCATCCGCGACCCACCCTCCGTCGACTGACCGCAGTGCGCCACGCCGATCGACGTGATCGCCGCCGAGCGGCAGAGACGACGCCGCATGTGCGTACACGCCACACGAAGACGAGATCCACTCTGCGACCGCAGCATCGCCCGCCTCGCCGAGCCAATGAACCGAGTCGCTGCGCTCCGAGAGGTGGAAGTCAACACCAAGTCGCTCCTGCATCCGATCGACGATCGGGACGACACGCCTGGCCGCTGCGACGAGCGAGCTCATTTCATCTCCGGTCGACAGCATGTTCAAGTCGCGGTCGACCGAGCCATCAGCACGCAGGGCAATCGAGCCACGAGACCTCACGTCCATCAGTGCGATCAGGAGTGCGCCGTGTGAGCGATCACCCGGAGCCGTCGCGTTCATCGCGACGAGATGGATGTTGCCGAGTCCCCCGCCAACGGTGAGTCGACCGATCGCACCAATCGAAAGGTTCCCACGCTGCGCGAGCGGTTCACGCGTGACGAGCGCAATGGCCGGATGGTCCTGCACACCGGTCACCGTCGCGGGGATGACGGCGCTTCGTTGCAGCAGTTCAACCGATCCGAAGGCGCCCGCACACGAAACGACGGCTCGGGCCTCGAGCACTTCGCCCCCAACGAGTTCGACGCCACAGACGACATGATCGCGCGTCAGCACTCGCGAAACCGTCGAGCCCCGATCCACCCGCACGCGTCCCGATGCGATTCCGGCGCGAAGAATCGCGTCGACTCCGGTAGACCTCATCTGGCCGCGCGCAAAAATTGTTGCTGCTCCGACACCTTCGCCGCTCGTCATGTCGTTCCACAAGGCATCGTTGCGGGAAATTCCCGTCGCCGTGCACGCGCTCACGAGTGCCCCGTCCACCGACCCCCACTCGCCCTCGCCGACCGTTCGAACCTCGTGCGGGAGTGTTGCCAACGCCTCGCGCCACGAATCAATCCCGTCGACACCAATTGGAGCGGACTCGCCCCAGGTCGCGACATCGCCTTCCATCCCCCACGACGCGACCATCGCATTGATCTCACCGGAGCCCCCGACGCCGCGCCCAGCGGGATAGGGCTTGGGTGTCTGCACGGAGGTTCGCCGAACAAGTAGGTCATCGCGTCTCGTCGAAGCACGGGCGAGTGAGTCGACGAAGGTCAGAGTCCGCGAGGACGGATCGAACAACGCTTCGTCCGAGTCACCTCCCTCGAGGAGGATGATCGGTGCTGATGTCTCGCGCGCGAGTGTCCCAGCGACCACGCACCCGGCCACGCCAGCGCCGACGACGATGATCGGACGATTCGCCACGATCGCGAACCTACTCCGAAGGGGTCGCCTCGGGTAGGTCGCGGAGATGGGCGTGATCGTTGTACCTGATGAGCGCCCAGTGTCTATCCCGCTGCTCGACCATCTCCGTGAGCGAGCAGTTCCGAGTATGGATTTCGAACTTCCCGGTCGAAGGCGCGTGGACGATTCGTCGCAGGATCGCGTCGATCACCCCGCCGTGGCACGCAACGACGACGGTCTTGCCGAAATGTGCGCGCACGGTGGCATCGAAGGCGCCATACACACGATCGTGGAATTGCGCGATCGTCTCCCCACCCGGAAAGACGACGGCATGTGGATCCCCACCCCAGTCCGGTCGCCCATAGCGACGCACGTACTCATCGAAACTGAGACCGTCACACTCCGGACCTGGATCGTGTTCACCGAAGTTCGGATCGACGACCACGTCGGTGAAGCCGAGCGCGCCTTTCACGATCTCTGCAGTCTGCAGTGCCCTCGGATAGGCACTCGAAATCAGGACGTCGGCTGCGATCTCCTTCGTCGACGCCAATCGATCTCGCAAGGCTGCGGCCTGCAAGGTGCCGAGTTCCGACAAGCCGGTGCACGTTCGCGGACCACCGATCACACGGCGCACGGTGACGATCGACTCGCCGTGCCGAACGAGGACGACCCTGGTCTTGGTCACGCCAACTTCTCGACGAAACTCTCCAACTGGCGCAGGTTGCGACACTCGTACACACCGTCGGTGAACGAGCCATATTCACCGACCACTGAGTCGCCGGTGTTCCAGTAGCTCTTCGGCTCCGGATTCAGCCAGTACACGTGGCGACCGCGCTTTTGCATCTCCTTGACCACCCAGGACTGCGTCGCGTGATAGTTGTTGCGCGCGTCACCGAGGAGGAGGATCGTCGTCTTGGCGTTGATGTCCTTGCCATAGCGCTCCCAGAACACTTCGAAGGCGTGGCCGTAGTCGCTGTGGCCGTCCACCCAGACGACGTCGGCTTCTGTATTGACTCGATGGATCGCCTCGCTGATGTCCTCGGTCGCCTTGAAGTAGCTCGTCACTTCGTCGATTCCGTCGATGAACACGAACGAGCGAACCTTGGAGAACTGTCCCTGGATCGCATAGA